>CACGHR010000011.1 GCA_902572915.1 uncultured Prochlorococcus sp.
ATTTAACTGATAGCACAAATCTTATAAGAATTCTTCAAAATGTTCAACCTGATGAGATTTATAATTTGGGAGCACAAAGTCATGTTGCCGTAAGTTTTGAAACTCCTGAATACACAGCTAATTGCGATGCAATAGGCACTCTTCGAATTTTGGAAGCTATAAGGATTTTAAAACTTACTAAGAAAACTAAATTTTATCAAGCGAGTACAAGTGAACTTTATGGAAAGATTCAAGAATCGCCCCAAAAGGAGACCACACCTTTCTATCCGAGGAGTCCATATGGGGTTGCAAAATTGTATGCTTACTGGATAACAATAAACTATAGAGAAGCTTATGGTATTTATGCTTGTAACGGAATATTGTTTAATCATGAAAGTCCTAGAAGAGGTGAAACTTTTGTCACTAGAAAAATAACAAGGGGCCTATCAAGGATTGATGCTGGTTTAGATAAATATATATATCTTGGAAATTTGAACTCTAAGAGAGATTGGGGGCATGCTAAAGATTATGTAAGAATGCAGTGGTTGATGCTTCAACAAACTGAGCCTGAAGATTTTGTTATTGCAACAGGAAGGATGGAAACCGTTAGAAAATTTGTAGAAATATGTGCTAAGAAACTTAAATGGGATACAAACTCTGATGGTAAGGGAATTATATGGGAAGGTACAGGACTTGAAGAAGTTGGGAGGAGAGCAGATACTAAAGAGATAGTTATCAAAATAGATCCAAGATATTTTCGTCCGACTGAAGTCGAAGAACTGAGAGGAGATTCTCAAAAAAGCTTTAAAAAACTGGGATGGAAACCTCAGTATACGCTAGAAGAAATGATTGAAGAGATGATCAATGAAGATAAGAATAAAGCAATGCAAGAATCTTTTCTAAAAAAAGAGGGGTTTCAGATTTCAAGCAATTTTGAATCCCCCCCAACTAACAAAAATTAAAATTAAGTTTGAAATGATAAATGAAAACGAAAGAATATTTATTGCAGGAGCCACTGGTATGGTAGGTAGCGCAATTAAAAGAGCATTTGTAAAAGAAAATTCTGAAGTAAATTGCAGCAATCATATATTACTTACACCCTCTAGAAAGGAACTAGATCTTTTTGATTTGGTTGCAGTAAAAAATTGGTTTCTTAAACACAAGCCCACAATTGTAATAATAGCTGCCGCAAAAGTTGGCGGTATTTACTCTAATATGGTTTTTCCAGCAGATTTTTTAATCAAGAATTTAAAAATACAAACTAATCTAATTGAATCAGCTTATTTAAATAAAGTTAAAAGATTATTATTTCTAGGGAGTAGTTGTATTTATCCCAAGTTCTCGGAGCAACCCATAAAGGAAGAATTTTTGTTGAGAGGTTCTCTTGAAAAAACAAACGAATGTTACGCAATTGCAAAAATATCAGGTCTTAAACTTTGCGAAGCATTGAGAAAACAATTTAATTTTGATGCGATTTCTTTAATGCCCACAAATTTATATGGACCCAATGATAATTATCATCATGTGAATAGTCATGTTATCGCCTCTTTAATAAGAAAATTCTTAACTGCAAAAGCAAATAACTTATCTTCAGTTACTTGCTGGGGAACTGGTACAGTTTATAGAGAATTTATGCATGTAGACGATCTTGCAGATGCAATTATATTTTCATTAAAATATTGGAATCCAGATCATGAAAATTCTCCAAAAGATATTAACGGAAATTCACTTAACCATCTTAATGTTGGGACAGGTAAAGATATAACTATAAAGCAACTTGCTGAGATGATATCTAAGATTACAAAATTCGATGGAAAAATAATTTGGGATGGATCAAAGCCAGATGGAACTCCTAGAAAAACTTTAGATGTTTCTCAAATAAATAATTTAGGTTGGAATGCAAAGATTGATTTACCTTTTGGATTACGAAATACTATTGATAATTTAGATAAATTAGATTTTTCAATTTAAAAAAAAATCAACTCAATTTCTAACAGTCTTTATTTTGCGTATTGAAACTTTTTCAGGATTAAAAAACAGGCTAATATTTTGGAAAAGCAGCTTCACTCATTATTTTATTTTCTCTTCCTAAGAAGTACTTATATGCTTTCCCAATGTTCAGAATTTAAGATAAATAGCTAGAGGGGTATCAACTCTTTCAATCAAACTTTGTGCAATAATACCAAACTCTAAATCTTCTCATTTTTGCCTATATATACGATAAGGGAGGAATAATTCTAAAGTATCTATTTTTTGATTCTCACTTCAATTTCTCGCTTCTTCTCTTCTAGAGATTCATTAATTTTGTAAGCTTGAGAAATCTTTGCTTCAAGCGGAGAAAGTTTTTTTTCTTCTTCAGACATAATAGTATTAGCTATGGATTAAATAATATATTTATCTATACTTATTTTTTTTTAAAATCTAAAAACGTTAATTTTTAACTAAATATATTGATGGATGGGTAGCCCAAATATGATTCTTATAATTAAATTCGGATCTTAAGTTTCTAATTATTTCTTCTTGGTACAATGGAGCAATGATAATTATTGCTTGTATTATATTAAGGTTTACTTCATAGGGATTGAAAATTGGAATATTAGTTTTGGGTGAATATTTTCCTGATTTGTATTTATCTAAATCAAGAAAGTATTTAATTCTTTTTTTATTTAAATCTAGAATTGAAGCAATTCCTAAACTATGACTCCCAGCTCCATAGATAGCAATTTCTTCATATTTATTTATAATAAAATCGAAACTTGTTTTAAAATAATCCATATTTTTTTTAAAATTATTAATTTTTGTAGATGAATATGAATCAAATTCTTGCGAACATAAATCATTTAGAATCGGTGAATTTGATTTTTCGCATAATATGCCAAAATGCTGTCCATCAGCTAAAAAATTAGTTTCCAAAGTCTTTAAGCCAAACTTACTTAAGAATTTTTTCAAAAATTTAGGATTAAAATAATGAATGTGCTCATAAAAAAAATCATAAAACCTTCCATTACTTAATATGTTTATTACATTAGGTACTTCAATATAAACTTTCATTCCCTCAACACCGAGTCTAGAGATTTCTTCTAATATTCTTGAGGGAAATGGGCAATGTTCTAATACATGCCTCATTACAACAAGGTTTACTTCTTTAAAACTGCAATTTAAGTAATCCAAATTAAAAAAGTCATTGATAAAAGTGATGTTTTTCTCTTTTACTTTGAAATATGAAGAAGGATCAAAAGCATAAATATGTTTAGCATTCTTGCTAAGTAGGACTTTAGAAAAACTTAAATTGCTAGCACCTATTTCGACAATTATTTTATTATTTATATTTTTATTTTTTATTATTTTTTCAATAATAAAATGATATTTATCAAAAACAGCTTTTGAATTGGCTATGCCTGAAGAATATTTGTTTCTATAAAGGTCATAAACATAATCAGTTTTAAATCCTGAATTATAGATATGAAAACAATTACCACATTCAACTATTTTTAAATCAACAAGTTTTTCTTTACCACATTCATTCTTTTCTAGAGGAGAACTATATGAAATTGGAATGTTATTTAAAGCAAAAATTATTTTATTATTTTTGTAACCACAAATTGGACATTTATTTAATGAATTAGATTCGTTCACTATTTTTTGATCAAAATTTTTAACCATTTGCAATTAATGAATTCGATTCGTGCACTATTTTTTGATCAAAAAATTTAACCATTTGCAATTAATTTCAAATGCATCTAAAAATCTTGATGCAGAGTTTATATAATACTTTTAGCCTAAAATATTTTTTTAAAATATTAAATTTTATAAATATAATATTTTTTATTTTTTTAATCAAAATCCTAATAAAAATAATTTTTAATTTAATTAATAGTATTGCAAAAATCTTATTTTTTCAAATTAAATATCAAAGTTTTGTCTATTATAATTTCAAAAAAGAATCCTTTAAATATAGAAAAGTTTACAATAAACAAATATAATTTAAAAAAAATACTTTTATGGTTTCTAAATTGATAAATAAATTTCTTTCTTTATTTAATTTAAGAATTTCAAGAGTTAAAAGTGGGAAGCCTATTTATCCGGTTGAAGCTTCAATAAGAGATAAGGAAATAATTGATTATATTTTGCGACCTAGTGCAAAAACCGAAATGTCAAAAAGAAAAGCGATTTCAATGGTAAGCATTGATAGATTGTGGGCTGTTATACAAGCTACCAAATATATTGTTAAGAACAAAATTCCAGGAGATTTTGTTGAATGTGGTGTATGGAGAGGAGGCTGTGCTTTAGCTATGGCAATGGTACTTAAAGATTTAAATGAAGATAGAAAGATCTTCTTATTTGATACTTTTAAAGGGATGACGGAACCAAAAAGTAATGATATTGAACATTACACTGGACTTTCTGCAAGAAATGAATTTTTAACATTCCAAAAAGAAAATTATAATGAATGGTGTTATGCTTCTATTGAAGATGTAAGATTTCAATTTTCTAAAAATAAACTTGAGAAATATATAAAATGTATAAAGGGAGATGTTATTGAGACTCTAAAAGATAATAATAATTTGCCAAGTATCATTTCATTATTAAGACTAGATACTGATTGGTATGAGAGCACAAAAGTTGAACTTGAAATTTTATATCCAAGGCTTCAAAAAAATGGTGTTTTACTTTTAGATGACTATGGATATTGGGAGGGGGCCAAGCAAGCATTTGATGAATATTTAAATGAAAATGATTTGGAAGATAACAATTTAATTTGGAAAACGGATACTTCAGGTAGAGGTCTTATAAAAAAATAAAAAATTAAAATCTATTTTAAAAATTTTTTAATCTAAATTTGAATATATATATTATATTCAGTTTTATAAATTTAATTTTTGAGGAAAAGTCTTTATTCCAATGACTTAATCCAAAACCCCTTTTCAAAAAAAGAACTTTTATTCTCACTGGTTTTAATTTAGCTTTTATTGCTTTAAAATACGCATAAAAATCAAAGAGATAATTATCAGGACCATTTTTAATAAGATCTTTTTTAATAGATTTTGGATAAACTGATGGTTGTGCATTTATCTCTTTAAATTTTGAAGTTAAAAATAATGTATTTACAAATAATTCCATAACTTTTGAAATGAAAGAATCTGATTTTGATCTGCCATACCTAAATCCTTTGAAAAATAAATTTGGCAATTTATTTTTAGATTGAATCGCATTTAAAACTCTTATACAGTCAAATATATCTGTTTGTAAGTCTGCATGAGTCCATCCAACAAAATCGCTATTACAATATTTGAGGCCATATTTTATACCGTAACCATAACCTCGATTTTGATTAATGTTTTTGATTTTTAGCTTTTCATTCTTCTTTACATTTTTCAAAATATTAAAAGTTTGATCTTTTGAACCATTATTTAATATTATTATTTCTATAGGAAAATTATCCGTAATAAATTTAGCTTTTAGAATTATTTCCGGTAATGACTTTTCCTCGTTATAACAGGGAATTACAATAGATAATTCTTTTTTCATGATACGATTTAAATCAATTAAAACATTTCTAATTAATAAAGATAATATAGAATCATATTTTCAATTTAGCAGATTTTTAATTTCAGGAATTATCGCAAATATATTTAATTTTTTATTTTTTATAACTTTTTTTAAGATAGTTAAGATTAATGTATTTTTTTCTTCATTAATTGGTCAGTTGATAGCTATTTCAATAAGTTATTTTCTTAATAGTAGATTTTCTTTTAAAAAAAGATTAAGAATTAGATATAAACTAATATTTATTATTTATTATATTATTTCTATCTTCACAGCTTCATCACTTATATTCCTTCTAAAAAGTTTTGGAATTAATTATATATTGACTTGGTTTATCGTAGTTTCAAATATCGCTTTAATTAATTTTTTAATAAATAAATTTATAGTATTTAGATAGTGTATTTTTTAAAATATTTTTTCCATATTTCTATATTTTCGAATTTACAGCAAATAGCATCAAGTATTAAACCATCTTCAATAATTTTTTTGCAGAAATATTCTATGTCTTGATTTCTTCCAAGAAGGTCAGGAGATGTTAAACATTTTTTTATTTTCATATTATTTAACTTTTCAGCTAAATTTTTATTAAAAGGTTTTTTGCCAAATGCATCTATCCAAATCCATTTAATCAAAGATTTTTTATTTAAATGATTTATGGTTTCTATTGATTCTATTTCTGAGATCCTTCCAGCGAAGGAGTAATTATTATTTTTGCTGTAAGTATTTATTACATTAAAACTGCTATCAAGAAAAAAATAATTATCTTTATTGATAGTTTTTTTATAATCTTCTATAAAAATAGGTTCGATCCTTTCAGACTTAATATTTGCGATTAAAAATCTTTTCCCAACAAATTTCATAAAATCGTCTAGTCTTTCTGCTGAATCATAAAAAGGTTCATGGGAAAGTATGAGTTGTTTTGAGGAAGATCTTATATCTATTTCTATGCCTACATTTTCAGGTATAGTTTTAAGCTTTTCAATAGTATTTATTCTATGAGCGATATACAAAATCATTATTCATTCCATATTTAAATTTAAAATACCCTTAATATTTTTTTGCCAATAACTATATTCCTTATATTCAAGTTCAGAGCCAAGATGGATATAGTTTTCAAGTGGAATAAAACCAACTCTCTTCCCTTTCATTACAAGAAAATTAACTAGATCATCAATAATCAACTCTCTATTAATGTTCTCAAAAACTTTTGATTCATATAAATTATTTATTTGTTGATTTAAAAATCTTGAATCTTTTGCCCAAAAAAATCCAGCCAAGCCTTTGTTATTGCTATCTTTTCTCTCTTTTATAAATATATCTTGAACTTTATCAGATTTATATGAAAAATAAGTATGTCCACCCAACTTTGTCTGAGTTAAGGTTGGTTTAAATCCAAAGCAAATAAATTCGTATTTTTCAGATTTGATTAATTCTAAAAGAAGTTCACAATCAAATTTTCCATAACAATCACAAGAACATATAAGAATTGATTTTTCCTCTATTAAAAATTTTATACTTTCCTTCAAAGAATCCAACTGATTTGAAGTTTTTTTTATTTCATACTGGGTAGATATTTTGAGTGTTCTATATAATTCAGAGAATTTATTTTCAACAATTAAAAAAAGTTTATTATTATTAATAGGCAAGTTATAAATTACTTTATTTATTAGTCTTTGGTTCCCAATCTTAATTAAACCTTTTGGTGAATTACTTATATTTTTCATTCTTTTACCTCTACCCGCAGCAAGTACAATTGTTGAAAATTTAATTTTCTTATTAATTGATAGATTATTACTTTTTTCTAACCAATCTTTAAAGTCCTCTAATTGATCAGGAGTACCATAATGAACAAAACTTTTTACTTTAATTAAGTTAACTTTTATGTTTTTTTTAATAAAAAAATTAAAAATAAGTGATGGATAATATTCATTATTAACAATATATTTTTTATTAATAAGTTCAAATAAACTTTCTTTTAATAAGCTTTTCTTTCTTATATAGAATAAACCAATTGATAGTTCTTCGTTCATCCAATCTTTTGTAAATGAACCTTTTTCTTTAATTTTTATGAGATAATTATTCTTATCTTTCTTACAAAAAGCGGAAAAGGAATTATTTATTAAGTGCGGATGAAAACCGTGATGTGTAAAAATTGCGGCTTCAATATTAGTCTTTTGATGAGGCAAATCAGATTCATGCCATTCCCAAGTTATATCGCAATAAGAAATATAAATTGGACGATCTGAGGGAATATTATCAACTGATTGTTTAAGAGTATATCCCGGTCCAAGTTTATGCTCCTCTATTATAATCCATTTAATATTTTTTATATTAAAAAAAATATCTTTTGATTTAGTAATTTTTTCTTTAATACGAGCTGTTGAAATTATGTATGTATCAAAACTTTGAGGAAATTTATTAATTACCCTCTCTAACATGCATTTCTTGTGAACATCCAGTAGAGATTTATGTATTTTATATCCAGAATCTTGAAATCTTTTTCCTACCCCACACAAGGGTATCAATAGGATTGGATTAGTTTCTTTATTCATTAAGATTTAACTAAATTTAAAATATTTTTATATTTTTTAACAACATCTTTGGCTGTTTTATCTTTAATGATTGACCATCCTGCCAGTATATTTGCGCCCATCATATAACAATCTTTGATATTATCAATATTTAATCCACCATCAACTTCTATCTCTAAGTTATAATCCTCTGAATCTGATTTTTCTCTGAAGAAAGAAATTTTAGATAAAGCATTTGGTTGAAATAATTGACCGCCATATCCAATTGGTACTCCCATTATTACTACCCAATTAATTTTATGTAACTTTATAAAACTCCAAATTTTTTCTAGTTCGTTATTAGCTATATCAATAATAATTCCAGGAGTGCAGTTATTGTCTCTTATAAAATTTATTGACTTTATAAATTCTTTTTCTGAATTAAAGGCATTTTGATGTAAAGCAATATTTGTTACTCCTGCTTCTAAATATTCTTCAATAGTGGATAACTTAGATTCAGTTTGAGAATGTGGATTTTTGACCATCAAATGAGCATGTATTATTAAATCTTTATTAAGTGAATTTAAAAATTTAATTTTTTCTATCCCTGTAAATTTCCTTGAAATAAATTTACCATCTCCTACATCTATATGAAAATAGCGCATTCCTGCACTAATTAATTCTATCGCAAAGTCTATAAAGCCTTCTTCAAAGGGAACTTCTATCATTGATGCAGAAAAGAAGAAATCACCTTTATAGAAATCTTTTTTATATTGATTATTTTTAAAGTAATTTAAAGTAATTTTATCTTTATATTTTTCCAGAATTAACTCTATTAAATTATTATTTAAGCTGTATGAGAATCTATGAAAATACTTTTTATCTCTTTCTGTAATAAACGGAGCGTTTATTGTTTTAAATAGCTTTATTGCTTTTTTATAGAGATTTTCTTTAATCAGATTAGTTTCATTTGGACTAAATTTATTCTTAAGTTGTCTTATATATTTCATATTAAATTTTGACTCTTTATCAAAAAATCTATATTTTTTGTCAATCCATAAAGGTAAAGAATCTAAATAAACTTTTAATAGATCTCCTGCAACATTTATTTTGTGACATCCGATTGTGGCCTCTTCTAAAATATGTTCTTTTGAATTAGTTGTTCCGTGTAATACGGAACTGTAAAATCCATATTTTTTGACGGCTTCTACCCACTTATATGAGATACCTGTTTTGATTGATTTTTGACCATCATTACTATGATGGACAGTTCCTAAATTTCCTATAAATAAAGAAGGTCTGCAATTCTCATATGACATTTCTTTTTTATAAAGTTCTTCAATTAATAAATTAACAAAGAGAATTATTTCATTACATGTTGGGATCAAAGCTTCAGTACTTTTTTCTGTATAATTTAATTCTCCAATACAATATTCTTTATCAATTAAAAAACTATCTTTGTTTTCTTTTAGTAAAGAAGTCTCGAAATTAATTACATCTAAATAAGCTTTTTTGATTTCTACTATATCTCTTGTTTTAGCTTTGAATCTTGATGAACCATCTAAAACTATATGCGTAAGATTCTTATTCTTGATTGAATTTTTTAGGAAATTCTTGCAACGACCATTTGGGATATCATTTTTAGAATCTATATGATCAATCCCAATGCCGTAGAGAGGATTTTTTATACCTGAAATTAAATTATTTTGTAATGATGATTTAATTACTGATTCAATTAAGGTATTTGATGAATCCTCTAAATCTAAATAACCTTGAATAACTTTATTATTATGAATACTTTTTTCACCAATGGCATTCAATGATGCTTGCAAAACTATTGGGGTATTTGCTTCTGCCGCTGCTTTCAGTAATGATTCAGCATCTAGTGAATTTTCACCATCAATATCATATATATTTGCACCTAATATCGCAGATCTATCACCTCTTAAATTTGTCCAAAGATAAAACTCACCAAGTATAGTAGGGAACATAAATGGAATTTCATTTAAAGGAACGTTATAATTACTTTTTGGTTGTTTTTTAACTAAATATGCTTTAAGAATTTCATTAGAACTTATATTTATATCTGGGAATTGATCATTAATAAATTCAAATGATTTTTTTCTTAAGACTCTATTTTTTGAAGTAAGCATAAATCTTAGGTCGTCAATAAGAATATCAATATTTTGTTTTATGTTTGATTTTTTTAAAACTAAAAAATTATCTTTTAATACAAAATTTTTCGAGAATTTTTTTATTAAAAGTTCTGCTTCTTCTAATTCATTGTTTATTTTTTCGTCATATTTATTTTTATAAAATGAATATTTTTTGTCTTCATTGACAAAATTTACAGACCATTTTTTGAATGCCTCTTGTAGCTCGGAATTTTCACTATTTAAAGATATTAAATAATTACCAACACTAATATTCTTTTTACCTAAGTTATTCATTATTTCTTGAAAGTAATTTTGTTCCTCGAAAGTTGAAAATCTATGTATGATGATAGAATCATTTTCCAATATAAATATTTTTAATAAATCAAAAAATACTGTTAATTCATGTTCTTTCTTTGAAAATATCTTTTTTATTTCAAAATCTTTTATAAATTCAGGAATACAATAATCAGTAGGAGTAATTAGTGTTATTTTATTTATCGAATTAGAACTTTTCTCTAGATTTAAAGCATTCCAATCTGAATTAATTTGATTATGGATCTCTTTTTCTTCTATATTTGACAATTTAAAATTCTTATAAATTATTTCTGTTCCTCCTTTCCATGAAATAAAAATCTCGCTTTTATTTATATAAATGGTGAATAAAAATAAAATTGAATCTATCGAATTAACTCCTTTAAAAAATCTTAAACCTATAGACAGAGGACAACATTTTTCTCTGGGAGATATATTAAAGTTATTTTTTGATTCAATTGATATAGATATCTCATCAGAAATCTTTTTTAATTTTTCTCTAAGAATTTTTATCTCATCATTCAATCTCTTATTAATATCATCTTTTTCTTCTTCTACATTTAAAATCATTTTTCTTTGGTATATTGATCTAAGATTTTTGTTGAAATTAATTATTTCATTAAAGCTATTTATGTCGATATTTTTGTTGATTTTTTCACTATAAAATAGAGTATTGAATGTTTCTTTTGGTGAGCTATTATTTTTTGAATTTTTCGAAATTTTATTAGATTCTTTGATCCAATTTTCTAAATATAAAGAGGACTCTATATATGGTGAGTTCCAGTCATTATTATTTACAACTAAATCAATATGGTTTTTGTATCTTATTAAATGATGATTAAATGAGGGAATATCTATTTTATAGAAATAGTTTGATGCATCTTGCTCAGATCGGTAATTTGTTACTCTTTCTATTTTTCTCCTTAAAAGTTCAGTATGGTCAGATAAAAGAAGAATATTAAAGTCAATAAAATTTGTAAATTCTGCTCTAGATGTGTAGTGACCCTCACAAATAATTATCGTTTTCTTTCTGATATTAAATTTATATTTATCTGATCTTTCACCATTATTATCTCTGGAGTATAATTCGTTAATCTCATATTGGATTGTTTCTTCCCCAAGACCTAAATCTTTATTAATATGTTTCAAATCCTTTAGGAAATTTTCAAATTGATCAAGATGCATATGCAATTCGCCTTCAAACTTAAAATTGTTTGATTCTTTAAGAATGATATTTAAGTCTTTAATTCTCTCAGTTCTATTCTTTAGTTGCCAATCAAGTCTATAAAAATCACAATTATACCCTTTGTTCTTTAGTCTTTTTCCAATATTATTAGCAAGTATAGTTTTCCCTGAGGCTGTTGGACCATCAATTCCTATGACTACTACATTTTTTGTTATTAAGAAATTAGATAAATTTATAAGAATTAATTCGATTAAGTTATTACTGTCCATTCTGTAAATATCTTTCTAAACAATTTTAATTTATCATGTAATTAGACCTAATTAATGAAATAGATGTTCCTATTACTATAGGTATGTAAAAAACAAATTTGATAATGGAAATACTATCAGATTTATCTGATAGTATTTTGTAGAAAGATGTAGTTCCTATAGCAAATATTATGCTAAATGAATAGGAATAATAACTTAGATGAGCACTCCATGTTTGTTGAAATATAGAAATAAAAATAATAATTGAAAAAATTAAACTGGTAATTAATTTTTTAGTCTCATTACTATTTTTTATTAAAAGACTGATACCAAATATTGAGATGCTAGATAAAAGAAAACAATTGAGAATTGTTAAAACACAGTGATAACTAAATATGTTTTGTAAGTTATTGGTATTTACATTATTACTTAAAGCCTCTCTTAGATTAAAAGAATCTGATAAACAATAGCCAATTCTATTCCCCCCAAGGAACTGTAATGCCCCTAAGATACTTCCATGATAAATATTTGATCCACTATCGACCCCTATTCTGTACAAAGCAGAGCTATTTGTTAATGTGATATCTGGCTTAATTATTTTTATAAATATATTTTGCACAACTGCTATTAATGTTGGAATTAAACAAAATAATGAATATTTAATCACTTCTCTATAGGTTCCGAATTCGAACATTAAAAAAGCGTATGCAGCATTAAGTTTTTTTTGTAAAGAATATAAAAATATCAAAATAATATTAAAAAATGCAAATAAAAACCCCCATTGATATTGATAAAAACAACCTATTAGAAAAATAAATTTACTGATTTTATTATTTTTTCTTAAACTTAAATAGATAGATAAGATTAATCCTAAAAAAAAATAAATTTCCCTATGCGGATTAATTATCATTCTATAAGTCCATGGAGAGAAAAGAAAAAATATGAAACTACTAATACCTATAAAAAAGGACTCTATGGCTAAATAGGATTTTAATAATTTTATTGTAATTTCAGCAGTCAATATAGATGAAAAAACGATAATTGAATTTGTAATTAAAGGTGAAATAAAAAATAGAAGTCTATTCCCAAAAATAAACTTAATTAAGGCAAAGTGGATAAAATGTAATGCAGGATATATATGAAGAGATTGGCTTTGGGCTTTATTAATTACATTTGAACTTGTTAATCCAAGTAAGGTATAATCAAAATGATTAAGAATATTGTAAATTGAATTATTAAAAACCTCAACAAAACTTTCTCTCCAATTTATGCCTAGAGGTGAAAATTTATATAAAAAAATATAATAAAATATACTAATATTTATATAAATTATTACTCTTATTAATGATAAATTATTTTTAATTAATGCATTCATCTTTCAATATATTTAATTTATTAAAGCAACTATTAATTTTCTTCTTTTTATCATGAATGTTTATTTATATCTTATGTATTTAATATACTTATAGTTTTATAGTTAATCATTATCTTTTTTTGTTATTGCAATCATTTTTCTTGTGAATTTGTTTTTGTTTTTTAAAAGGCTTTTTAAACAATAAGAAGAATATTCTGGAAAATCCTCAATTTTAAAAGAATTTTTCTGACAAAATTCATAAATAAATTCCTCATTCATATAGCCATTCGCTCCATTATTATTTTCTTCAGGAGAGAATTTCTTGTTTTTATTTGGATAACTATAAGCATATTCTAAAATCACAGGCACCTCGTATTTAGTTATTTCTTTTAGGAATTTAATAGCATCATCGGCATGATAGATAACTCCAAGACATAAAATTAAATCACATTTTTTAAAATTTTTTTCCAAAGCTTTATCTGCATGTTCTACCAGAGGGAAATTGCCAGATATTATGAGAAAATTTTTAATTTTTATAATTTTTAATATTAATTGCAATCTTTTTGAAAGAATAGTTTGTGGCGTTATTAGCCATCCAAACTTAGCTCCTGATTCAAACATTTTTAAGGTATGAAATCCTTCCGCTGGACCAATTTCTAAAAAAGTTTTGTTTAAAAGTTTTTTATTTTTAAAATTATAAATATTCTTTTTTAGCCATTCCTCTATAAAACCCCATTGAATTTCATAAAAATTTTCATCAGAACTAACTGAGTTATGTCTTCTACCAAATAAAATCCATGTTGATGAATTGAAAATTTTAATATTATGGTAATAACCACCTTTAGAAATTGATTTTAAATCTTTAAATTGAGTGTTATGGGGTTGTATTTTCTTAAACTTTGTTCTAGCAAAATTTTTTAAAGGCGTGTATAGTTTATTTATAATAATATATTTTAATTTGTCTTTATCCATTATAGTTTATTATCAAGAATTTATCCTAAAGAGACGAATTATTATATGACTTAAAATGTAAAGTAAATGAAATAAATAATTACTAAAAAAATAAATACCTTTTTAAAGGCTTTTTTAATTGTTTATAAATTAATGAAAAATGTATAAAGAATTATCTCTTGTTACTATCAAGGCTCCGCCAGATTCAGGCGGTGGAGGAAAAAGATTTTATAATTATGCAAGGTATTTTGTAGGAATTAATAATATTAAATTGAATTTTATTACATCATCTAATACGAGAATTAATAAAGTAAATACTTTAAAATTAATGAAATATAAATATGGTTTCCTATATAAAGTATTAATTTGGCTGCCATATACATTTATTAGATTAATTTATTTTTTCATCTTACATAGACAAACTAAGTATTTACTTATCTCTTGTAGAGACCCCCTTTGTATTTGTGTAGCTTTAATCTGTATTCTTCTGAAAAAGGATTATTATTTAGGCACCACTCTTTTTAAGTATGATGATGAAGAGACTTTACTAAAATCAAATTTTTCATCAATTTATAGATTAATTCTTGCCAATTCTAGTGCATTTATTGTTCAATCTTCATTATTTCTTCTAGAAAAAAAATCTGTCGCAAAAAAAATTTATGTAATTCCTAATGGTATTGAAACTAAAATAAAATTAAATCAAACTATAAAATCTAGAAGTAAAAAATTTCAAGAATTTGAGTTTCAGAAAGTTTTTTTGATGATAACAATTGGAAGAATATCTAAGAGAAAAAATACTATGGAGATTCTTAGAATTTTTAGTGAAATTTTGAATTATGATAAGTCTGCAAGATTAATTATTATTGGCCCATATGACAAAGATTGTAATTATTTTAAAAAATGTAATAATTTCGTAAGAGATAAAAATTTAATTGATAAAGTTTTTTTTACAGGTTTTTTAGAAAATCCTCAGGAATATTTGAGTGTATGTGATGTGTATATTTCAGCATCAAGACAAGAGGGAATTCCTAATGCAATATTAGAAGCAATGATTTCTAAAAAGTCTATAATTATGAGGAAGATAAACATTACTTCTGAATTGTTATTAGGTGAATACTTAAGTAGTAAATTTACTTATGAAAATTTTAGACAAGCTGTTAATCTTATCAAGATATTAATTGATGAGCCTTTTTATAAAAAAAACATTGGTGAAAAATTATATAATCAAGTTCAGAAGTTTGATATTAAAAAAATTATTAATCAATACGATAATATAATTTTTAATTAAGGTGGATTTCTGGCTTAGATTTTTTTTAAATATATCTTTCTTTGGAGTTTGTTATTTCTTAATTTTTGCATTTAGAAAAGGATTTTATACAACCTTTGTTGCAGCTATTGTTTACTTTGTCTCATTTTTACCTGTAAATATCTATTCTTTTTTTGGCTACTGGCCTTTCCCCACAGGTCAACATTTCATTTTAGAAAAAATAGAGGAATACCCCGATCAGATATTTAACCATCTTGCAATAATTTATATAATTTCTTTTATATCTTTCGTAACTCCATATTTAGTTAGAGCTATTTCTAAAGAAAGTTATAAAACCTCACATATTATTACTAAGTTTCATGATGCTAGGATAGACCAAGTAAAGGTTAAAATTGAAAATAATTTTGTAAAAAAAGATTTAATTTATTTTCTGCTTTTATTAATTTCTGTATTTTTTACTATTTCTTTCTTTCGAGCCAGCTCCTCTACATCAATAATAAATAGTACTTATTCTCAAGTAATGAGGAGTGAATCATATGATTCAACTGCGGAAACATTTTTTTTTCTTACTCAAATTCTTATAATATATATCTTAGTTTTAGTTGGTTATGGAAAGCAAAAAAATACTCTAGGAATTATTAAAAATATTTGTTATTTGATTGTATTAATTTGGATTTTAATATTGGATGTTTTGAATGGAGATAGAACATCTTTTGGTTTAATTTTAGGACTTATTTCTTTATCTCTTTATTTTTATAAGTTAAAAGGTAGTAGAAGTGAAATATCAATTTCACCATTAAAGGTTTTTTTATTTTTCCCCTTTATAGTTTTGATTGCTTATTTACTGGGACTAATAAGAATAGTCTCTATAAAAGCTATAGTACAAAATCCAATATTAATTTATAATTTAGCAAAAGAATATTTGTTTTTTTCTCTTCCATCAAATGGTGGATTAAGACAATTAATTGGTCAAGCTGTATCCAAGTTTGAATTCATTAATAATCCTGATAGTTTTATTGTCTTAATTTCACATCTTAAACTTTTAATTCCTTCTTTCATTAGAGATCTTATTTGGTCAAGTAAAGATATGAATTTCTTTGATACAGATTTTTATATTGACTATACGCCAGGAGGTGCAAATATCGCTACATTACCTTATGAATTATTTGGATACTATGGTATTTTTTTTACTTTAGTAATTTTTTCTTTCATAATCCTTAAACTTGAGTTGGGGATTATGAAGGAAAATACTTACTTTCCTTTAATAACGTCTTTAATTCTTATTTCTTTTCTGCCAAGAATTGCATGGTATGGATATGGGTATTTAATGAAATTTATTTCTTTGATACCTTTTATTTATTTCTCATTAATATTGCTACGAAAAAAAGTTTAATATTTTATTTTTAGTTTAGTAAACTTAAAGCCGCCTTAAAAAGTGATTCTGAAGATTCTAACCATGTATATTTTTTAGATATATTTTTCGCTTTTTGACTCAACTCTTTCATTAATGATTCGTTGTCTAACAATTTTTTTAAGGACTTATAGATAGAACTATAATCATGTGGATTAAAGTAAACACCTGCATCTTTAAGTATCTCTGGCATTGGCCCCATATTAGAACATGCTATTGGTAAACCTGAAGCCATTGCCTCTAAGAGAGTATTTGGCATATTCTCGCAAGAAGATGCAAATATAAAGATATCTGTTTTATTTAAATACTTTGGGATTTGATTTTGAGAAATATTTTCTAAAATTTGAATTGAATCTTTTAAATCTATCTTATTAAAAGCTTTTTTTATTGAATCTTTTGAATAGTCAGTCATATTCCCAATAAGTTTAAGCTTTATTTTATATCCTTTTGATTTAAGTAAATTGAAAGCATAAATAACATTATCTTGATGTTTGTAAGGTAAAAAGGGTGAAATATAAGTAATAGTTTTTTCTAGAGTCTTTTCCCTACTTATTATTGAATTTTTATTAAATGAAGTTTGATCAACTCCATGAGGAACAATTTCAAAATCAATATTTCTTTTTAAATATTTCCTAATATTTTGATAAGCATAATTTGTAAGGAAGATAACCTTACCTGCTTTATTTAATGAATTTATACTTATATATCTCAATAAAATTTGTCTGAATTTATATTTAAAAGGAAAGTCTTTGATAATATTAGGCTCAAATGGGAGCATATCTCTGCTCATTGTTATTGATTTTTTGAAGGTACATAATGATCCTGCATCTATATTTATCAAGACATCACAGTTATTATTTCTTATTTCATCTATTAACTTGAATTTTTCCCAAAGCAGCTGATGAAGGATGTTTTTATTGGATAATTTATATTTATGTTTTATTAAGCAATCATTTGGATCGATTTGATTAAGTAGTTGCTCATGACTCCATAAGTGGATTTTATGCTTATTTTTCACATAATCAGGAAGATTATTTAAGATTCCCTTTAAATGTCTAATACCCCCTCCAGATTTTGCTCTATTGGCATTAATTGCAATATTCATTTAAAGATTTAGTTATCGAATATTATTGTAAACCTACTTATGTTATTGTTATTTTTTAAATATTAATATTGAAGTGAAAAAATATCAAATTTGCTTAAAAACAGTAATGGATACTTCTGATAAATCAATATCATTTGATAAAGATGGAATCTCTAATCATTATTGGGAATATCAGCGCAATGTAAAAAAAAATTTTTCAGATAAACAAAAATTGTCTAAAAAATTTATAGAAACTTTAGAAAAAATCAAGTCTGAAGGCAAAGGTAAAGAATTTGATTCAATCTTGGGATTGAGTGGTGGAATGGATAGTTCATATATGCTTCATAAAATGGTAAAAGAATATGGATTAAGACCTCTTGTTTTTCATGTTGATGGCGGTTGGAATACAAATATAGCTGTTAGTAACATTAAAAACCTTGTTAAGAATTTAAAACTAGATTTATATACTGAAGTTATTAATTGGTCAGAAATGAAAGAGTTTCAATTGGCTATGTTCAGATCTGGATTACCTTATCTAGATATACCTCAAGATATGGCCTTCGCTTCAGTTTTGTATAAATTTGCGGAGAAATATAAAATTAAAAATATATTAAATGGAGGCAACATTGCGACTGAGGCGGTGATGAGACCTTTTGAATTGATTTATTATGGTGGGGATATGACGTTAATAAAAGATTTATTGAAAAAACATTGTAAAACAAAACTTGAGACTTTTCCTTTTATTACGATTTTGTACAAAAGGATATTTTTAAAATATTTTAAAAATATACGTTTGTTTAAACCTTTAAATTTTCTAAATTATGATAAGAAAAATGCAGTAAAGGAATTAGAAGATAATTATAACTGGATTCCATATTCACAGAAACATTTTGAATCAAGGTTTACTAGGTTTTACGAAGGATATTGGCTGCCATCACGATATGGGTTCGATATGAGAAGAGTTGAATATTCCAGTTTAATTCTTTCTGGTCAGATGAAGAGAAGTCATGCACTAGAACTTATTAAAAATCCTCCAGTTGAAAATATTTTATTAGATAAAGATATTGAATATGTTTGTTCAAAGTTGGATATTAATAAAAAACAATTAGATAAATTTCATGAAATGCCAAAGAAATATTTTTATGATTATAAAAATAATTATAAATTGCTTAGTTTTGGAGAAAGATTGATGAATAGATACAAAATAGGTATGAGAGGAGGAGCTTATTAATGCTTACCATCTTGGACTATGGTCTTGGAAACGTAAATTCATTTATAAATATCTTTAATACTTTAAGAATCCCAATAAAAAAGGCCTCAAAAGAGGAAGATTTGTACTCAACATCAAAAATTATTTTGCCTGGGGTGGGTAGCTTTGATAATGCTATGTATAAATTGAAAAATACAGGCATGATAAGTAAGTTAAATGACTTAGTTCTCAATGAAGATGTGCCAGTACTAGGTATTTGTGTAGGAATGCAAATTATGGCAACTAAAAGTGAGGAGGGTTCACTTAAAGGTCTGAATTGGTTTAATGCTGAAGTAAAAAATATAAGTTCTCATAATGAATGGTCAAATGTGAATAATCAACCGAATCAAAAGAGATTACCACTTCCACATATGGGTTGGAATAATATTGAACTTAATAAATCTTCAGATCTTTTCGATGGAATAAATGATATGAATTTTTATTTTTTACATTCTTACTTTGTGGATTTGGAAGAAGAGGATAAGCAATTAGCATTTGCAAATTACTCAGTGAAACTAAATTCTGCCATACAAAAAAATAATATATATGGTGTGCAATTTCATCCTGAAAAAAGTCATCATTCTGGAATCAAATTACTAAAAAACTTTGCAAATCTCCAATAATGCTTAAATCAAGAGTTATACCATTCCTCCTCTTGCATAAAGGAGCTTTATATAAAACTATCAATTTCAAAAGTCATAAGTATATTGGTGATCCAATTAATGCAGTAAGGATATTTAATGAAATGTGTGTTGATGAGTTGGTTTTGTTAGATATCGATGCAACAACTTGCCAATCAGAAATTAATTACGATTTATTATCTAAAATCTCTAGAGAATGCAGGATGCCCTTTTGTTATGGAGGGGGTGTAAAGAATATCTCCCAGATCAATAAGTTGATTTCTCTTGGGATAGAAAAAGTAAGTATTTCCTCTGCGGCTTTTTATGACAAGAATCTCATCACAAGTGGTGTAAAAGATGTTGGAAGTCAAAGTATAGTAGTTGTATTAGATATTAAAAAAGTTGGAATTTTAAATAAAAAATATAAGGTTTTTATTAATAATGGAACGATATGCACCAATCTAGATCCATTGGAATTTGCCTTGGAATTAATAAAACTTGGTGTTGGAGAAATTATTATAAATAATATTGATTATGACGGGACTTGTAATGGCTATGATTTCGAAATAATAGATATGATATATAAATATGTTCCGATTCCAATAACAATATTGGGGGGAGCCAAATCATACGAAGAATTAGCTATTGCGAATCAAAAATACAAAATTATAGGTCTTGGAGCAGGCAGTTTATTTGTGTATCAGGGTAAATATAAAGCGGTTCTTATCAATTATCCAGATAAAGCAGAGAAATCAAGAATTCTTGATTAATATATTTTTTAACTTAAATAAGTTTTTTTCTCTGGCAAAATAATTTTCGTAGCACTTTAATGCATTTTTTCTATAACTATCAAAGTCTAAGGATATTTTTTCATAAACTTCTAGACAATTACTATTTTTGTTCACTGCACAAATATTTTCTCCAATTTTATTCTTTGTAATAAAATCAGAAATAGGATTACCTTTAAGTTTATCTGTAATAAATATTATGGGAGACCCAACTGAAAGAGCTGTCGTTATTCTACTTGGAAATGCACTTAAGCAACTTTCATAGTTCAGAGAAACTATTGTTAATAATGGTTTGTTAAAAACATTAATTAGTTCATCTTCTGGAAGAAGTTCGTTCGTTTGCACATTTTTTAGATTAGCTATTTGATTTGTAAAATGTTTTGATTTTCTACCTCTTATGTATAACTGAAGCTTTATTGTTGTTTTCTGAGGTAGTAAATTCCTCAAAAATTTAACTAAATAATTCTGTAGATGAAGAATACCAATATTACCTAAAATAATTAAATCAGGATTATATCTCTCACTTCGATGGATGAACTCGGGATTGTGGTTTTTTAGTTTATCGTCAGGTATGAGACTCCAACAATGAATAATATTAACTTTTTCCTTTTTTATTTTGTAGGAATTAATCAATTTATCTTTAATGGAGCTACAGCAGGGAAAAAGAAAATCATATTGTCTATAAGAGAATTTATAAATGGTGGAAATTAGTTTAAATATTATCTGATGATTTTTTATAAATTTGAAGTGTAAAAGTATATCAGGGTATAAATCATGAATTATGAGTGTTGTTAATTTATCTTTTTTGAAAAATATTCTTGACAAGAAAAATTTAATTCCAAAAAGAGGTATTAGAATTGGAGGCGAAGAATGAATAATTGAAATACTATTATTGCAATCATATAAGTTTTTTTGGAAAGTTAAATTTATTGAAAAATAAATAAAATTAATGATCTTCAGAAAAATATTTTTTTTACTTTGAAATAATGAAGGGATTCTTTTTACTAAAAACTTTGGTTGCTTATATGATTTTTGTATTGAATTATTTACATTTAGATTTGGGCATATTACCTGTACCTTAAATTTTTCTGCAAGACTATTACAAATGGTCTCGTTAATTTTAGATGTTGCATCATTTGAAGGAGGAAATGAGTCTGTTATTAACAAAACTTTTTTAAAATTCATATATCAGATTTGTTTGTGCCAAATGTAGTGATTTATATAGTCTGTATAACTATGAATAATTCTTAAAACTTTTTCACTCACATTTTCTACATCATAGTCTTGTACTTTATCTAATAACCATTTTTCTGATTTAATTTGTTTTTCCTCTATTATTTTTATTCCTTGACTAATTCTATTGATATTTAAACCAACCATCATTACTGAGCCTTCTTCCATTCCTTCTTGCCTCTCATTTGTTTGACGTATATTTAATGCATGAAATTTCATTATTGAAGACTCTTCTGTAATCGTTCCACTATCTGATAAAACAACTTTTGAATTTAATTGAAGACACATATAATCGAAATAACCAAGTGGCTTTGATATTTTTATATTTTCATCAAATTCTATATTTTTTTCTGCAAACTTTTTTTTTGTGCGTGGGTGTAATGAAATAACAATAGGTATTTTATAGTTGTCTTTCAAGAAATAAATCATATCTAGAAGTTTAGTAAACATTTGATCATCATTTATATTCTCTTCTCTATGTGTGCTAAGCAAAAAATAGTTTCCTTTTTTCAAATTAAACATTTTTAGGATATTTGAGTTCTCAATATCATTTTTATAGTGTTTAAGAACTTCTTTCATAGGACTACCAATTTTGATTATTTGATTTGTTGGAAAACCTTCACGAATCAAATGACTTTTAGCAATAGCACTATAAGTAAGATTAATATCTGATGTATGATCTATGATTTTTCTATTTATTTCTTCAGGAACTCTTTGATCAAAGCATCTATTCCCCGCTTCCATATGAAAAATAGGAATTTTTCTTCTTTTAGCAGCTATTACCCCAAGCCCACTATTTGTATCTCCAAGTGTTAAAACTGCTTCAGGATTAAGTTTTGATAGGATTTCATCAAAATATTTAATGATATTGCCAATAGCTGTCGCATAGTTTTCATTATTCCCAACACAATTTAGAAAATAATCAGGTTTCCTTATCCTCAGATCTTCAAAGAAAATTTTGTTCAGTTCATAATCATAATTCTGCCCTGTATGAACAATAATATTCTCACAATA
The DNA here is from genome assembly GCA_902572915.1 of uncultured Prochlorococcus sp. Classification (GTDB taxonomy): domain Bacteria; phylum Cyanobacteriota; class Cyanobacteriia; order PCC-6307; family Cyanobiaceae; genus Prochlorococcus_A. The sequence continues at coordinate 22,910 of CACGHR010000011.1, forward strand.
GTTATCAAGTTTGAAAATTACTCTTGATAATCTAATTATTTCCGGCCTGGTACCAATTAAGGTGACCAATTTCATTTTTTTCATTATTCTGCTCTTGTTTCTGTAAACATCATTTGTTTAATGAAATCATTAGATAAAAGAAGATCTTTCATCTCTTCTAAATCAAGTCTTACAGTATTATGAGAGTTATAGTCTGATTCTATTTCTGAAATCTTCTTTTTCCCTTCATCGACATAAATGTCATAATTTAAATCTCTTTTATCCATAGGAATCCTATAAAAATTACCGCAATCAACAGCATAAGCAAGTTCTTCTTTACTCATAAGTGTTTCATAAAGTTTTTCTCCATGCCTAGTACCAATAATGTCAATAGGATGATTTTTTTTGTTGAGTATTTCACAAATTGCTTTTGCAAGATTAAGCACAGTTGAAGCTGGCGATTTTTGGATTATTAAGTCACCATTTTGGCAGTTTTCAAATGCAAACATTACCAAGTTAACTGCTTCATCAAGGCTCATCATAAATCGAGTCATATCTGGATTAGTTATTGTAATTGGTAAGTTATTATGAACTTGATCAATAAAAAGTGGGATGACTGAACCTCTTGAAGCCATTACATTTCCATATCTCGTTCCACAGATAATAGTGTTTTTATTGGTTAGATTTCTGCTTGCTGCAACCATAGTCTTTTCCATTAATGCTTTTGAAAGACCCATAGCATTAATTGGATAAACAGCCTTGTCAGTACTTAAAACTATAACCTTTTTGACATTATTAGATATTGCTGCCTCAATAACATTTTCAGCTCCAAGAATATTTGTTTTAACGGCTTGCATAGGGTGAAATTCACAAGAAGGAACTTGCTTAAGCGCTGCTGCATGAAAGACAAAATTCACATCCCTCATTGCCTGCATTACACTTCGATGATCACGAACATCGCCAACATAAAACTTTATTTTGTTGTTTTTGTATTTTTTTCTAATATCATCTTGTTTTTTTTCGTCTCTGCTAAAAATTCTTATTTCTTTAATTTCTGAAGATAAGAATCTTTCTAATATTGCATTACCAAAAGAACCTGTACCTC
>CACGHR010000012.1 GCA_902572915.1 uncultured Prochlorococcus sp.
TCAAGACAAACCGTTTTATGGACAAATTATGAAGCAGCAGTTGAAATCTCAAGACAAATGAAATTAAGAAATATTGGTGGAGTTATCGTAATAGATTTTATTGATATGGAATCGAGAAGAGATCAATTCCAATTACTTGAGCATTTTACTTCAGCAATAAAGGATGATTCTGCTAGGCCTCAAATAGCTCAGCTAACTGAATTAGGTCTAGTTGAGTTAACCAGAAAAAGACAAGGTCAAAATATATATGAATTATTCGGTAAGAAATGCACTATTTGCAATGGGACTGGACATGTAGAAAATAAATTTAATGATGAAATCTCTAACTTAAAAGTTAAAAATATTGATGATAAATCTAATCAATCAAACATCATAAAAGATTTAGATATTAGTACTTCTCAATCAACTGATAAGCAGGAAAAAATAATTGACAAGGAATTACTAAATCCCAAAGAACTAAATAAGGAGAATTCTTCTAATAAAACAGAAAATGATAATTTGAACCCATTAAATGCAAAAGAAAAAAATATAATAACTATTGATCTTACTAATGAAGAAAAAATTGTTTTTAGTCAATTAGGTATTAATCCACTCATAAAGTTAGGTAAAGAATACCTAACCAGCAATAATTTTGTGCGATTAAAGAATAGTAGTAAGGAACAAGAAAAAACTTTAGATAATAAAAAAACAAAAGCAAAAAAAATTAAAAGAATCTCAAAATCTAATGAGGAAGAGATTGAGATTACAATTGGTGGAAATGAGAATTCTAAAGATAAGTCAACAAATAATACTCCTGCAAAAAATGAAGTTGTATTTATTGATAAGAAAGATGAAATTGAACTTTTAGATGAAATAAATAATGCAAGAAAAAAAAGAAGAAGATCTTCGGCAAGCATTGAATAAATTATCTGAAGTTGGAATAGATGAAGTTGGAAGGGGAGCAGTCTTTGGTCCAGTTTTTTCAGCAGTTGTAGTATTAACTAAAAAAAATAAATTTATATTGAAACAATCTGGAGTAATGGATAGTAAAAAATTAACTCCCAAAAAAAGAAAATTACTTTTACCAAAAATTTTATTACTTTCTTCAGATTATGGAATTGGGCAATCCTCCGCCAGAGAAATAGATAAGTTCGGCATAAGATTTGCGACAGAACTTTCAATGATGAGAGCTTTAAAAAAATTGAAGAAGAAGCCATCTACACTTATAGTTGATGGGCCCTTATTATTAAGACCATGGAACGGGATTCAGAAAAATATAGTATCAGGAGACTCAAAGTTTACTGCTGTAGCTTCAGCAAGCATAATTGCAAAAGTATCTAGAGATAATCTAATGGAAAGGTTAGAAAAAAAATACTCAGGATACTTAATTTTTAAAAATAAAGGCTATGGAACCAAAGATCATCTTTCATTTATAAAAAAAAATGGAATAACTAATTTACATAGGAAAAGTTTTTTAAAAAAATCAAATCTTTTTTGATTCACACCAATCTAAAAAATCTTTCACTAATTGCTTTTGAACTCTAGACTTAATACCCAACAAAATCCCATTTAATACTGAATGACCAGTAGATTCCAAAATTTTCTTTGGTACCAACTTCAATAGAGGAGGTTGGCTGACAGATACCCCTAGAAGCGCCTCCCCTTCTAGTCCAATATCAGTTGCTTCCAAATTTGCTTTCAGAATAAGATTAAAGTCATCTATCATTCCCAAACCATCCAATTTACTGTCAAGTGCACTCATTCTTAAAATTCCATTTTTATTTTCTACAGCAATTGAAACAACAGGGTTAATATCTAATTGGAAAACCTTAAAGCTCGTTACTGTATACTTGTACCTACCGTCTCCTTCTGGTACTAATTTTCTGGAGTCAAGCATTGCTCCAACAACTCTTTCTTCTTCCATAAGATATTTAGAAAGATATTCTTTATTACGTGTTACAGAAAGCTTAAGTTTCTGTTTAGCATCAAAAGATAAAAGCATTTTCTATATTCCTCCAATGCTTATTTGATCTCTTTTTTTTTTACAATTAATCATGCGCAAACAAGTTGCATATTTAGGCCCTAAAGGAACATACGCAGAAAAAGCAGCTCATATATTATCGAAGCTTGCTAATTTTCAGACACCTATATTTGTACCATGTAATGGGTTACATTCGGTCATTAAATCAATAGCCCATAACAATTGTGACGCTGCTGTAGTTCCTATTGAAAATTCTGTAGAAGGGGGAGTTACAGCCACTTTAGATGCCCTTTGGAAATTTCCCGACATATTTATAAATAAAGCGATTGTTTTACCTATAAAACATGCATTAATTAGTGATGGAGAACTTTCAAAAATTTCAGAAGTATTATCTCATCCACAAGCATTAGCTCAATGTTCAGAATGGTTATCGGAGAATCTTCCAAATGCAATCCCTCTACCAACTAATTCAACATCAGAAGCTGTCAATATGGTCAAGGGGAGTAATTTTAGAGCAGCTATTGGTTCAAAATCATTAATTCAAATTGAAGGACTTAAAGAATTAGCCTTCCCCATAAATGATGTTCCAGGTAATTGTACAAGATTTGTATTATTAAGCAAAGAATCAAATTCTGAGTTATCTAATATTGCCAGTTTTGCTTTCTCATTAATATCAAATAAACCTGGTGCTTTACTTAAAGCTATAAATTACATTGCAGATTTTGGATTTAATATGAGTAAAATAGAGTCCAGACCCTCTAAGAGAGAGTTAGGAGAATATATAATTTATATTGATTTAGAAATTAATAATCAAAATGGTATTGGAAATTTTCTTGAATTAAAAAATAATCTGAAGCCTTTATGTAAGAATTTTGTAGACTTTGGAAATTATTTTTCTGAAAATGTTGATTTAGATTAATTTATCCTCTACATTTAAAAACGCCAAACTCCATTAAACCTTTTCTAAATGCCCAATTCATGAGAAGTATTGTTGGAATCTCTCTAATGGACTTAACTATCGCCAAAGGTCCAAGAGACAGAATTGCGAAGGGTCTTCGAAATCCTTCAATAATCGAGTCGTACCATGAAGGGTTTGTATAAGAATTCCAACATTCAGAGATAACTCTTCCTGCACTATTTTGATTATTTCTAAGAATATTACTAAATTCATTAATGCTAATAAAGTTAGGATGTACCCATTGTTCAAGTAATTGTTTAAGAACCAACCTTTCAAAAAAAGATGGGGGATGATCTCTAAGATCTCTTGAATTCCAATCAGCCAATGCCAAATAGCCACCAGGCCTTAAAGTCCTAAGCATTTCATCTGCAAACTTATTTTTATCATTCATGTGTGCCCCAGCCTCAACACTCCAAATGGCATCAAATGATCCATCCTCGAATTTCAAATCCAATGCATCCATAACTTGGAAGTTACAGTTAAGGCCAGAAGGAGTGAGTTCTCTGGCTCTCTTTACTTGGGCTGGACTTATTGTAATGCCAGTGACATTAAACCCATAATATTTTGAAAGAATCCTAGAACTTCCCCCTATTCCACATCCTAAATCGAGTATTCTCGAGCCTTTTGGCAATTTATCTAAACCACTCCACTTTACTAACTCATGAACAAACTTTTCTTTAGCTTCTCTAAAATCAATACTCCTATTTCCCGTTGGATAAAAGCCTAAATGTATATGTTCTCCCCACAATCTCTCAAGCAATCTATCCTGTGTCCAAGCATCATATGCAGATGCAACCGTACCAGAAGAAATATATTTTCTAGCATTAATTCTCCAGATAATAAATAAAATTAGAAGGAATAAACCCAGTAAAAAAAAAGGCAGTAGTAATTCAAGCATCTAATTTTCTTTTATATCTGGAAAACTTTCTTTCAAAGCTGTTCTAGCTGCGAGTTGTTTTCTTGTATGATCAAGCATTTCATATTCTCTTTGTAAACGAGTATATGTATTTCTCTCCTCTAGAAGTTTCTGCTGCTCAACCGCAACAGGACCTCCCAAATGAGCCCCTATCCAAAATGATAACTCCATAGGATTTTCAGGTAATTTATCGGGTAAGTTTTTCTTGGTATTTGTCAATTTACTTGTTAAATTAATAACATCATTGAGAGCTTCTTTAACTGAATCTTTTAGAGAATCTAATTTCTGAAGGTTATCAACATTATCATCAGTAATCCAACTTACCATCGCCGAACAAAATGGAGTTGAACGGATAACTTCTAAGACTTGGAATCTTTGTTGTCCTAGAGTAATGATATTACTTCTACCATCATCTGCAGTTTGATGCTTTATTATTTGGGCACAGCAACCAACATTAGCCATACTCTTAGTATTTGGATCCCATTTTATGACTCCAAACATAGAATCAGTCTCAAGAACAGATTGAAGCATAATTCTGTACCTTGATTCAAAAATATGTAAAGGTAAAACTTCTTGAGGGAAAAGGACCACTTCTGGCAAAGGAAATAAAGGCAATTCCCTTACTAAGAGTTCTCCCATTTAAACCTCATTTATATCTATTAATATTAATCAATTTAAGTCGTTTTCGGGATTCTTTAAAGTTTAACTTCTATATCTACACCACTAGGAAGGTCCAATTTCATTAATGCATCAATAGTTTTTGCGGAAGGGCTGTAAATATCAATTATTCTTCGATGGGTTCTTGTTTCAAAATGTTCTCTAGAATCTTTATCAACATGAGGTGATCTTAAGACACAATAAATTTTCCTTTTTGTTGGTAGAGGTATTGGACCTATTGCTGAAGCAGAAGTGGTATCGGCAGTTTGGATTATTTTGTCACAAGACAAATCAAGCATTCTTCTATCAAACGCCTTTAGTCTTATTCTTATTTTTTGTTGTGCAATTGATGCAGTCATAATTTTAAATTAACTTAATAATCGGGGCCATTGATTAACAACGACCCTGATACATTTATCTATATTAAGTGATTGAGGCTGATTCTTAAAATTCCAAAAAATTATTTGAGGATTTTAGAAACAACTCCAGCACCAATAGTACGACCACCTTCACGGATTGCGAATCGCATACCTTGTTCTATAGCTACTGGACAAATTAGTTCTCCAGTCATCTTGATTCTGTCGCCTGGCATAACCATTTCAACATTAGAGCCATCATCAGAAGTAAATGCTGTAATTTGACCTGTCACATCAGTTGTTCTGATATAAAACTGTGGTCTGTATCCCGCGAAAAAAGGCGTATGTCTACCACCTTCTTCTTTTTTAAGAACATAAACTTCTCCTTCAAACTGAGTGTGAGGAGTAATGGATCCTTTCTTAACAAGTACCATCCCTCTCTCAATATCTTCTTTCTGAACACCACGTAAAAGTAATCCAACATTATCACCAGCCATTCCTTCGTCAAGAAGTTTACGGAACATTTCTACACCAGTAACAGTCGTTACTCTTGTGTCTCTTATCCCAACTATTTCTACTTCTTCTCCAACTTTAACTTTACCTCTCTCAATTCTTCCAGTAGCAACAGTTCCTCTACCAGTAATTGAGAAAACATCTTCAACTGCCATCAAGAATGGTTTATCAACCTCTCTTTCTGGTTCAGGTATGCTAGCATCGACTGCTTTCATTAATTCTTCGATTTTTGATTCCCAAGTAGAATCACCTTCAAGAGCTTTTAAACCGGAAACTTGAACTATCGGAATATCATCTCCAGGGAAATCGTAACTATCTAATAGTTCTCTGATTTCCATTTCAACAAGTTCAATAATTTCTTCATCATCGACCATATCGCACTTATTGAGAGCAACTACAAGAGCAGGAACTCCAACCTGTTTTGCTAAAAGAATATGCTCTTTTGTTTGAGCCATAGGACCATCTGTTGCTGCGCAAACTAGAATAGCTCCGTCCATCTGGGCGGCTCCTGTGATCATATTTTTAACATAATCAGCATGACCTGGGCAATCGACATGGGCATAATGTCTGCCTTCAGTTTCATATTCAACGTGAGCTGTATTAATGGTAATGCCACGCTCTCTTTCTTCAGGAGCACCATCAATGTCTCCATAGTCTTGAGCTTGAGCTTGACCTTTTTTGGCTAATACATTTGTAATAGCAGCAGTTAGTGTTGTTTTTCCATGATCAACATGGCCAATAGTACCTATGTTGACATGTGGTTTGTTCCTTTCGAACTTCTCGCGAGCCATTTTGAATTAAAGAATCGAGGGTTTAAGAGTGTTTTAGTTTAGAGATCAGGAGTTGCCCTGATTCTTGGAAATGATAGCTTCAGCAACATTACGAGGAACTTCCTCATAATTTGCGAACTCCATTGAAAATATACCCCGACCTTGAGTCATTGATCGGAGTTGAGTGGCATAACCGAACATTTCGGCTAATGGCACTTTGGCCTGTACCTTAGACAATCCATCATCAACAGATTGTCCTTCTACTTGACCCCTTCTGGAAGAGAGATCACCAATTACAGATCCAAGAAAGTCGTCAGGACTTTCGACCTCAACTTTCATCATAGGCTCTAAGAGGACAGGATTGCATTTTTTAACCCCGTCTTTAAAAGCCATGGAACCTGCAATTTTGAAGGCCATTTCAGATGAGTCTACATCGTGGAATGAACCATCGACTAGTGTTACTTTTACATCAATGAGTGGATAACCGGCAAGAACTCCAGATTCACACGTCTCTTTCATTCCATTAGATGCAGGACCAATATACTCTTTTGGTACAGCTCCACCAACAATTTTGTTTACGAATTCAAAACCTTTGCCAACTTCAGCAGGTTCCATTTCAATAATTACATGACCATATTGACCTTTACCTCCAGTCTGTCTTGCATATTTACCCTCACCTTTAGAACTAGACCTAATAGTTTCTCTATATGAAACCTGTGGAGCACCTATATTTGCTTCAACTTTAAATTCCCTTAACATTCTGTCAACAAGGATTTCTAAGTGCAACTCACCCATACCTGCAATAACAGTTTGATTTGTCTCAGGATCTGTACTTACCCTAAAGGTTGGATCTTCTTCAGACAAAGCAGTTAAAGCTTTTGATAATTTTTCCATATCGCCTTTAGTTTTTGGCTCAACAGCTACTGAGATTACTGGTTCAGGGATAAACAATGTCTCCAAAACTATTGGATCTTCTGTATTACACAAAGTGTCACCAGTTGTTGTGTTCTTAAGACCTAATACAGCTCCTAAATCCCCCGCTCTCAATTCATCAACCTCCTCTCTTTCATCAGCCTTAAGGATCACTAATCTAGAAATTCTCTCTTTAGCATCCTTAGTAGAATTCATTACATAACTTCCTTTTGAAAGAACACCTGAATACATTCTTACAAAAGTTAATTTCCCATAGGGATCTGACATCACCTTGAATGCTAATGCACTGAAAGGAGCATTATCATCTGAGGGTCTAACGTCTTCTTTGCCACTTGGTAAAACACCCTGTATAGGTTTCACATCAACTGGAGCTGGCAAATAATCAACTACGGCGTCTAATACAAGTTGGACACCTTTATTCTTAAAAGCTGAGCCGCATAATACTGGAACCAATCCATGTTTTAAAACACCTTCCCTAATACCTTTTTTAAGTTGTTCTTCAGATAATTCTCCTGTTTCAAGAAATATTTCTATTAACTCTTCATCATTTTCTGCAACACTTTCCATTAACTTAAGTCTCCAGTCAGCAGCTTCATCCTCCATGTCAGAGGGAATTGGTGCTTCTTCAATATCAGTGCCTAAATCATTTTTGTAAAGATATGCTTTGTTGGCTACTAAATCAATAATGCCTGTGAGATCACCTTCAGCCCCAATAGGTAACTGGATTGGAAGTGCATTTGCCTTTAGTCGATCTTTAATTTGATTATTAACCTTTAAAAAATCCGCACCAGTTCTGTCCATTTTATTAACAAAAACCATTCTTGGAACAGAGTATCTATCTGCTTGACGCCAAACCGTTTCGGATTGGGGCTGAACTCCACCAACTGCGCAAAATACAGCTATAACTCCATCCAACACACGCATTGATCTTTCCACTTCAATAGTGAAGTCAACGTGTCCAGGTGTATCAATAATATTAATCCTATGATCTTGCCAACTAGTAGATATCGCAGCAGCAGTAATAGTTATTCCTCTTTCTCTTTCTTGCGCCATCCAATCAGTTACAGCAGCCCCATCATGAACCTCTCCTATCTTATGAACTACACCTGAATAAAACAAAATTCTTTCAGTGGTTGTTGTCTTACCTGCATCAATATGAGCGGCTATACCTATGTTCCTTACTCGTTCTAGGGGAAAGTCGCGTGCCAATTTTAAAGCTCCAAATAAAATAATTTTTGATAATTGTAGTTCACCCTAACAGCAAACTTTAATAATAATAAACTACTTAAGTACCTTTTGATGAAATTAATATCTGTAATGTGCAAAAGCTTTATTAGCTTCTGCCATTTTATGAGTATCTTCTCTTTTTTTAACTGCACTACCAGTTTCATTTGCTGCATCCATCAACTCGCCAGCAAGTTTTTGGGACATACTTTTTCCATTTCTTGCACGTGAGAATGTAACAAGCCATCTTAATGCCATAGCCGTCCCCCTCTCTTGGCGAACTTCCATAGGGACTTGATATGTTGCACCACCAACTCTTCTAGCTCGTACTTCGACAAGGGGAGTAGCATTTTTTACAGCTGTTTCAAATAATTCCACTGCATTCCCACCTGTTCTTTCGCTTATTAAAGAAAACGCATCAGACAATATTCTTTGAGCTGTAGATTTTTTACCATGTTTCATCAATCGAGAAATCATCATTGAAGCAAGACGACTATTAAATTGAGGATCAGGAAGAACTGGTCTTTTTACTGCTGCATTACGACGTGACATGTTTAAAAAAAGTGATGTTTACAAATTAATCTTTTGGAGCTTTTGCTCCATATTTAGATCTGGATTGACGTCTATCTTTGACTCCAGCCGTATCTAAAGTTCCTCTTATTATATGATATCTAACTCCGGGCAAATCCTTGACTCTTCCACCCCTAAGTAGTACTACAGAATGTTCTTGCAAATTATGTCCAATCCCAGGGATATAAGCCGTTACCTCGAAACCAGAAGTTAATCTAACCCTAGCAACTTTTCTCAAAGCTGAATTAGGCTTTTTTGGTGTTGATGTATAGACTCTTGTACATACCCCCCTTCTTTCAGGGCAAGCTTTTAATGCAGGAGATTTTGTTTTCTTTGTCAGACGTTTTCTTTCTGAACCTACTAATTGTGAGATGGTGGGCATCTATTAAACTTAGATAAAATAAACATTTATTCATCATAACCTTTTAAGAGCAATAACTAAAAGTTTTTAATTATATTTTTTTTAAATTTGTCAAATTAAAATTCTTTGGTAAATATTCATTATCTTTAGATTTATTTTCATATTTATTTTTATAATAGAAATACATAAATAACTAAATAGAATTAAATAATCTATGGGAGAGAGTATCAAAAGAATCGTTGGCCCATATCAAGATAGTTATTCCCCGAATGGAATAATTGGGGAGAGAGATGCGTGTGGAGTTGGTTTCATAGCAAATATTCAAGGGGTAGAAAGTAATTGGATCCTAAAACAGTCCCTTAAAGGGCTTAACTGCATGGAGCATAGAGGAGGTTGTGGAGGAGATAGTGATTCAGGAGATGGAGCAGGCATTTTATGTTCAATTCCATGGGGATATATAGAAGAGGAAATTAATCTAAAAAATAATCAAGAATTTAATAGAGGTTTAGGCATGGTTTTTATGCCTAACAAAAAAGAAAAAATTGAAGTATGCAAATCAATATGTGATCAAGAATCAGAAAAATTAAAAGTCAACAAAACATTTTGGAGAAAAGTACCTGTTAATAATGAAATCTTAGGTCCTTTAGCTAAAGCAAATGCTCCATTCATCTGTCAGTGGATTTTATATATAGATAAAAAAGACCATAAGGATGTTGAAAGGCTTTTGTTTCAATTAAGGAAAAGAATTGAGAAAAAAATAAGAGAAACTTTCAAAAACGATGTTGGGGATTGTGAATTTTATTTTGCCTCACTAAGTTCTCAAACAGTTGTTTATAAAGGTATGGTTCGCTCTGAAATATTATCCGAGTTTTATCAAGATCTAAAAGAAGAGAGTTTTAAAGTTTCATTTTCTGTTTATCATCGTAGATTTAGTACTAATACACTTCCAAAATGGCCGCTAGCTCAACCCATGAGATTTTTGGGTCATAATGGCGAAATAAATACTCTTTTAGGTAATATCAACTGGGCTAAAGCTTCGGAAACACATATAGATGATTTTTGGGGAGAGTTATCTAATGAAATCAAGCCCATTGTAGATGTAAACAAAAGTGATTCATCAAATCTTGATGCAACCCTTGAAATCAATATTCGTTCAGGTCAGCCCATTACTGACTCGTTATTAAAACTTGTTCCTGAAGCATTTAGAGATCAACCAGAACTTGAGCAGAGAGAAGATATAAAAGCTTTTTATGAATATTCTGCAAGCCTACAAGAAGCTTGGGATGGTCCAGCACTCCTTGTATTTGCTGATGGAAATTTTGTCGGAGCAACGCTTGATAGAAATGGCCTAAGACCAGCAAGATATTCAATCACAAATGATGGTTTTGTAATAATGGGTTCTGAAACAGGAGTAGTAGATCTTGAAGAAGAAAGAGTAATAGAAAAAGGTCGATTAGGACCGGGACAAATGTTGGCAGTTGATTTTCATCAAAGTAGAATCCTAAGAAATTGGGAAGTAAAATCTGAAGCCGCTCAAAGGCATGATTATAAAAATCTTCTCAGTAATAGAGCTATAAAAATTGAAAATAATGAATGGGTTAAAGATTGCGAACTAAAAGACCTTGAGTTGTTGCAACAACAAACTGCATACGGGTTTTCAGCGGAAGATAATGACCTTATCTTGGATTCAATGGCTTCATTAGCTAAAGAACCTACTTATTGCATGGGCGACGACATCCCATTAGCAGTTCTTTCATCTAAGCCACATATTTTATACGACTACTTTAAGCAAAGATTTGCGCAAGTTACTAATCCTCCTATTGACCCTCTGAGAGAAAAACTTGTAATGAGTTTAGAGATGCATCTAGGAGAAAGATGTACACCATTTGAAATTAAAGATGCTAAACCTTTTGTTCATTTACAAAGTCCGATTCTTAATGAGGAAGAACTCATTTCCATTAAAAAATCAAAAATTAAATCTCAGACAATTTCAAGTTTGTTTGATTTAGAGGAAGGTATTCAAGGCTTAGAGAACCAATTAAAAGCAATCTGTAAACAGAGTGAGCTGTCTATAAAAGAAGGTTGCTCTTTAATTATCATTTCTGATAGGGGAATTAATCCTAAAAAAACTTTTATACCTCCTTTACTTGCTGTTGGAGCAATTCATCATTATCTTCTTAAAAAAGAAATCAGGCTAAAAGCTTCTCTAATAATTGAGACCGGTCAATGTTGGAGCACACATCACTTAGCTTGTTTAATTGGATATGGAGCAAGTGCAGTTTGCCCTTGGTTGACCTTCGAAGCAGGTAGACACTGGTTAAAACATCCAAAAACACAAAAACTTATTGATAGCGAAAAAATAAATCCATTATCGATAGTTGATGTTCAAGAAAATATTAAAAAAGCTCTAGAAGACGGTCTAAGAAAAATTCTCTCAAAAATAGGTATCTCACTTTTATCTAGTTACCATGGTGCACAAATTTTTGAAGCTGTAGGCCTCGGATCTGACTTAATAAAAATTGCTTTTGATGGTACAACAAGTCGTATCGCTGGCATTACATTAAAAGAATTAACTAATGAAACACTTTCAATACATACGAAAGCCTATCCAGAGATCGATCTAAAGAAATTAGAATTTTTAGGATTTGTACAATTTAGAAATAATGGAGAATATCATTCCAATAACCCAGAGATGTCTAAAGTTTTACATTCAGCGGTAAAACAAGGGCCAGGATACGATCATTTTGAAACTTACAAAAAACTTATTAGTAATAGACCGACAACATCTCTTAGAGATTTACTAACAATTAATTCAAAAAGAAAAAGTATTCCATTGGAGGAAGTTGAAAGTGTTGAATCAATTTGCAAAAGGTTCTGTACTGGAGGAATGAGTTTAGGTGCTTTATCCAGAGAAGCTCATGAAGTTTTAGCAGTTGCAATGAATAGAATTGGTGGGAAAAGTAATAGTGGAGAAGGGGGAGAAGATCCAGCTCGTTTTAATGTTTTAAATGATATCGATGAAAATACTCAGTCAGCGACTTTGCCATTTATTAAAGGCTTAGAGAATGGAGACACCGCATGCTCAGCTATTAAACAAATAGCATCAGGAAGATTTGGAGTTACACCTGAATATCTAAGAAGTGGTAAACAACTTGAAATTAAAATGGCTCAAGGTGCAAAACCCGGCGAGGGTGGACAATTACCTGGTCCAAAAGTTGATTCTTACATCGCAAAACTAAGAAATAGTAAACCTGGAGTAGCTTTAATATCTCCTCCCCCGCATCATGATATTTATTCAATTGAAGATTTAGCTCAACTTATCCACGACTTACACCAAGTTCATCCAAAAGCAAAAGTAAGCGTTAAACTTGTTTCTGAAATTGGTATTGGCACTATTGCTGCTGGAGTAAGCAAAGCTAATGCAGATGTAATTCAAATATCAGGCCATGATGGAGGTACAGGTGCTTCACCCCTGAGTTCTATTAAACATGCAGGTTTACCGTGGGAACTAGGTGTTGCTGAGGTTCATAAATCTCTCCTGGAGAATAACTTACGCGAAAGAGTAATTTTGCGAACTGATGGAGGTCTTAAAACAGGCTGGGACGTAGTTATTGCAGCTTTATTAGGTGCTGAAGAATACGGTTTTGGTTCTGTAGCGATGATTGCTGAAGGATGCATAATGGCTCGGGTTTGTCATACAAACAAGTGTCCTGTTGGAGTTGCCACTCAAAAAGAAGAATTAAGAAAAAGATTTAAAGGTATTCCAGAAAATGTTGTCAATTTTTTCTTGTATATTGCTGAAGAAGTAAGACAGATAATGAGTAGTATCGGTGTTTCTAATATGGAAGAACTGATTGGTAATCAAGAATTTCTTTCTGCAAGAAATATCGATCTTCCAAAAACTTCTAATATTGATCTTTCTTCTTTAGTAAATAAACACTCAACCCCTGATAGATCATGGTTAAAACATTCAAAAACTGCCCATAGTAATGGTTCTGTATTAGAAGACGAGTTTTTGTCTGATACTGAATTTATAGATTCAATTAAAAACCACGAAAAATTAACTAAAGAAATTGAGATAAAAAATACAGATAGAAGTGTTTGTGCGAAAATATCAGGCGAAATCGCAGAACTTCATGGCAACACTGGCTTCAATGGCCAACTCAACTTAAATTTCAAAGGATATGCAGGACAAAGCTTTGGTGCCTTTTTATTGAAGGGAATGAATGTTCAATTAATAGGAGAGGCTAATGATTATGTTTGTAAAGGAATGAATGGAGGAATACTCACAATAATTCCACCAAAAATAGAAAAAACTTCCTCCGAACAAGTTATTTTAGGCAACACCTGTCTTTATGGAGCAACAGGTGGGAAATTATTTGCATTAGGAAAATCGGGAGAAAGATTTGCAGTAAGAAATAGTGGTGCTACAGCGGTAACAGAAGGAGCAGGTGATCATTGTTGTGAATACATGACTGGTGGGAAAGTAGTTATTTTAGGTTCCACAGGAAGGAATATTGGTGCGGGCATGACTGGTGGAATAGCTTTTATAATCGATGAGAAGAACGATTTAAGTAATAAAGTTAACAAGGAAATAGTTAGCATTCATAAAATAACTTCATCAAAGCAGGAAGATATCTTATTGGGAATTATTAGAGAATATCGAGCAAAAACAAATAGCTTAAAGGCTGCCAAAATAATCGAAAATTGGTCTTATTACAAGAGCACTTTCAAATTAATAGTTCCCCCAAGCGAAGAAGAAATGCTTGGCATAAAGAAAATGTAAATGCCTTTCTTTATAAAAACTGAAATCATAAAAAAAGAATACTTAATTAATAATGATTTAAAACAAAAAATAATCAACAAACATATTGATTGGATAAAAAAATTAAAAAAAGAGGGAATTAATATAAAAAGTGGTTTTTTAGTAGATGAGTTACAGAGGCCAGGTGACGGCGGATTACTCATTCTTGAGATGAATAATTATAAAAATGCACTAAAAATCATTAAGAATGATCCAATGATTAAAAATGATCTAGTTGAATGGAGATTAAATGAGTGGATAGATTCAACTAAATAAAAATGACTATCTTGGATACTTTTTCATAAGTTTTTGAATTTCCTCAGCATGGTAACTGCTACGAGTTAAAGGAGAACTAACTACTTGCATAAAGTCCAAATCTTTTTCCCCTAAAACTTTATAATAATTAAATTTTGAGGGACTCACAAATCTTTGAACAGGTAAATGATTAGGGCCAGGAGATAAATATTGGCCAATAGTAACGATATCAACGTAATTACCTTTTAAATCCTTAAGAAGACTTAAGACCTCCTCATCTTTTTCCCCTAAACCAAGCATAAAGCCTGACTTTGTATAAACTTTTGGAGAATAGTCTCTGGTTCTTTTAAGTAACTCAAGAGTTCTCTCATATTTACCCTGAGGTCTAACTTTTTTATAAAGCGAAGAAACAGTCTCAATATTGTGGTTTAAAACGTTTGGATTTGAATCAAGAACTTTTTCAAGCGCTTTCCAGTTGCCACAAAGATCAGGTATTAAAAGTTCAATAGTAGTTTCAGGAGATTTTTTTCTTACTTGATAAACACATTCAAAAAATTGAGATGCGCCACCATCTTCAAGATCGTCTCTATTTACTGATGTGATTACAACATGTTTAAGCTTCATTCTATAAACGGCTTCGGCTAAACGATAAGGTTCTGTTGGATCTAACTCTCTTTTAGATCTATCAAAATGAATATCGCAATATGGACATGCTCTAGTACAGCCAGGACCCATTATGAGGAAAGTGGCAGTACCACTAGCAAAACATTCACCGATATTTGGACAACTAGCCTCTTGACATACAGTATTGAGATTTAAATCATTTAATAAATTTGCAGTATTACCGATCCTTTCAACTTGCGGAGCTTTTACTCTTAACCAATCAGGTTTTGAAATTAAACTATTAGGATTATTAGTCAAATTAATTGTTTCTGGCCTGTAATTTTATTTTACTAAAAACAATTTGAATTAACTATTAATAATTTTAAAAATAAAGCCTATTCAATAGAATTCAAAAATTAAATAAATTTAACTAGTCCATCGATTATTCAGAAAATGCTATTACAAGTCACTAGTTACACAATTTTTTTGTTCTAATAACTAAGAAAAAACAATATTTAGAACGTTATTATTAATACAGTTATTAGAATAATTTAATAATACACATATTGATGTAATAGAACTTAAACAGATAATTTTCTGTATCAAAAAGTGTTTTTTTATTTATTTATTGATACAGTAAAAAATATATGTAATAAAACATTGACTTTTAAATTTAAAAGAAAACGTCTTTTACTATCTGAAAAAAATAAAAGCTCTAAAGCAATAGGTTATGCTAGAGCTACTCATAATGAATATGAATATTTAGAAGAGCAAATAAAATTTTTAAAGGAAGAGGGTTGCAGTTTAGTTTTCTCTGAATTTATAAGTTTAGATGAAGAAATCAAACCCCAACTCAATAAAGCTATAAATTGCTTATCTGAAGGAGATGAATTAGTCGTAACCAAACTAGATCGGGCATTTTCTAATAGAAATGAATGTATAAGAGTAATAAATAAACTTGTTAATCAAGATGTCCAATTAAGAACTTTATCTGGATTTTTTACCAATAAATATTCTCCAAATACATCATCTTTAGTTTTTAATATTTTATTTGAATTGAATAATTTAGATAATGATTGCCTTAAAGAAAGAAAAAAAGAAAACGTTTTAAAAAGAAGATTGAATGGTAATAATTTAGGAGGTAGGCCCAAGATAAGTCCCTTAAAGGAATCTCTAGTAATCAGATTGCGTGATGAAGGCTATTCATATCGATCAATCAGAGCACAAACAGGAATAGCCTTATCAACTATTAGAAGAGTAATCTTAGATGGAGAGGGCAAATAATATGAAAAAAAACGAACTTGAAAATCTTATTAAAGAAAATCTTAAAGATACAGCATTGCGTATTTATGAATTAGATAATGAAGATAGGAAAAGTTTATTAGCAGAATATAGAGAATGGATTATGAATGATTTAGATTTTGGAGAGGTAATGATGTTACCTTATGAAGCCTATACTGATAAATTAGATTCTAATTACTTAGACGATTTACTTTAGTCCTCAATAATATAACTCTTATTAAATTCATATACTTCTTTGGCTATTAATGGTAAGAAAGAGGTATCTTTGGAGTATTTTTCTCCATTACAAAAAACAACTAATAAAGTGTTTAGAGATTTACTATTAGTCCACCAAGCTGAATCATGTCTAACTTCAGACATTAAGCCTGCTTTACTCCAAAGATTAATGCTTTCTGGTAATCCTTCACCCAAAAAACCATCTATTTGATTAAGAGAATCGTTTTTAAGAACAACTTTATTTAAATTTCTTTTTAAAAAACTTCGTAAATTTAAATCATTTTTTTGATAATCAATATGAATCATAATTTCCTCCAAAACCCTTGCAACCGAATCAGAATTCATAGCGTTTCTATTTTTATTATCATGTCCATAAAATTCTTTTTCACGACCAAATGGTCCGTCATCCCAGGTCTTCTGACAACAATTTATACCACTCAATTCCTCCCAATGTAAATCATGTAGCCAATCGTTTATTATACTTCTTTGATATTTCCAATTTTCCCATAATTCGCCCTCAATACAAGGTCCACTTGTTGTTCCAGTAAGTAAATCAATTAAGAAGCTTGTTGCATTATTACTCGAGACAGATAACATTTTCCTTACAGCATCAATAATTTCATCTGATAATAATAAACTTCCTTTTTTAATCCAATGATATGCAGCAAGGCCATAAACCAACTTGACTATGCTGGCAGGGTAAACCATTTTTGTATTATTAATACCAGTTCCAAAACCTTTAAATACACTTTTATTTTCACTTTTATAATTAATCCAAGTTATGGCAATCTCTTCTCTTGAAAAATCTTTATTATAAGAGCATACTCTCCCTAAAATATCATTTAAGGCTAGACCCATCTCTTTACTTGAATAGTAAAAGGACATTGTATGGAAATTTATAAAAATCCTATTTCACTATTTAAACAAACTAATTTTTCAAAAACTATTTGGTGGAAATTAAAAGTTAATATTTCTGGATATCAAAATGAAACAGAAGATAAATTAGTAACTGAAATATTTAAAAATAGAATTTTTAGGCTACTTTATCCAAATATCTATCAATATAATCATAAATTTCCAAGGATTTTGGTACAACTTTATGAAGATGGCTACGTCTGCTGGATAAATTTAGATGGATTGATTATTGAGAAATACGAATTGAGAAAAACTGAGAATTTAAAAAATGAACAATTCTTTATAAAAGATCAAATTAACTCAATTTTAAAATGGATAAAGGATCAAGCTGATTTAACTAATGAATACCTTTGGGGAGGCACATTAGGACCCAATTATGATTGTTCTGGGTTGATTCAAACTGCTTTTTTAAAGCATAATATTCATATACCTCGAGACTCTTATCAAATAAAAAGTTTTTGTAAACATCTTTCTTATTTTAAAGAATCTTATGCATTTCTACAGCCAGGCGATCTTTTATTTTTTGGAAATAAAAAAAAATGTGATCATATTGGAATTTACAAGGGAAATGGATTTTATTATCATAGCTCTGGAAAGAATTTTGGCAGAAATGGAATAGGATTAGATACCATAGAAAAGACTAATGATAAAATCTCATTGCATTATAAATCTAAACTTCTTTCAGCAGGCAGAGTAGTTAGAAGTTACAGATGGGATAGAACTATACGTTAGAAAGTAATGATATCCGTTTAATTGAAAATTAAATTAAAAAATATTGCTTATTCTTTATATTTTGGAATTAACCAGCAGTCCAAATATTTTTAATAATTGGCATTATGGTATCTAAGTGTAATGTCCCAACAAGTAGCCAAGCAAAAACAGCTCCACCACAACCTCCTAACCAAAATCCACTTGTAAAATCAGCCCAACCAGCTCTTGTAAATAAATCCTTTGGTGGATTATTAACAGTCGCATCTGGAGGTTGAACATTAGGAGCTTTACCGGGTGCATTATATAGCACTAAAAGCGCTGTTAAAATATGAACAGCTCCAATAGCAGCGAGAAGTCCGGCTGTGATAGCAAATTCTGAATTTCTTAGTGGGCCAGTCATAGTGAAAGGACCGTATAGAAGATATCCAAAAGCAGCTCCAGTTTCTAAGCCTCTAAAATTAGGAGAAATACCTTCTCTGTAAAAAGGTAAATTATTTATAAAGGCTTTTGTAAAATAGCCACTATTAACTGGAGTAGCCAAATTACCAACACATGGATCGGAAACTGTTTTTACTGCCCATTGTTCTGCAACACCAATATCATTTGGTTGCACAGAATTATCTATGTATTTCTCATCAAACTTAATTGAACTTGTTGATTCTGAGAATGATTTTTGAAAGTCGCTCATTTTTTTAATAGTTTAGTGTTTAATAATTTATTCAGTTGCTGTAATAAATCTTCCAATCAATACAATAAAAACAGCAGGCATTGCTATACCAATTAATGGAACAAAAATTGAGGGTAAGAGACTTGGTAAATCAGATGGCATAGTTATTTTAAACATCTTTAAACACTTTAGTATTTATCTGCGAAATAGTGTTAATTTTATTACTTGATGATATAAAAATTATTAACTTTTTACATGTTAAAACTTTTCGCAATTTTACTTATTATTTTAATAGGAATATTACTTCTAGTTTTAAAAAAAAGAAGCTTTAAAAAGTTAATAAATAAAAGGATTTTATATTCTGTTAAATTAAAAAAACATAGAGAAAATAATAATAAATTTCTATCTAATAAAAATAGTTTTTTATATAATCACGAAGAAAAAAATTACTCAGTATTTTATAAAAATTCTCAAAGAAATAAAATGTTTAGTCTTTTTCAAGGTAATACAGAAGATAAATTAAAAGCATTAAAAATTGCAGAAGAATTGGCTGATAAATCAACATTACCAATTTTACGAAAAGGCTTAAGAGATATTTCTCCTGAAGTTGTAGAAATTTCAGCTTTATTAATAAGAAGATTCAAGTAAAAATTCAATTTTGATTGGCACTACTTATTGATCTAATTCTGTAAATTGGACGACTTTGACTTTCATGATATGTCCTAATTAAAAGTTCACTTAATAATCCAAAACTAAATAATTGAACCCCAGCAATTCCTAATATTAATGCAAACATTAATAACGGACGATTTCCAATATCCTCACCCATTATTTTTAAAACTATCAAATAAGAACTCATTGCAAAACTAATCAAAATACTTATAATTCCAACAAAACCAAATCCATACATTGGTCTTGTTAAAAATTTAGTAATAAACCAAACAGTTAGTAAATCCATTAAAACTCTAAAAGTTCTATCAATTCCATATTTACTAGATCCATATTGCCTGCTTCTATGATTGACTTTAATTTCTTTGATTCTTGCACCTTCAATAGTTGCTAAAACAGGCAGAAACCTGTGAAGTTCACCGTATAAATTAATATCATCTATTATTTCTTTCTTAAAAGCTTTTAATGAGCATCCATAGTCATGCAACTTCAAACCTGTTACGTGAGCTATTAATTTATTGGCTATTTTTGATGGTATCTTTCTATTAATTAATTTATCTTTTCTATCAAACCTCCAACCACAAATCAAATCATAGCCATTATTAATTTCTGAAATTAATATAGGAATATCGTTTGGATCATTCTGTAAATCACCATCCAAAGTAATGATGATATCTCCTTTAGAATTATCAAAACCAGCTGACATAGCTGCAGTTTGCCCATAATTTTTACGAAGGGAAATTACTGACAATTCTTTAATTTTGAAAGTAAGTTGTTTTAATACTTGTTGAGTATTGTCTTTAGAACCATCATTCACAACAATCAATTCAAAATTAAATTTATGAAATGACATTACATTTATAACTTCATCCAATAAAAGATCAATACTCTCACTTTCATTGAAAACAGGGACAATAATAGAAATTAATTGTTTTATATCTGACATTTATATTTAATAATAATTATATAATTTTAACTTAATTTAGAACACTAAAATTAAACAAAAAAAATCACCACTTTCGTGGTGATTTAAATTATTTAAGGAAAATTTAACCAAACTTACCTGAAGTTGATGCGATAACAAATGCACCAAATGTAAGTATGTTTCCAATCGTGAAATGTGCTAATCCAACTAATCTAGCTTGAACGATTGAAAGTGCAACTGGCTTATCTCTCCAACCAACAAGGTTAGCTATTGGAGTACGCTGATGTGCCCAAACTAATGTTTCGATTAATTCTTGCCAGTAACCACGCCATGATATTAGGAACATGAAGCCAGTAGCCCAAACTAAGTGACCGAATAGGAACATCCAAGCCCAAGGAGAGAGAGAATTTACTCCAAATGGATTATATCCATTGATAAGTTGAGCAGAGTTTAACCAGAGATAATCTCTGAACCAACCCATTAGATAAGTTCCTGATTCATTAAATTGTGCGACATTACCCTGCCAAATTGCTAAGTGTTTCCAATGCCAATAGAAAGTTACCCATGCTAGTAAGTTTAATGCCCAGAACATAGCTAAGTACATAGCGTCCCAAGATGAACTATCACAAGTACCTCCACGTCCAGGTCCATCGCAAGGGAACGCATAACCTAAATCTTTCTTATCAGGAATTAATTTTGTTCCTCTAGCATCAAGTGCACCTTTAATAAGAATTAATGCTGTTGTATGAAGACCTAAAGCGATAGCATGGTGAACTAAGAAATCTGCAGGACCGATAGGTAAGAAAGCACTTAATGCATCTTGTCTATTGATAAGATCCATCCAGTAATGATTACCTGGTAATGAATTAGCAGCAAGACTTGCAGAACTTGTAGGATCAGATAATAAAGCGTTAAAACCGTACATCATCTTTCCTTGAGCAGCTTGAACGAATTGAGCAAATACTGGCTCAATAAGAATTTGCTTTTCAGGATTACCAAAAGCTACAACAACATCGTTGTGAACATAAATCCCAAGGGTATGAAATCCTAGCAACATTGTTACCCAGCTAAGATGACTTATTAAAGCTTCCTTTGTTCCAAGCACTCTTGCTAATACATTATCTTTGTTTAATTCGGGGTCATAATCTCTTACAAAGAAAATGGCTCCGTGTGCGAATGCACCAACCATCAAGAACATTGCTATGTACTGATGATGACTATATAAAGCAGATTGAGTAGTGTAGTCCCTAGCAATAAAAGCGTAAGAGGGAAGTGCACCCATATGTTGTGCTACAAGAGAAGTTGCTACACCAAGTGATGCTAATGCTAGTCCAAGTTGGAAATGTAAGGAATTATTTACAGTTTCATATATTCCATCGTGGTTAATACCGAAACTACCTTTATGAGGATCATTAGGATGTCTTGTATTATGAGCTTCTGTAATTTCTTTGAGGCTGTGACCAATGCCAAAGGTATTTCTATACATATGACCTGCAATTACGAAAACTGTTCCAATCGCAATATGATGATGCGCAATATCAGTAAGCCATAATGCTTCGCTTTGAGGATGAAGACCACCTAAGAAAGTAAAGATTGCTGTACCAGCTCCCTCAGCTGTTCCAAATACTTGATCTAAAGAATCTGGATTTTGAGCATATGCTCCCCAGTTTAAAGTAAAGAAAGGAGCTAGTCCTGCAGGGTGTGGAAGAACTGTTAACCAATTATCCCAACCTACATGCTGGCCTCTTGATTCAGGTATTGCCACATGAACCAAATGACCTGTCCAAGCGATACTACTAAAACCAAATAAAACAGCTAAGTGATGATTTAATCTTGACTCTGCATTCTTAAACCAGGCCAAAGAAGGTCTGAATTTTGGCTGTAGGTGTAACCAACCTGCAAATAGAGTCCAGCAGGCCAAAATACTCATGAATATTGAAGCTTGGAAGAGTTGCTCGTTAGTTCTCATTCCAATTGTGTACCACCAATGGTAGAGTCCTGAGTAAGCTATGTTTACTGGACCACTAGCTCCTGCTTGTGTCATTGCTTCTGTAATACCAGATCCAAAATGTGGATCCCAAATAGCATGAGCAATAGGACGAACATGAGTTGGATCAAGTACAAATTGCTCAAAGTTGCCTTGCCAAGCAATATGAAATAAGTTTCCAGCCACCCAGAGAGCGATAATTGCTAGATGTCCAAAATGTGTAGAGAAAAGCTTCTGATAAAGCTTTTCTTCAGTCATACCATCATGACTTTCAAAGTCATGAGCGGTAGCTATTCCGTACCATAT
The DNA here is from genome assembly GCA_902572915.1 of uncultured Prochlorococcus sp. Classification (GTDB taxonomy): domain Bacteria; phylum Cyanobacteriota; class Cyanobacteriia; order PCC-6307; family Cyanobiaceae; genus Prochlorococcus_A. The sequence continues at coordinate 22,579 of CACGHR010000012.1, forward strand.
TCGTCGGGTTGTGGGGTCCTGAGCTAGACCCTGGTTAAATGATGGAAATTTTGTTGCCATTGAATTAAAAAGGTGAAGTTCAGGTTATTAGCCCAGCCCGAAAAGGCGAGCATGGAAGAAGGCCCATGTGGTAGCAATACCACCTACAAGGAAGTGTGTTACACCAACTGCTCTACCCTGAGTGATAGATAAAGCTCTTGGTTGAATTGTTGGAGCAACTTTAAGTTTGTTATGTGCCCAAACAATTGATTCGAATAATTCTTGCCAATATCCTCTTCCACTGAAAAGGAACATTAAACTGAATGCCCATATAAAGTGAGCTCCTAAGAACATCAAACCGTACATGCTTATTGATTGACCATAGCTTGTTAATACTTGCGAAGCTTGCGCCCAGAGGAAATCTCTTAGCCAACCATTAATAGTAATTGAACTTTGTGCGAAATTACCACCAGTAAGTCCCCAAACGTCACTCTGCATTTTCCAGGAGAAGTGGAAAATAACTATTGATAAACAGTTATACATCCAGAAGAGTGCCAAGAACACGTGATCCCATGAAGAAACTTGACATGTACCACCTCTTCCAGGGCCATCACAAGGGAATCTAAATCCTAGAGAAGCTTTATCAGGGATCAACCTTGAACTTCTTGCATAAAGTACTCCTTTAAGAAGTATCAAAACAGTTACATGGATTTGGAAAGCATGAATATGATGAATCATTAAATCAGCTGTACCTAATGGAATTGGCGCTATAGCTACCTTTCCACCAACTTCTACTAAACTTCCATTAAAAACTTCACTTAAAGCTTTGTGAGGTAAAGCTTCTGGAGTACCTGCTAGAAGAGAAGTTCCAACAGCTGATGCTTGAATACTCTGTACCCATTGAGCAAAGATTGGTTGAAGTTGAATTGCAGAATCACTAAACATATCTTGGGGTCTTCCCAAAGCTCTCATAGTATCGTTGTGAATATAGAGTCCAAAACTATGGAATCCTAACCACATACATACCCAGTTTAAGTGACTGATTAAAGC
>CACGHR010000013.1 GCA_902572915.1 uncultured Prochlorococcus sp.
GAATTTAATATTTGATAAGTTAAATAATTCATTTTCAGTATAAAAAATGATACAAATTTATGTATAGAAATTCTCTTTGAGAGGCCTTGTTAGTTAGTTGGATATAAAGTAACCATAGATACTATTTTGAAAAATTGCAAAATCTAAGAAAATTACTTTACTCAGCACTAACATGTACATTTTTACTGAATGGTAATGTTGTCGTAAATTCAACAGAAAAAGAAGTCAAAGTATATTCGGGTAGACATTACAATACTGATAGAGCTGTTTACAAAAAATTTGCGGAAGATACAGGTATTAAAGTTAGGCTAATTGAAGCGGCAGGAATATCTTTAATTGAAAGATTGAAAAGAGAGGGTAAGAATTCTCAGGCAGATTTAATATTGTTAGTAGATGCTGCAAGAATTACAAATGCTGCTAAAGCTGGATTACTCCAGAGAATAGAATCAAAATCTTTAGAAAATGATGTTCCAATTGGGTTAAAGGATAAAAACAAGGAATGGTATGCATTAACAAGAAGAGTAAGAGTTATGGTTGTCAACGAAAAAAAGTTGGCCAAAGCTGGGATAGATATAAATGATATTAAAGATTATACTGATTTAGCTAAACCAGAATTTAAAGGACTTGTTTGTCTAAGAAATAGAAAAAGTCCATATAATCAATCTTTAGTAGCTAATCAAATAGTTAACAAAGGGGAGTTAGAAACTAAAGAATGGTTAAACGGAATGATTTCTAACGTTTCACAACCTTTCTTCCCTGGAGATATTGCAATCATTAGGGCAGTTTCCAAGAAAAAATGTGGAGTAGGAATTGTTAATCATTATTATGTTGCAAGGATGTTAGCTGGAGTTAATGGGAGGAGAGATGCCCTTTATGCGAAAAAAACAACCGTTATTACTCCAAACCCTGCACATGTAAATATAAGTGCGGGTGGGGTATCGAAATATGCAACAAATAAAGCTGAAGCTATCAAACTTCTTGAATATTTGGCATCCCCAAGTGGCAGTAAAGGATTAGCTGCGCCTACCTTTGAACATCCATTGAAAGAGGTTAATCAAAATCCTATTGTTAAGGGTTTTGGAGAATTTACTCCTGATAAAGTCACCGTAGATGATCTCGGTATAAATAACTCTTTTGCAATAAAATTGATGAAAGATGCAGGTTGGAATTAAAAATTAAGATAAATAAATAGACCATAATTTTTTATATAATTGTGTAAATAATCGAAAAAGATGGAGAGGTGGCTGAGTGGTTGAAAGCGAACGATTCGAAATCGTTTAATAGGCTACTATTCGTGGGTTCGAATCCCACCCTCTCCGTATTTTATACAAATAAGATGTGGTCAGAATCGGTCAGGATGTGGAGTATGACTGCTATGACTGAGTTATTTTAGGTATTTTTTAACCCTAATACAGTTAAAATATACCACAGAAATAATAAATGTCTTATGGGTGTCTTATGGTTTTTATGATAATTGAATTGTTGAGTTTTAGTACTTAACTCTTAGATAGGTAATTTTCATAAAGAATGTTAAAAATCATATTTTTAATTGATTTATTTTCATCAAGTTTTTTATAGAAATCAAATCTTTCATCAACCTCTTCGAGGATCATCTGCTCAAACCTTTGATGAAAATAATTCTTTTTGTTAATTATGGTATTTTCCCCCTTCATGTATTTCTCAACTTCAGAATCGTTCTCTAATTTTTTGTTTAAACGAGATATATCTACTTTATCTTCCTCAGTTAAATTGTTCCCATATTGATTATTGACCTGACTGATAATTTCAGAAAGAAGTTCATATTCAGGTAATTGAAAAACAGATGGATCAAAACTAGGAGGAGATACATTTGAATCGACATTTATAAGTTCACCAACACCTTCATGAACTTTTTGGATTCTCAATGAATCAAGATCAACAGAATCTGCAATATTAAATTTATCTTTGATACTTTTAGGTAATTTTTTGTTTAGATATTTTAAAAATAAGAAGGTCTTCTCTAACTCGATATCGGTAAAATTAATAATTTGAGATAAATATCCATACATTCGAACATATGCCTGAATGCTAGATCTGAATAATTCTCTAATTTCTTGATCTTCAATTTCGCAAAATCTATCAACCACTCTATCGATTTCAGGATGTAGATCACCTTCATCTCTATTGGGGTTAAGAAAAACTTTGCAAAAGATATTTACTTCTTCTTCTTTATATAATCGATAATTATAAATTTCTCTTTGATAATCATAAAGACGATTAGGATCAGTCTCTCCCTCAAGAATTGTAGATTGATAGAAATTTTGAAAGGATTCTCTAATATCATTAGTTTCATTTACGAAGTCCAGCACAAATGTTTGAGTTTTGCCTCTAGTTGTTCTATTCAAGCGAGAGAGAGTCTGAATACATTGCACACCTCCAAGTTTCTTATCAACATACATTGACTGAAGAAGTGGTTCATCAAATCCTGTTTGAAATTTATTCGCTACAACAAGTAGTCTATATTTTGGATTTTTCAATCCTAGAGGGACATCTCCTCTGTGACCTACATCATTATTACAACTTGCCTCAGTATATTTAATCCCTTTATCTTTTACTTCACCAGAAAATCCTACAAGACATCTATAATCCAGACCTCTTTCTAGTAATTGTTTTGTTATCTCTTTAGAATACCAAACGCAATGTTTACGAGATGGTGCAATTATCATTCCTCTCGAATTCCCTTGTATTTCTTTCGAACCATGATTAACCCAATGATCTAGAATTATCTGGACTTTTTCCTGAATAGAACTTTTATGTGAGTCTACATAACGAATAAGTTCTGATTTGCCTTTGCCTGCGGGAATTTCTCTGTCTAACTCTTTGATTTGTTTTACCTTAAAGTATCTTTTATAAGTTGTATAGTTCTGAAGAACATCTAAGGTAAAACCTTCTTTGATTGATTGGTACATCGAGTAAATATGAAACGGAATGAATTCACCTTGGTTAGTTTTGGTTCCAAATAATTCAAGTGTCTTTGATTTAGGTGTTCCCGTAAAACCAAAGAAAGAAATATGTTTTTGTCGACCTCTACTTTGAATTTCATCTATCAGAATTTTTTCATAGTCAAACTCTTCATCATCTTTTTTTGATAAGGATTTTTTTAACTCCTTAGATAGTTCTCCTGATTGACTTGAATGTACTTCATCTATTATTACGGCAAACTTCTTATTACTCATTGAAGCAATTTCCTCTGAAATAAAAGGGAAAGACTGAATAGTTACTACAACAATATCCTTTCCTTTTTCTAAGCAATCTTTAAGTTCAATCGCCTTTAATTTCACATCATTAACAATACCTTCTGTTGGAGAGAGAGAGTTTATTGTGTTTCTTAATTGATCATCTAAAACTGTTCTATCAGAAACAACAATAATTGTATCGAATAATCTTTTTGTGTCTCCTTTTTTTCTATAAAATGATGCGAGTGTATGTGCTAACCATCCAATTGAATAAGATTTTCCTGAACCAGTAGTATGTTGAACTAAATAATTATTACCTTCCCCATCATTTACAATTTGATCGCGTAATTTTCGTATTAGATCGAGTTGGTGATATCTGGGAAAAATCAAAATGTCTTTTCTTTTGAAATCAATCTTGTTAGTTTTTTCGTTAAAAAAATAATCTTTTGGTTTTGCTAAATGTACAAAGTTTTCAATAATATCCAGAAGAGAATCGGGAGTTAAGACCTTCTCCCATAAGTACTTTGTTCTATACCCTTTTTTTACAGGAGGATTAATAAGATCTCGGTTATAAGGGAAGAAAAATGTTTTCTTCCCAGATATCCGAGTAGTCATTGAGACATTATTATTGTCAGCACAGAAATGAACTATACACCTCTTAAATTGAAAGATTGGTTCTTTAGGATCTCTATTTTTGTATTGATTTTCTGAATCTTTATAATTTTGTCCAGTAAATTGATTTTTTAATTCAATAGTTAATATTGGCATTCCATTTATTAACAAACACATATCAACTGACTTCTGATTTTCTGTTGAAAAATGAAGTTGGCGGATTACACTAAATTTATTTTTTTTATAGAGATTAAAATGACTAGGATTTAAATCGCTATTGGGTTTGAAATAACAAAGATCAATATATTGCCCATGATCTTTTACTTTATTTCTGAGTACATCAGTAATGCCTCTTTTTGAGATTTCTGAAGATATTCGCGTAAGGATTTTACTTTCAACATCATCTCCATAAATTTTTTGCAACTTTATCCATTTATCTTCTTGGGAGCATTTTATAAAATTAATTACCTGTTCTTCTATTAAACATAAAGTTCTATTATATTTTTGGAAATTTATTGAAGAAAAACCTAAAGAGTTTAAATGTAATTCAATATATTCTTCAAATTTAATTTCTGTTGGAGTAAGACCGTTCATTACGTTCACTCGATTATACGAATCTTACCAGTAAGAACACCAGACAGTAACGACTGCTGATATTCTTTAAGTAATGATTTTCTGATTAAGTGTTTTTCTATAGTTTTCTTAATTCTGCTAGTTTCAAACTTTATTTTATCAATAATAAATTTTTGCTCATCTAATGGAGGTACCAAGACTTTTAATTTGCAAAGATTTCCAATTGAAACACTCACTTGATTTATTGCATGCTTGGAGACAGATCTAATAAAAGATCGCGCATATGTTGACTTCAAATAAAAAAGTAGGAAGTAAGGATCGCATTTGTATTTTTTCACTCTAATCCTGAGCAAATTCATACCATGGTAGAGAACCCCGTGATGATTTTGATTGTAAATTGCTGTTTGCCCAACAACTTCAAAACTATTGATATGACTTAGAAGAATATCTTTGTCTAACAAAAGATAATTACTAATATCTTCTTTTCCTTTATCTAAATAACCATATTTTTGAGGATTTATTTCACCTTCAGATATTGTTTCTATTCTTGTTACCGGAAAATTTGATTCTTCTATTTGCGTAAGTGTTGTTCCATTACATATATTTTCAGTGAGAAAGTTCAATTTAATAACTTCCCAGTGTTTTGGGATGTTACCAATTTCTTTAATCTCACTAAATTTTTCTCCGCACTTATTATTTAAACCGTTTGTAATTATTTTACTAATTACAACGTTTTGTTCTTCGTTAAGGAGATCAATTTTTGTTTGTATTTTTTCTATCAAATAATTTATCTTTTTAATTTTGCCATCAAGATAACTAGTTATAGTTTTTTGCTCATTAAATGATGGGAGTGGTAAAAAGAAATTATTGAATTCTTTGGCGGGCAACCTCCATCTACCAAAATGAGAAACACCTCTCCCATAACCATAAAAAATTTTAGATTGATATAAGTATTGGAACAGATATAGGTAAAATTCTGGGAAACATCTTTTGTCAATCAATTCGAAAACTCGATAGTCTGGACTCGTTACGCCATCAAATTCAGAAATATCTACAAAACCAGTTAAAAGGTCCATGTGATTCATCAGAAAATCATTTTTTTTTACAAATTGATATTTGGAATAATCTAATGATAATTGACCCTCTCCAGATTCAATATCTTTTATCTTTGCGCCTTTCTGTGTAATGGAGATAACTTGATGTCCCAGTTCACCAGAAATTTCCTTTTTTATTGAAAATAAGAACTTTAACTTAATATAGTTCCAATCTCTAGGAATAAAATTTAACCATTCACCCTGAAAGGACTTTCTTTCTTCAATTTTATTCACTTGAATACCCCATTAGATAAATCACTAATTTCTTTATCCAAATCTTGAAGTTCTCTTTTTATAACTTCTATCTCTCTAGTCTCTCTGAATTTATAAAAATACTTAGTAAAACAAATTTCGTAACCTATTTTATCTTTTTTTCTATCCATCCAAGATTCTGGCATAAATGGTAGGACCTCTTTTTCGAAATACTCTTGTATATCCACACCAAATGGAATCCATTCATTATCACGCTGAGCACTATCCGGTTTAATAATACCTTTTTTGTTTTTGATTACTTCTCCATTAATTTTAAGAGGTTGTTCTACTACTATTTTTGTATATTTAAAGAAATCGTTATTATAAATTTTACAAAATTCGGAATCTTTATTGCTTCTGTAGATATCAAAAAGAATGTCAATTTGTTCATCGCTTACAAATTTTGATTTATCACCAAGATTTTTCTTTAATGGGTTTGAAAAAGTCGATCCATTAATTAATTGAACTTTCCCTTTCCTTTCTGCAGATTTCTTGTTACTAATTATCCAAATATATGTTGTAATGCCAGTATTAAAGAACATTCGATCAGGTAAACAAATAATAGATTCTAACCAGTCATTTTCTATAATCCACTTACGAATTTCTGATTCACCGCTGCCAGCATCGCCTGTAAATAGTGGAGATCCGTTTAAAACAATTCCTATACGCGAACCCTCAGGACTCATCTTTGAGATAAGATGTTGAAGAAATAACATCTGACCATCTTTAACAGTTGGAACTCCAGCATTAAATCTCCCATTAGGATCTTTTGATTCTTTTAAAATAAATCCCTTATCAGATTTCCAACTAACACCATATGGAGGATTCGTAATCATATAATCAAACTTTGTTTCTGAATATTTATCTTTTGAAAGAGAGGAATGGGGTCCATATATATTGTCAGGGTCTTCATTTAACATTAAAAAATCTGATTTGCATATTGCGTACGTCTCATCATTTAATTCTTGACCAAAAAGATTCATTTTTATTTCAGCATTAATATGTTCTTGAACCCATTCTTTCCCAATTGTTAACATTCCCCCTGTTCCGCAGCATGGATCAAATACTGATCTTATTTTCCCAACTCCAGATAGATTTTCTCTATCACCACCAAAGACTAGTTTAACTAAAAGTTTTACTACATCTCTTGGGGTGAAATGTTCTCCACTAGTTTCGTTTGACATTTCTGAGAATTTGCGAAGCAACTCTTCATAAACTGAACCCATCATGTGATTATCAACTTTTTGAGGGTTTAGATCTATTTCTGTAAATTTTCTAATTAATTCGTATAAACGATCCTCTTTCTGAAGTTTCTGGATTATTGCATCTATTTTAAAGTTTTCAAGAATGTCAGAAACGTTATTAGAAAATCCTTCAATATAGTTACTGAAATTAATTAATATATTCTTTGGATCACTTCCAAGTCTTCCCAGATCAAATTTTGAAGAATTAAAAAATGGTAGATTAACTTGTTTTAGTATGACTGGTTCTGGATTAACTAACTTCACTTTATATTTTTCAAAAAGTTCATATGCTAAGTCTTTTTTAGGTTCTAAAACGCAGTCAAGTCTCCTCATTACAACAAATGGAAGAATTACGCTTCCATATTCAGAACGTTTATATAAGTCTCTTAATACATCATCAGCAGTAGAGAGTATTAATGAAGAAATTGATGAACTTGCTGACAAGATTTTGAATAATATTCAATATTTAAAATAATTCAGGGTTTCAGAAATTACCATAAATCATAAAGTTTTGCTAGATAATAAAAATCGTCTTATGGTTATCTTAGGGTTTTATTTGAATCACTAAGTTAAATTGTGGTCAGAGTAGGTCATTATTGGACTTTTAATCATAATTCTATGTACACCCTCTCCGTATTTCTATACAAATAAGGAATCGTCAGATATCGTCAAAAATTCCAGTATGAATGTTGTATGACTAGGTAATTTAGAAGATACTTTATACCAAAGACAGTCAAAATATACCATGAAAAAAAAATATATGTCTCTGTGATGTCTCTTTGATTTATATAAAATTATTGATTTTAAACTAGTCAGATAAGGTCTCAACTGGACTTTTAGAAACACTTTTTGAACACACCTTCTCCATTTTTTAGAGGTCCCTTGTAGACCCCACATTTCCACCTTATGTCAAAAATTGTGGTGGTGGATATTTGATTGACAAAGTTTTGTATTGGTGGATATAACCTTAATAACTCAAAAAAAAGTCCAACTTAGTTCCAGTATATGCCTATGCTGCTTGAGATGAATTTTACCCTCTACGTTAATTAATACAAAGTAGATGTCGCCAGATGTTTTCAAATAAGTCCAGAATAATCTCTATGACTTAGGAATATCAGGAAAATTATTAATTAAACATTAGCTAAATTAGTAGATTATCTATATCCGAAACTATTAAAAAATTTATTTTTAGTAAGTATTACTCTAGAAATTTAGTCCATTTTCCCATTAGAGTGAATAAATCAGAAACTCCTCACACACTAATTTCTGATAAGCAAACACCCTTTTTCTTTAAATTAGGGTGTTTTTTATTGCCTTAAAACATGAAATGGGAAATTGGCACATGTGACAGTTTGGTAACAATCTATTTGCCCCTCCCACGGAAAAGAAATAAATGACATAGGTTTATATATGTGTGTAGGAGTGGTTTTACTGAAACAGTGGAAACAAGGAAACACTTGATTCTGTAAAACCAAGAGAAGACCTCTATAAATAGGGGTCTTTTTTTTATGCAAACTCACTACTCCATTAACTGCCTTTAGAAATGCAACTTCAAATATTTGGAGAATGCATGACTTCAATTATCAACTACCTAAATATCAAAAAAAAGATTATTGGAAAAAAGAATGCGTAGCTACACAACGAGTTTTCATTGTAAAGCTTACTAAATAAAGTATAAATTCAAAATATTAAAAAGACCTTTTCATGGTCTTTTTTTCTTGGAATAATATTTTGATATAGAATGCAAGAAAATCATGCCGTGAATAATTCAATATCTAAATATGATTGGCAGTATCTAGTCAGTGCTTCTGTTTTAATCTCAGTTTTTATTTTTACAGATTTAATTAGAGTTTTAGATAAAGAATTTTTATACTATGTTCCAAGATTAATTAGTGATCAACCCTATAGGATTTTTACATCAATTCTAGTCCATGCAGATTTAAATCATTTATTAAGTAATCTTGGTGGAATAATTATTACTAGATATTTTTTATTGAGACTTGGAATTGAAAGCAGGTTTTTTTATCTGAAATTTATTTTAATTTGTACTTTTCTAAATTTTTTTATTATATGGGTTTACGAAAAGATATTATCCTATTTTTTTTATCTCTATCCGAATTATGCAGCTTTAGGATTTAGTGGTATTGTCTATGCTTTATTTGGATTCGTTCTTTTAACTTCTTTTTATGGAAAGAGTTATTTTTTAGGTCAAAAAATTGGTTTAAAATCTAACTTTGAAGTTCAAAAAATGTCAAAGATAATATGCCTTATAGGAATGATTTTCTCTTTCTTGCCAGGAGTAAGTTTACTGGGTCATATAAGTGGATTTATCTCTGGATGTTTTTTATTCTTAATCTAAAAAGGATTAATTATTTTTTGATCAAATTAATATAGTTTTTCCCATACTAATTAAAATTTGAGAATATAAAAATCTTTAATTTAAGGTTGATAATTATTGACTATTTTTATATTTTAAAATTGTATTAAAATTTGTAATTTGCAAAATATGAAATTTCATATTAAGCCTGGTTTTTTATTTCCAACACCGTTTTGGACCGTTGAACTAAATGAAAATATAAAGCAGCTAAAAAATGAAGCTTATTTAATAAGAAAAAATGATAAAGATGGTATAAGAAAAAGTAATTCTGGTTTTCAGGGTTATCATTCAAAAGATATAAGAGATTTAAATAATCTTCCAGGAACTAATCAATTACTTAAGCAAATAATTAATGCTGTTAACGCAATTCATCAAATCAGTAGAACAGGTAACTTGGAATTAAAAAATTTTTGGATAAACATAAGTGGGAAAGGTTCTTCTAATACACCTCACACACATTCAGGCTTAACTTATTCGGGTGTATTTTTCATAAAGGTGCCAAAAGAGATGAAAGGGGGAAGATTTCTTTTTTATAGGAATTTTAATGAAGCTGACTTCATATCGACAGAATATATGGGCCATTTTAGAGAAGGATACCAACTGCAGGCATATGACTATCCAATAAATACAATTTCACCAAAAGAAAATATGCTTGTTGTTTTTCCTGCCTGGGTTCCTCACGCAGTGGAGATTAATTTATCAGATGAAGAAAGGATAAGCCTTTCTTTTAATTTTAAATTAAATAGAACTTTATAAGGGTTTAAATAATCCCTTTAACTTTTTTATAAGCTGGTTTATTGGGAAAATTTGTTTTCAATATGAAAATTCTTTTTTTTAATGTTTTCTAATATTCAAATCTTAATCCACTGCCTTTGGATTTTTATGCCAATAGAACTTATTTAGGGATAGTAAATTGTTCAGAATGAAATGGTATTTAAAAGATGATTGGTAATTTATCTAGTTCAGGCAGTCAATTCTGGATAAAATGAGTTCCTATTTTTAGGGTTTTTTGTTAGTAAAATTTTATAAATTTACAGGAATTTTTTATAAAATATTTAATTTTTCTGTGGATGAATAACGACATAAATTGACAAAATAGAAATATCTCACAAACAGTCTGTCCTTTTAAATTCTAAAAATTATTAATGAATAATAATTATCTAAATTTATTAAAAAAGACTGGCCTCTATTCAATTTTTTTTTATTTCTAGTATTTCTGGATGCTCATAATTCCATAAAAGTTTTACTGAAGAATTAAATAGTTCATTTTTTCTAGATGTATGGAGGAATTTGATAAAAATCCAATACTACAATTATCTCGCTATGAGTTTAATCGTTACTTTAATTGTGTTCTTTATGGATTGAAGAACTCTACAAATAGAATTCAATATTCAAAACTTATTCCAGGAAATAAGGATAAAATAACAGATTATTGTATTAAAGAAGAACTCAATATTTAGGATATAGAAAAATTTTTGGTCATAAATAATTTTGTTTTTTGTAATGGCTCTTTTCTTTATAAGTGAAGTATTCTTTGGAGTATATTAGAAAAATAAACAAATATAAGAAGTTTTGATATGAGGTTGATTTCTTATCTATTTATAATTAGTCAATTATTAAATTTTCTAGATGCTTTCGCTGAGACAGTAAAAGAAGATTCGCCTCAATTAAATTCAGTTAAGTGGGAGAAGGTAGAAGAATCTAAACCATTGAAGAAGATTATCTGGAAATCATACAATAATGATGAAACATATTTTGAAAATAATAATAATAATCAAAATACAATAAGAAAAAAAATAAACTCTTTTGAGGGAAAAAGAATAAATAAATATCCAAAGAAAGCAGTTTCTTTTAAGACTGAAATAGAACCCTTTTTACCACTTAATAATTTCCTTGAATATAACAATTTTCAAACCTCCATTAGTTGGAAATCATCTTTTCAAGGAGGTGAAGCCGGAGGAATTGGACAACAAAATCCTTCAATAGTTTTTGATTATGGCATTTCAGATTCTGCCCTTATGACTTTTTATTTTTCTGAGGCTAATGATAATTTATATAATCTTATTAATGGTCAAAAAGTAAATTATCATTGGCAAAATTTTGCTTTCTCAATCAAGAAAGAATTATTTAATGACAATAAAAGTAGCTTTGATATTTCAATAGTACCAACCTTTGAGTATTGGAATCATTCTAGTGGATCTGAAGACTCTAAAAGTATTTATAATCAAAAAGATAGTGTAGATGGTAAAGATAGATTCGATAATTTTATTGGATCTCTATCCTTACCAATATCAAAAAAATTAAATGAAAATGTTACTGCTTTAATTGTCCCTGGCGTTACATTCTTGCCTGAGAAATTAGGTTCAAAAGGAATTGGGAAAAACGCATATGGTAATAATTTCTATATTGGAAGTGGTTTTATCTTTGATGTGGCGAAAGATTTTAATCTTCTTTTCTCATATACAACCCCTTTAGGCCCAGGTAATAATCATTTTGACAGAGACTTAAAATATTCTAGAAAGTCCATATATAGTTATGGTTTGGGATGGGATATTAATCCTCAAATTGGAATTGAAGGAAAGATTACAAACTCATATGGGGCTACCCCCACTACAGGATTACTAACAATCCCATCAGATAATCTGCCACTTTACTCTGCTAACATCACTTATAGGCCCTATGGAGAAGATACGTATCTTACACCTCTAAATGAAAGAGATAAATCAATAAGTAAGGGTGGAATTACTGTAAGTAATGCCTTAATCCCTGAAGCTGGAACTTCACAAGTTAACTTTAATTATGATGAGAGAGGAAATTTATTTGGTTTTTATGGATATTCTTTATCAAATATTTTTCAAGTTGAGCTTCTGAATATCGGTAGTTTTGATGGGATAAACTTTAAAGGGGATAATAATTCAAATTTATATTCAACTTATTTAAATGAGAATAATTTCAATTTCAGGCTAGGAGGAAAACTATTAATATTTTCTCCGCAAAAAAATGATCTTTATTGGGTTTCATTAAGATCATCAGTAGGAAGAAATAATAATACTAATCAAGGTTATTTATTCTCAGAATTTATTAATACTTTTAGAGTCAACAATTGGTTAACTTTCAATGTTAGTCCAAAATACTTTTTTAGTGGTATTGAAAGTTTTGGAGGGATAGGCTTCTCAAGTTATATAAATTTATCAGATAATTTAATACTTATTCCAGAAATAAATACTTTAATTCAAAATGATTCAAATTTAAATTCTACGATTGCACTGAGATATTCTTTTTCACCAGAAAAGTCATTAGATTTATATTATTCAAATGCTGTGGGGGTTCAAGATATTGGACAACTTCTTAAAGATAAAGATTATAAATTAGGAATTAAGTTTAATTTTTTATTATAAAAAAACAGGAAATTTAGTTTTCCCAAAAGGGGTCTGTAGTTAAAGAAACATTTAACAAACATTTTTCATTACTTTCAATATCACTTATACAAGCCCTTACTGTTTTACCATTAACATCTATTTCACATGCACCGCAACTTCCTGTTAGACAGCCGGTAGGGATTTTTAAACCTGCTTTTTCTGCCGTAGAGAGCCAATCATCGCCCTCTGAAGCGAATGTTTCATTATTATTTGACCATCTAATTTTAATGTTTTTATTTTTCAACTTAATACTGCTGAGATATTTAAATGTTTATTAAATTCATTAGCAAGATTATCAATAATTGATTCTCTTTTTATTTTGTAAGATATTGATTTTTTATTTAATATCGGTAAATTTTTGCTCTTCCTTATTAGATTTATATATTGATCTCTCCAATTATCATTTTCAAAAATCCCATGAATATATGTTCCTGCAATGGTCCCCCCTTCGTTATTCTCTTTATACCAACCAAGTTCTAAATCTTTAAAAATTGGTTTAACTTTAAATTTATTTTGAATGTTATGTAATTCAGTTTTGCCATTATGAATTTCAAATCCATTAATTTTAGATTGGCATGGCCACAAGGATTCAGAGCTGATTTGTCTTGTTAATTTATTTTCGAAGAAAGTGGTTCTTAATGGAAGTAATCCAATACCTTTTATTTTTTGTGCTGAATTAGTTTTTGAGCCCTCTTTTAAAAAAGGATCTTCAAGTGTTGTCCCTAACATTTGTAATCCTCCACAGATTCCGATTATATTACCTTTATTATTTGCATATTCTTTTATATCTTGAGATAAACTACTCTGCTCAAGGTAGATTTGATCATTAATAGTTTGTTTACTTCCAGGAAGGATAATGAAGTCAAACTTATTTAAGTTTTGTGATTCTTTTACCCATTCAATTAATATTGATTTTTCATTTTCTAATGGATCAAAATCTGAAAAATTACTTATAGATGGCAATTTTATAATTCCAACTTTGATCTCTGGATTTGAGAAACGTGATTTTTTTTCTATTAAGTCTAAAGAATCTTCTGGAGGGAATGAATCATTTAACCATGGAATAATTCCAATAACAGGGATTTGAGTTTTACTTTCTATCCATTTTTTCCCTTCTTCAAATAATGAGAGATCTCCTCTGAATCTATTTATAATAATTCCCTTAATAAGCTTTTTTTCTTCTGGCTTCATTAATTTTAGGGTTCCGATTAGTTGTGCAAATACTCCTCCCCTTTCAATATCAGCAACCAAAATGCAATTTGCATTTAAATACTTAGCAACTCTTAAATTAGTGAGATCTCTATGAATTAAATTCATCTCTACTGGACTCCCAGCCCCTTCGATAATTAAACGGCAATTTGGGTTTTTTTTATAAATAGAACTAAGACTTTTTTTAATTACTTCCCAACCTGGAATAAACCAATCTTGGTAGTAATTTTTGGCTGTTGTTATTCCTATACTTTTGCCAAGGTGAATCACCTCACTTATTGAATTGCCTTGTGGTTTTAATAAAATGGGATTCATCTCAGCAGAGGGATTAATACCACAAGCAAAAGCTTGAAGTGCTTGTGAATAGGCCATCTCTCCACCTTCCCAGTCAACCCAAGCATTATTACTCATATTTTGTCCTTTAAAAGGGATTGGTTCTTCTCCTAGATTTTTAAGAATCCTGCAAATAGCAGTAACCGTTAGAGATTTTCCTGCTCCGCTGGAAGTTCCCAGGACCATTATTGGTTTTTTTATTTCATGTAATTTTGCTTCTAACTCCATTAGTAATTTATATTAATTTAAAAATTTATTAATTAGTAAATTGAATTATAATTTGGTTAAAAATTTGTGTTAATTCTAGCCTCTGCTTCACAATCTAGAAAGAAATTACTTGAAAATTGTCAAATTGATTTTATCCAAATATCAAGTGACTTTGATGAAAATTCAATAAAAGAAAAAAATATATTTAAATTGGCTTTGGAATTATCTTTTCAAAAGGCTAATAATCTATCTGAAAATATTCAAAAAATATCATTGCCCGAAGAATTTAAATTTGGTCCTTTAAAAATCCTTGGGTGTGATTCAATTTTTGAATTTAAAGGAGAAGCTTATGGAAAACCATCTAATAAAGAAGAGGCATTTATCAGATGGAAAAAAATGTCTGGAGAATTTGGATTTTTACATACTGGACATACTCTAATAATTGGAAATTTTGATTCAAATTCCAAAATTTTTAAAATTACTGAAATAATAAAAAAAACAGTAAGTTCAAGAGTTTATTTTTCTAATTTGGAAGAGTGGGAAATTAAGAGTTATGTAGATACAAATGAACCTTTATATTGCGCGGGAGGATTTGCTTTGGAAGGGATAGGCGGCAAATATATAGAAAAAATAGAGGGTTGTTTTAGTAATGTAATGGGGTTGAGTTTGCCATGGCTCAGAAAAAATTTATATAAATAAGAAAATTGAGCAAAAAAAAACCCTATCTATTGATAGGGTTTTTAATATGAAATAGAAATTAATCTAAATCAGGCATTTCTAGAGCTGGTTCACTCTTTCTGTCGATTCCTTTTTCGAAACCAGCAGCGGCTGCTCTAGCACGTCCAGCATGCCAAAGATGACCGATGAATGTAAACCATCCTAGGAAGAATTGAGCTGCAGCTAACCATTGTCTTAAGTTAACAAAGTTAACAGCATTTGGCTCTGTAATGATTCCACCAACAGAGTTGATAGAAGCGTTAGGAGCATGAGTCATATATTCAGCAGCTCTTCTTACTTGCCAAGGCTGAATATCATTTTGGATTTTCTCAAGGCTCAAACCATTAGGACCTCTTAAAGGTTCTAACCATGGACCTCTGAAATCCCAAAATCTCATTGTTTCACCACCAAATATAATTTCACCAGTAGGAGATCTCATGAGATACTTACCTAAACCTGTTGGTCCCATTGTTGAACCTACGTTAGCTCCAATTCTTTGATCTCTCACTAGGAAAGTAAAGCTTTGTGCCTGTGAAGCTTCAGCATTAGTTGGGCCATAAAATTCTGAAGGGTAAGCAGTGTTGTTAAACCAGATGAATGTTGAAGCAATAAAACTTGCTACACAAATTCCACCAAGAGCGTAACTTAATAGTCCTTCACCGTTCCAGATGAATGCTCTTCTTGCCCAACCAAAGGGTTTAGTAAAGATATGGAAAATTCCTCCAATAATTGCAGTAATTCCCACGTAGACATGTCCACCAACAATATCTTCGATGGAGTTAACACCGATTATTGAACCAGCTCCTCCCCATGGAGATCTAAATAAATAACCAAGGATAACTCTTGGATCTAAAGTTGGATTTACGAGTCTGACTTCACCACCTCCAGGTGCCCATGTGTCATATGCACCGCCAATAAAACACCAGTTTACTGACCATGCTAGTGCACCTACACCAAGAACAATCAAATGATAACCAAGAATATTTGTCATTTGATTTTTATCTCTCCAATCAGTGGAGAAAAATGGAAAATCTTCTTCAAGTTTTTCTGGACCTGCTAATGAATGGTAAATACCACCAAAACCAAGAACAGCGGAAGCTATCAAGTGAACCACGCCTGCTTGGAAGAAAGGCATGATATCAGTAACTTCACCACCTGGGCCTATGCCATAGCCAAACATTGCAACGTGTGGCATACAGATTAAACCTTGCTCCCACATTGGTTTATCAAAAGTAAAATGATTAACCTCAAAGAGCATCATTGCTCCCGCCCAAAAGACTATTAGTCCAGAGTGAGCAATGTGAGCTCCTAATAAACGTCCAGATAAATTGATTAATCTAGCGTTACCTACATACCAGGCATAACCAGTTTCCTCAATACTTTGGTTTGGAGCTCTTAATAAATTATTAAAGGGCGTTTCCACGTGGAAGAACCTCCTCAGGGAATACAAAGTTTTCGTGTGGTTGATCCACAGAAGACATCCATGCTCGCATACCTTCGTTCAAAAGTATATTTTTTGTATAGAAAGTTTCAAATTCTGGATCTTCTGCTGCACGGATTTCTTGGCTTACGAAATCATAAGCTCTTAGATTTAGTGCTAAGCCGACAATACCAATTGAAGATGTCCACATACCCATAACAGGTACAAATAGCATCAAGAAATGTAAGAAACGCTTGTTTGAGAAAGCAATACCGAAGATTTGACTCCAGAATCTATTCGCTGTAATCATTGAATAAGTTTCTTCTTCTTGAGTTGGATCAAAAGCTCTAAATGTTGAACTTTGAACCTTACCATCTGTATAAATACTTGTGTCTTCATACAAAGTGTTTTGTACTGTAGCTCCATGGATAGCGCAAAGTAGAGCACCACCAAGAATTCCAGCAACTCCCATCATGTGAAATGGATTTAAAGTGATATTATGAAAACCTTGAATGAACAGAATATAACGGAAGATTGCTGCAACACCGAATGAAGGTGCGAAGAACCAACTATGCTGTCCTAAAGGATAAATAAGGAAAATGCTTGTAAATACTGCGATTACTGCTGAGAAAGCTAATGCGTTGTATGGTCTAATTCCAACAAGGCCAGCAATTTCAAACTGACGAAGCATAAAACCAATTAGGCCAAATACTCCATGTAATGCAACGAAGTTCCAAAGACCACCAAGTTGTAGCCATCTTACGAAACTACCTTGGGCCTCAGGACCCCATAAAAATAGAAGACTGTGTCCCATGGCATCACCAGGGGTGCTTACAGCTGCTGTTAAAAAGTTACAACCTTCAAGGTATGAGCTTGCAACTCCGTGTGTGTACCAGGAGGTAACAAATGTTGTTCCGACGAACCAACCACCTATAGCAAGGTATGCACAAGGAAGTAGAAGTAGTCCGGACCAACCAATAAATACAAAGCGGTCGCGCTTCAACCAATCATCAAGGACATCAAACCATCCTCTTTGTGGGGCGCTACCAACTGCGATCGTCATGAGAAATCGTTTTTAGCTTCGGGATACGCAGTGACTGTAACAAAGATTGAGAGTAATGTGGGGAAATATTTGTATATCTGAAATGCCTTGTAAAGCTTTCCTGACTTTTTTATTAAAAATTAGGTAAGAATACTCCCTTAATTTGTTAAATTATCTGAATTAGGCTCTAAAAAAAGATAAAAATGAATTCAGACCTCACGTCTTTCGATAAAATCGAACAAAAAATTGGTGGATCAAGGAAAATTTCAAATTATATTATTGGAGGAATGCTTACGATTGGTGGTATTGGTTTTCTTTTGGCCTCTATATCTAGCTACACAGGAAGGGATTTATTACCTTTAGGAAATCCTTCAACTTTACTTTTTATCCCTCAAGGAATCATAATGGGAGCTTATGGAGTAATAGCTAATCTATTGAATTTTTATTTATGGTATTTGGTTTATATAAATTTTGGTTCAGGGAGTAATTATTTTGATAAATCATCAAAATCTGTAGAAATAAAAAGAAAAGGATTATTTAAAGATATTGAAGTTAAATTAAATTTCGATGAAATTAAATCAGTTAAGTTAGATATTAGTGAGGGTTTTAATCCTAGAAGAAGAATTGCTTTGGTATTAAAAGGTAGAAAAAAACCTCTCCCTCTAAGCGGAGCAGGTGAACTTAAACCACTTCTTCAGGTTGAAGAAGAAGGTGCTCGTTTGGCTAAATTTTTGGAAGTTAATTTGGAGGGCTTAAAATAAAAAAAAATTATTTATTAAAAGTAATATCTTTTATTCAAATCTTGTTTATGGTAACAGCTTGTAATTTGAAAAATGAGATTGATTCTAATTTTTATTGTAGAAAACTCAAATTTAAATGTATCCAAGAAAATAAAATAGTCCAATTTAAAACTTCAAAAGGAGATTTTGAGGTTAAATTATTCGGTAAGGATAACCCAGTAACAGTATCAAACTTTCTAGAAAACATAGACAATAATATTTACGTAAATCAAAAATTTTATAAAATAATAAATTATCCCCAGATAAGATTTATACATGGAGGTGTTAATCCAGAAAATCAATTTTATATTGAACGAAATCAAATCCTGAATAAGAAAATTTCATCAATACCTTTAGAGATTAAATTCAAGGAAGAAATTAATCCAAGATATAACTACCAGATAAAAAATCCTATTGAAATTGAAAATTTGATCAAAACTTTTGAGAATGGTTCAATTGCTATGGTTAAGAGTGGCAACAATAAATCTTCCTCTACTGAATTTTTTTTTGTAACTAATAAAATACCTGAACTAGACGGAAGATATTCAATTTTTGGCCAAATTACCCAAGGATTAGATGTACTCAAAAAAATAAATAAAGAAGACTATATCAAGGCAGTCCAGATATCTAATTAAATTTCTAGGGAATATTTGTTGATTTTTAACATTTCTGTATTAACTCCTGAGGAGCGTTTAAGAGCAACTTTCCCTGTTCTTGCTATTTCAAGAATTCCATATGGTTCGAGTAACTTCTCTAAAGCAACCAATTTCCCAGGATCTCCAACCACTTCAAGTGTTAAGGCTATATCTGAAACATCTACAACTTTTGCACGGAATATCTGAACTATATCTAAGATATTACTCCTGGTATCTTCTTTTGATGAAACTTTTAGTAACATAAGTTCCCTCTCAACAGCAGCTAGATTAGTAAAATCAACAACTCCCAGAACATTAAATAATTTATTTAGTTGTTTCGTCATTTGTTGAAGGGTTTCATCATCACCTTCTACAACCATAGTTAACCTTGATATCCCTTTGGATTCTGCAGGCCCCACTGCGAGGCTATCAATGTTAAACCCTCTTCTAGCAAAAAGTCCTGAGATTCTACTCAAAGCCCCTGATTCGTCTTCTACAAGAACTGATAATGTATGTTTCATTTTTTAAAAGGTTTATAAATCTCTAATCCATTCATAAGAGATTTTATTGAATACCGAAGGATCTTCATCATGGATGCAATGTCCTGAATTGGATACTATTTTTAATTTTACCCATCTATGGAAATTTGCAATCTTTTTACCAAGAAACAAAGGTATGAAATTATCTTTATCTCCCCAAACTAATAAAAAAGGAACTTTTTTTGAGGCACTCAGTTTTCTTAAGAGGTATGAGGCTTGAAATTTTTCATCTATTGAAGTCATTCCAATGCACATCGCTCTTAATGTTCTGGCTGAAGTTCTTCTTAAAACTGGTTTTGTTACTAAATCTATTAGTTCTCTATCAATATTATCTTTTTTGAAATATGCATAATTTAAACCCAGTTTTATAACCCCTATTTTGGTTATTAAAAATAAAATAATTTCTAAAGGAAAAAATATAAAAAATATTTTTATTAATATATTTTTAAAAATTTTTAATGATGGTTTAATTGTTATTTTCTTTGTTTTTTCTATAGTTTGCCCTGGTAAAGGCGAAGCTATAACTGTCGCAATTTGGTCCTCTAAAGAAACAGCACATGTTAAGGCAACTAATGATCCAAGGGAATTGCCAATAAGAATAACTTTCCCAGAATTTTTTGGACGTATTACTTGAGTAATAAAGTCTTTCACTTGATTACACCAAATCTCATTATTCAATCTTCCAATTTGTCTTACCCCCGGTTGGTCTGAATCGCCAAATCCTAATAAATCCATAGAATAAGAGGCGCAGTTCCTTTTAGCAAAATATCCCAAATTGTTTCTCCAATGTTTTCTACTAGCTCCAAATCCGTGTAGAAATATAATTGGAATTTTGTTGCCTTCGCCGGTAACACTCCAACAAATTTTAAAACCATTCCAATTCCAGTAATTAGGATAGATATTACATTCTTCTTTAAAGTTAGTATTCATACTATTTAAGGTATTTAAAAATTTTCAAGATATTTGCATTATCTACTTTTTTAACAAATAAATGTATATTGAATGTAAATTATAATAATGATTAAATTTTACTATGGCTAAAGAAATTTTTAGTATTGCGGCAGTTTTTTGGATACTTATACCAATAGGATTGGTTGGCGGTGCATTACTATTAAAGTTTCAGGGAGATTGATTCTCACGATTTCATAACAAAGTGAGTTATGGTCTACTGGTTAAGTAAATCTTAAATATGAAGATTCTTTTAGTAGGAGCAACAGGGACTCTTGGAAGGCAAGTAGCAAAGCAAGCTATAGAAAATGGACATGAAGTAAGATGTTTTGTTAGAAACCCGAGAAAAGCTTCTTTTCTTCAAGAGTGGGGTTGTGAATTGACAAAAGGTAATTTAATAAATACTTCCGATATTGAATATGCATTGCAAGATATAGAAGTTGTTATTGATGCTGCGACTAGTAGACCGGATGATCCTAAAAGTGTTTATGAAATAGATTGGGAGGGAAAACTTAATTTATTCAATGCTTGTGAATCCTTAAATGTAAAAAGGGTAATATTTCTCTCAATACTCCTAACAGAAAAATTTAGAAATGTTCCATTAATGGATGTCAAGTATTGTACTGAAAAACTCCTTGAGAAATCTGAGTTAGAATATACAATTTTTAAATGTGCAGCTTTTATGCAAGGAGTTATAGGTCAATTTGCTATTCCAGTTTTAGATAGTCAAGCTGTTTGGATGAGCGGAACTCCAACAAAAATTGCTTATATGAATACTCAAGACATGGCAAAAGTTATTGTCTCAGCAGTAAATAATCCAAAGACTCATAGAGTATCAATGCCATTAGTAGGCCCCAAAGCTTGGGATTCAAACGAAGTCATATCCTTATGTGAAAAATTTAGCGAAAAAAAGGCTAAGGTTTTCAGAGTTTCCCCCTTTCTCATTAATGTCACTCAAAGAGTAGTTTCTTTTTTCCAAGATTCTTTAAATGTTGCCGAAAGATTGGCTTTTGCTGAAGTAACTAGTAGTGGAGAATCATTAGATGCAGATATGAGCAAAACCTACGAAATTTTGGACATCAAAAAAGATGATATTACATCTTTAGAAAGTTATATTAAAGAGTACTACCAACAAATACTTAAAAGATTAAGGGAAATGGAAGCAGATCTAAATATTGAAGAAAAAAAGAGACTTCCCTTTTAATATTGCAATTTTAGGCTTATATAGTATATTTGTACTATGTAAATATAATTGACCTATGTCCGTTTCTAAGTCTAAAAATCTTGAACGAAAACTAGATAATTTTGCAAGAGAAGCAAAAAAAGAATTGAATAATGTCTGCGGATCTCCATTATGGGAAACTCTCGGATTTGTTTTTTTTGATCAATTAGAAGATTCTGAAAAAATTGCTAAAGCTAATTTTTACTATGGTCAACTTCAAATGATTAATGAGATTAAATTTTTAATTTAAAATTAATTTATCTTTTTAATTGGATAATTTTTCTTAAATCAATTTTGGCTAATCTTTTTCTGATAATATAAACCTAGAAAAAAAATTATTTAATGATTGAAACTTCAGGTGTAATAGAAAAAGAGCAGGGAAATGGATTTTATTTGGTTACCTTAGAGCAACCTGAAGGACATCAATGTTTATGTAGAGCTGCAGGTAAATTGACTAAATTTAGAATTAAATTGTTAGCCGGAGACAAAGTGTTAGTTGAGATAAGTCCTTATGATCTCTCAAGAGGGAGAATAACTTATAGAGAGAGGAATGCAGGAGGGGGAGCAAGACCTACAACTAATAAAAATAATCCTAAGAGGAATAATAAGTGAACAGTTAGTTACTTTAGATAATATTTTTTATCGCTTCTTTAAACTCACTTCTTTGCTTAACACCTTGCCATTGTTTTTTTAATAATTTTTCTTTAAAAAGTTGAACTGTAGGTGTGCCATTAATACCAGCTTGTTTTGCAATATCTTGATCTTTATCAATATCTATTTCAATGCCGAGCACTGCACCATCAAGTTCTTTTATTACCCTTTTTAATTGAGGTTTCAATACATGACATGGGCCGCAGCTTGGGGAACTAAAAATAACTAAGAGTGGTTTTTTACTCTCATGATAAAGTTTCCTTAATGCATAACTGCCTTTTTGCCATTCAGAATTTGAATCAAAGGTGTCTTCATTAACTTCCTCTTCATTAAAATCTGAAGAATTAAGTTTTTTTTCTGGTTCAGGTGTTTGTCTAGTTATAGTTTTTGCTAAGTTTTTCTCGGCTAGCCACCTTTCGGTAGCTAATGCTGCCATGCATCCAGTTCCTGCCGCTGTAACTCCTTGTCTCCACTCAGAATCAACAACATCACCTGCTGCGAAAATACCTTCAATAGATGTTTCTGGTCTTCCTGATTTGCAAGCAATATATCCTTTGCTATCTAAATCAATTTTGTTGTTTAAGAATTTCGTATTTGGTGTGTGCCCTATCGCGTAAAAAAGACCCTTTATATTGATTTCTCCTTTGCCTTCTTTAGAGTGAATAGTTTCTATTTTTTCAAGCCATTCAGAACCATCAGCTTTATCAACTTTTGTGTTCCAATGGATTTCGATTTTTGGATTAGCTTTTACTCTATCAACCATTGCTGCGCTGGCCCTTAATTTTTCTGATCTAACAATCAAATGAACTTTGCTGCCATACTTTGTGAGGTATGCTGCTTCTTCGCATGCAGAGTCTCCTCC
>CACGHR010000014.1 GCA_902572915.1 uncultured Prochlorococcus sp.
CTATAAAAACGAAAAGCTAATCTGGAGTAGAAATGAACTCTGTAAAAAGTGTCAAAATCGCATTCAAAATTTATAAATCTCTTATAAGTACTAATATTAAATCCACCTAAATTGGAAATTTCTTCAGCTAAATATTTCTCAAATCCCTGTGGAGCTGATGCAACTACATTCATATACGATAAAAACTTAATAAAAAAACTATTCAATACTCATTTTGCCTGTCAGAATATAAATGTCCAATTGGACTAGGTGATCTCAACCGATGTTTCGGACAGCGGTTCGATTCCGCTCAACTCCACTTTTTGGGGTTGTAATGGTTTCGACGGGGCATAAGGAAGGTGACTGAAGCCGGCTCGGTTAGAGCAAAAACACAAACGCTAACAAAATCGTTAGTTTCTCCCGTCAAACAGCACCAGTTGCTGCTTGATCCTTAAGGAGATGGGGTTATATCAGCCTTATCAACCAAATGATACGCGGAGTCTGGAAGGACTCCACTTTTTATATAACTACAAAGTTGTAGTAGATTATTTATTATTTTGTAAATATTGCTGCAATTAGTTGTATTAAAAAGAATTTTTTTAATTTTATAAGTATAAATACTGAGAAGATTAGCTTTAAATTAATTTATCTTATTAAAAACTCCAATCTTGAAAAATGGAACCCAATAAACATCTAAATGACTTGTTAATAAATCTCAAACCTAAAGTTATTAGATTCACAGGTGAAAAGTTTCCTTCTGAACTATGGAATAGTAGTGGTCAAATTAAAAAAAATAGGAAGATATCTTCCTGAAAATTTAATTAAACACTTGAAAAAGGATTTTTAGGCATTTTTTTTAAACAATTTTTTGAAACCTCTTGGAGTCTAGTAAATTCATCTTTTTTTAAATTCCACTTAAAAACGTTTGATATATCTATAACTTGAGATTTTTTTCGCATTCCCACCAGTGGAATAGTTCCTTGATAGCAACACCAATTAATTGCTACTTGAGCTTGGGAGACTGATCTTTGATTTGCAATTCTTTTAAGACATCTCCGCAATTCATATGTTGGTTTTTTATATTTTTCAAATAAAGCATTACGAATAAAGCTTTTTTCTTTATTTGTGTCTTTATCTGGATCAATACAAAGTATTCCAAAGGACAAAGGACTATAAGCAAAAAAATCAATATTATTTTCTTCACAAATTTTTTTTACCTGATATTGTTTTTTTAAATCTGGGGCAAGTAAAGAAAACTGAATCTGAACGCTTTTTAGCCTCTGATCTCTTTTTGCCAAGAAATTAATTAATTTTATCAACCTTTGAGGACCTATATTTGATAAGCCGATTTGGAAATCAAAACCTATATCTTTTAAATCGCAAAGATTATTCAACAATCCTAATTCCTGCCAAGGATTATATTTTGCTGTTGACCAATGCAATTGCACTATGTCTAGTTTATTGTTGAGTCTTTCTAAACTTTTAAAAAAAGGTTTATTCAAACCTCTTTCACCAATTCTCCAAGGATAAGGTGCAAGTTTGGTTGCCACTTGAATTTTTTTTTTTGCAGATGGAGTAGTATCTAGTAAAAATTTGCCTATCAATGATTCACTTCTGCCCTTAAGATTTCCAGTACCGTAAGAATCTGCAGTATCAATTAAATCAAAACCTCGTTGTACCGCTTCATTATATGTCTCACGCAAATCATCATCATTTGCAGATTTGTAGTTCCAAAAAAGCTTATTCCCCCAAGACCAAGTACCTAATCCAATTCTTTTCTTCATAAGCCTAAGCTATAATGAGACATTTAATTAATAATGATATCTAAAAATGTTGACCTCTCTAAAATATTTCAAAAAATAAGTTTTAAAGGATTAAGAATCAATTTCCCTTGACATTAAGAAATTATTCTCCAAAGTAAGAGAAATTAAAAAAAAATTGTTCATTACCGTTTGCGGACAAAAAGGAGGGGTGGCCAAAACCTGCACAAGTATTCACCTTGCAAGTGTTTGGCATTCTGAAGGTAAGAAAGTTTGCATAGTCGATGCCGACAAGAATAGATCTGCATTAGCATACTCATCAAGAGGCAATCTTCCGTTTCCAGTTTTCCCAGTCAGTTCAGCTGCTAAAGCATCAAGATCATCAGAAATCGTAATAACTGATGGACAAGCTAGCAGTGATCAAGAAGAACTTAAACACTTAGCGTATGGTTCAGATTTAGTTATCTTACCTACCACTGCAAAAGCAAGATCAGTAGAGTTAACTGTTGAACTAGCTAATTTATTAAGTAACTTAAAAGTTAATCATGCAGTAGTGATAGTAAAAGTTGATTTTAGACAGCAAAAAGCAGCGCAACAAGCTAAAGCAGCCCTAGAGAATTTTGGTTTATATGTTTTTGATAAATTTATACCCTTACTTTCAGCGTTTGATAAAGCAGAAGCCTCTGGTAATGCTGTATTTGAAGCTGTAGACGATTTAGGTAGATCAGATCCTCGTCGAATGACGGGCTGGTCTGCTTATTGTTCAATTGCCTCACAAATTCCATGCCTGATTTCGAAGCCCTCATCCGACACCAACAACTTAAAAAACCAACAACCAATCAGCGCTTAAAAGTAGTTAATAAGCCTGATTTTGAGGAAGAAAAAAACGAAGAAACAATAATTACAAAATCTGGATTATTAAGTAATTTTTTTGGAGGTTTTATAGGTTCTATAATTGGAACTTTAACAATATTGTTCCTTTATATTAATGAATATCTACCAATAGATTTACTAAAACTTAAGTAGATATTGACTATTGATAAAAACATATAGAGCAAGTATCAATCATACCAATGGATCTAGAGGATTAATTCAGTGCTTTATTTTGAATATTAATTAACTAAAGCAAAACAATAAATATTCATCTTGACAAAAATAAGAATTTAACCCAACAAGCGATAGAAATGTATAAAAAATTCCAAAAGTTAATATCAATTTATCAAACGTGGTAAATTTTGTTTTTATATAATTAATTTCATTGGAAATAAGCATATATTTGTTTGCCCCGATCTGCATTCGCATTGGAATAGAAGAGATAACACTAACAATAAAAAAATAGATCATCACAATTTGAATGTACAAACTAAATAAATTAAATTCTGGAGTCCCTATAAATGAAATTATTTTTTCAATTATGCGATCTGGAGAAGAATAAACAAAAACCAACCAATTAAGCCACGGATTGAAGTCTATTCTTTTTAAGTTAATTTTCTTCTCTTTTAGTGCAAGTTTTATCCTTCTTCCAAGACCAATAATATACAAATGTACTAATAGAGGAATCCAAATTCTTATTTTTCTATCTTTTTCATTAAAAGTTTTTATTTCCGCAAGAGATCTTCTTTTGAAATGTCTCCAATGGAAAAAAGACCATAAGAAAACATATAATCCTCCTGTTAAAAAAGTAAGCAGAAAAATTTTACTTGCTTTTTCAACATAAAAGGTTGTAGATAAAGAATAATTTTGTCTCACAATCATATAACTTATAAAAATATTATCAATTAGAATTAAATAAGAATATAAAAGGTTTAAAATACATAATATTTGATATTTTGTTTATATATTTATCACTGAGATTTATTGCTATCACTAAAGCACTGTTTTATTAGTACTTTATTAATCGTCAAAAACTGATCATATTTAAGCAGCAAGATTTCTATACCTTGTAAATTGCGGTTCAAATAATAATTTAACTGTTCCAACAGGTCCATTTCTATGTTTACAGGTAATAATTTCAGTAATACCTCTATCTTCAGTTTCTGGATTATAATATTCATCTCTATAAATCATGGTAATAATGTCTGAATACACCTCAAGAGGTTCAAAGTCTCTGATATCACTTAACATTGGTCTCTTGTTTCTTCTTTTCTCAACATCCTTACTAAGTTGAGAAATAATAATTACAGGGACATTCAGGTCCTCTGCCATCTTTTTAAGACTCTTCGCTAATTTCAATAAATATTCTTCTCTATTTGATACATCGGAAATAGGCAAATAATCGAGTAATTGGACATAATCTAAAATTACAAGTCCCAAACTCTTTTTTTCTGACTCCTCCTTAATCTTTTGGCAAATTGATTGCATCTCCGTAATTGAACTTATTGGTTGATCTGTTATGTGTAATGGTAATTTGCTCAAAGAATCAATACCCTCACTTAATAAAGACCATTCATCAAGTTGTAATCTGCCAGTTCTTAACCTGCTTGATTCTATTCCTAATTCCATTGATAAAAATCTATTGGATATCTGTTCCTTACTTATCTCCAAATGAAATAGGCAAACAGGTAGATTCTGCATTTTAGAAACATTCAAGGCCATATTCAAAGATAATGATGTCTTGCCCATTGCAGGTCTTCCTCCCAAGACTATCAATCCTCCTCTTGGTAAACCTTGAGTTAAAGCATCAAAATCATAAAATGATACTGGGATTCCAGATTCACTATTACCCAAGGCTCGACTTTAAATCTCTTCAAATTTAGTACTCAAAATCTCTCCAATAACTTTTGTGCGATCAGTAATGTTTTCTTCCATCATTATTTTTTTAGTGAAACTTATGTAAGCGAAATCTGAAGATAAAGCAAATTAAAATTAATTTATTTTAAACAATATATAAATTGAACCCTATAAGTCATCTAAGTTTAGGATCTCATGATCAAGATACTTAAGTCTTAGTGTTTTTTTTATTTTGTTTATATGTTCTCGTAAAAATTCAACTTCATACGGGTTTTATAAAAGAAGAGATTGCTAACGATGATAAAAAGGTAAAAGGATTAATTATTGGTTTAAAAGAATCTTTAGGACTACAAAGAGCAATAAGTATCAACCCCGATATTGAATACGGAATTTATAAGATAAGTTTTGAACTTTTAAAAAATAATAGGGCATTTGTTTACCCTCTTCGAGTCGTATGCACCTCGCTGTCCACAAAGTCGATGAAGTGCTTTTGACTCCTGAATTATTTCTACTCCTACTGAATGGAAAAAGATAGTCGTGACAACCACAAAGCAATTTTGCTCGAGTAATAATACTCTATGAATTTCAAGTTAATAGAAGGATAATATAGATATAGATCTAGGAGGTCTTATGAAACTATTCAATCAATCTAACATTCTTCCAAGATACATAACTGCGTTTAATTATGCAGAATTAAATCTAAACGAAACCCCAAAAGAACTTCAGAAATGCACGCCTGAGTTTCAAAACTTTTGGGAAAAAGAATGTAGAGAACATCCAACAAATCAAAATTGTTTAATTTACTGCGACTGAATTATTAATTTTTAATCTTTTTTAAGAAAGGAGGTTTATGAAACTAACTACTCCATTCACCATTCTCAATCGAACATTCAATGAGATGGATTTAATCAGAGATGCAATGAAGAAAAGAAAATTGGCAACTGAAAGATTGCATGATGATTATAGAAAAATGTTCAAAAACAAAGAACATCCAACCATAGTTAATGGATATGTTTAACCTAGTATGACTAAATTAAATTCGTAATAATAAGTCCTAATTTTATGTAAGCAGACCGTAAGCAACATATTAATAATCTTCAAATCTATTGATATAACTACGTTTAAGCATTAAGTCGTATATTCGCTATTTATTTCAACATACTTTTTAGAAAGATCGCAACCCCAAGCTGTGCCTTTCGATTCGCCAGAATTTAGATTAATCATAATTTTTACAATATCATCAACTAAATATCTACCTTTCATTTTGGACCTAATATAATCTGTGATTTTTTGTGGATCATATTTATTTAACTTACCGTTTTCCAAAATCTGAGCATTGCCTATAAATAAATCAACGTCATATAAATTGAATTTAACTCCAGAATTGCCTGCAGCAGAAATGATTCTTCCCCAATTCGGATCACAACCATGTATCGCAGTTTTTACCAGAGCAGAATTACAAATAGATTTCGCAAGCATAATTGCATCATCGGTATTTTTTGCTCCTTGAACCAAAACTTCTAATAAACAATTTGCCCCCTCTCCATCCCTTGCAATATTTTTTGCCAAGTTTTGACATACAATATCAATTCCTTTTTGGATAATTGGAAAAAACCTTTTTTCAATTTTCTCTCCTGCATTTATTCCAACAAAAGAATCATTTGTGCTTGTCTCTCCATCAACTGATATTGCATTAAAAGATTTTTTAACCGCAATAGCAATCATTTTATCCCATTCTTCTTTTTGAATACCCGCATCACAGGTTAGAAAAGCAAGCATTGTAGCCATATTGGGGTAAATCATTCCTGAACCTTTTGCAAATCCTGCTATTTTTATTTTTCTACCTTGAATAATCGTCTCTATTAAAACTTTTTTCAAAGACAAATCAGTGGTTAATATTGCTTCTGCTGCATTTTGAAAATTATTACCCTTTAAATCACTAACTAAATTCGGCAAATTTTTTAATAAATTATTTATTTTTATTGGTACACCAATTACACCAGTTGAGCACATTAAAACTTCTTCTTCTTTTATTCCTAAAAGTTCCGCAATCTTTGCTGTAGCAATTCGAAAATGTTGAATTCCAAGATTGCCTGTACATGCATTTGCTTGACCAGAATTAATTAGTATTGCTCGTAGATAACCTGAAGTTGTTTTAATCCTTTCCTCACAAATATCCACGCAAGAAGCGCGAACTATTGATTGGGTAAACATCCCACTAAAAATACTTCCTTCTGGAGCGAGTATTAGTGCTAAATCTTTTTTATTAGAAGCTTTTAATCCAGCAGATATCCCAGCATAAAGAAACCCTTTGGGTGTTACCTTAATGTCATCAACAAACGACCAATTGGAATCTAACTGGCTCAAACTTTTTGGTATTTTAATTCATACTAACTACTCTTTAATACTAAAGAAACAGGTAATTAGATTATTATTAATTATATGGATATTCTTCAAAAATCAAAAAACAGCCAAAGAAGAATTGGTTTAACAGGAGGTATTGCCAGTGGGAAGACAACCATAACTAATTACATTAAAAAACATAAAAAAATTCCAATATTAGATGCAGATAATTTATCAAGAGAACTAATCAAACCAAACACATATGGATATAAGAAAATTTTAGATTATTTTGGAAATAAAATTATTGATAATAAAAACAATGCAGAAAGGGAAATAAACAGAAAAATTTTAAGGAACATTATTTTTAAACATTCAGAAAGTAAAGAATGGATTGAAAAACTACTTCACCCATTAATTAAAGAAAAAATGATAGAAAAATGCAGTCAATACAGTAATAATCAAACTATAGTATTGGTTATTCCATTATTATTTGAAGCAAAATTTGAAGATATTTGTACTGAAATATGGTTAGTTAAATGTCCTATAGAACTACAAAAAAAAAGACTTATCACAAGAGATAAAATTAGCGAAAAAGAAGCTTATGAATCTATAAATCTTCAATTAAGTTTTGAAGAAAAAAGAAAATATTCAGATATTATTTTAGACAATTCAGATGATCAAAATAAATGGATCAAGACAATAAGGGAACTTCTTTGAAGCTTTAACTATTCAATTTTTCTGCAAGAAGTTTATTTGCAAGTTTAGGGTCAGCTTTACCTTTTGTTCTTTTCATTAGTTGACCAACAAAAAAACCAAGTAATTTAGTTTTACCATTTCTAAATGCTTTAACCTCATCTGGGTGTTCAGTTATAAGTTCATCTATTATTGGTAAAATACTTGAAGAATCAGATATCATAGCTAACCCTTTTTCTTCAACTAATTTTTTCGGAGAAATATTATTTTTAATTAGTTCAGGTAAAATTTCTTTTGCAATTTTTCCACTTATAGTGTTATTTGAAATCATGCTAATCATTTCAGCAAGATTTTCAGGACTCAGTTTTAAATCACTAAAACTAAGTTTATTTGCTTTTAAATAACCGACAATATCACTCGTTACCCAATTTGAAGCTAGTTTGGCCTCAGCACCACTAGCTACTGTTTCTTCAAAAAAGTTTGCCATGTTAATTTCATCAGAAATTACTCTTGCATCATATGCAGATAACCCAAATTCACTTACATATTTATTTCTTTTCTTTGAAGGTAATTCTGGAAGTTCTTTTAACCATATTTCTTTTTGGGCTTTTGTTATTTCAATTGGCCCCAAGTCAGGGTCAGGAAAATATCTGTAGTCACTGCTGCCTTCCTTCATTCTCATACTTTTTGTTAATTGCTTAGCTTCATCCCATAACCTTGTTTCTTGAAAAATTTTTCCTCCATTTTCATAAACTTCTATTTGTCTGGCTATTTCATAATCACAAGCCTTTTGAATTGCAGAAAATGAATTCATATTCTTTATTTCCACTTTGGTACCAAAAGGAGCATTAGGTCCTTTCCGTACTGAAATATTGACATCGCATCGCAATGAACCCTCTTGCATATTTCCGTCTGATACTCCTAGATATCTAACCGTTCTTCTAATTTCTGAAGCATACTCAGATGCCTCTTTACCTGATCTAATATCTGGTTTACTTACAATCTCACAAAGTGCTATTCCGGCACGATTGTAATCAACTAAAGAATACTTAGAACCAGCTAACCTGTCACTTCCTGCATGGACTAGTTTCCCGGCGTCTTCTTCCATATGTAACCTTTCTATACCAATTTTTTTGATATAAGGTTCTTTGTTTTTTTCAATTATTTCAACCTCTAACCAGCCATTTTCAGCTAGTGGCTCATCAAATTGTGAAATTTGATAATTTTTAGGCAGATCAGGATAAAAATATTGTTTTCTATCAAATTTACAATGTTCTGCAACATTTAAATTTAATGCCAAAGAAGTTTTTACAGCATACTCAAGAACAGTCTCATTCAAAACTGGAAGAGTTCCTGGTAACCCACAAACCACAGGATCTATATGCGTATTAGGAGCATCACCAAAAGCTGTTGACGCAGATGTAAATATTTTACTTTTCGTATTAAGCTGTACATGAGTTTCCAAACCAATCACAGCTTCCCAAGATTCCAAATTGTTCATTATTAAAAGTCTCTTTATTAATATTATTGGATATAAAGGAAAAGAGGACCAAAACACAAATAAAAATATTAATTATTAAATGACACAAGAAACAAAAAATTCAATACTAATAATTGGCGGTGGACTTGTAGGTTTATCTATTGCTTATGAATTTTCAAGAAATAACTTCAAAGTTTTGGTTTTAAGCAAAAATAGAAATGAATCAGCTGGATTTGTAGCTGCAGGAATGTTAGCTACTCATGCCGAAGGGCTCGAAGATGAATTATTAAAATTTGGCCAAGAAAGTCAAAGTCTAATTCCAAAGTGGATAAAAAATATTGAACAAGATAGTCATATTAAATGCGGTTTAAAAAAATGTGGCATTGTAGTTCCTTTTAAAAATAAAGAAGATCTTGAAGAGTTTCCCACTTATGAATATGGAAGATATTTAAATCACAAAGATCTTCAAACGGAAATTAATGGAATTAATTCTATATGGAAACATGGTTTACTTTTTGAACAAGATGGTCAAATAGATAACCGAAGACGACTGATGCGTGCTCTTGAGAGAGCATGCTCTTTGCATGGAGTCGAATTTCAAGAAGGATCAGAAGTAGAGAATTTGACAATGGAAAAAAACAAAATTACTGGCGCAACAGTTTTATGTGCCACTGGGGAAATAAAAAAAATTAGCTGCGAAAAAGCGATTATATGTAGTGGTGCTTGGAGTAAAAAAATTTTTAATAAGATTCCTGTCTTTCCTGTAAAGGGACAAATGCTATCAATACAAGGTCCAGCAAATTTTTTGAAAAGAGTAATTTTTGGTCCAAAAACTTATCTAGTTCCTCGTGATGATGGACTGATTATCGTTGGAGCGACAGTTGAAAAGGATTCAAAATTTAATCAAGGTAATACTCCTGATGGAATAAAACAACTGCAAGAAGGCATTCACTCTTTATTACCAGAAGCTAATAATTGGCCACAAATGGAACATTGGTGGGGATTTAGACCTTGCACTCCAGATCTTAAACCAATAATTGGAAAATCAAAAATTGAAAACCTTTTTATAGCTACAGGACATTACAGAAATGGAGTTTTATTTTCTGCAATAACAAGTCATCTTCTTTTGAAAATAGTTCAAAATAAAAGTCTCAAAGAAATAGAAAAAAGCTTTTTAGAAAAATTTAGTTTAGATAGATTTGAGATTTAAATTTTAATTTTCAGATCGCCATTTCGAGTCAGAAGTTTCCCACTCACATAATTCCTGTTCGTTAAACCATAGATCAATTTCAAATTTTGCTGTATCTTCTCCATCAGAACCATGAATAATATTCCTCCCAATATTAATAGCTAAATCACCTCTAATCGTTCCAGGCTCTGCTTCAAGAGGTTTTGTTGCACCTATTAGTTTTCTAGCACTCAAAATAACTCCTTCGCCTTCCCACACCATTGCTACAACAGGACCACTTGAAATGAAGTCTACTAAATCACCAAAAAAGGGTCTTTCTCTATGTACACCATAATGAGTTTGAGCAAGATCTTTTGAGGGGATTAATTGCTTTAATCCAACCAATTTGAATCCTTTTTTTTCAAATCTGCCAATAATCTCAGCGACATATCCTCGTTGAACTCCATCTGGTTTAATTGCAATAAAGGTTCTCTCTTTGGTCATTTAGTTAATAATCACTCTATGTATATTCAACTTTTGGGTGGTAACTTGGCAAGTAATCATTAAAATAAAAGATATTGTTTTGAGTTATTTTCAAAAACATTTATTAATCACTAAGACATAAATTGACCAATTTTGAACCGAAAAAATTAAAGAATATTTGGACTATTGAAGATAGTATTTCAACTTACAACATAGACAAATGGGGAGATAAATATTTTTCTATCAATTCCAAAGGAAATATATCAGTAACTAAAGATATAAAATCTGAAAGTAAGATTGATCTTTTTCAGCTTGTCAAAGAACTACAAAGTAGAGAAATAAATCCTCCATTAATTATAAGATTTAACGATATCTTGAAAGATCGACTAAATGCATTACATAACTCTTTTTCAAAAGCAATAAAAACTTATAAATATAAGAACATTTATCAAGGCGTTTTTCCTATCAAATGTAATCAACAGAAGCATGTCCTAGAAAAGATAATAGAGTTTGGTAGCCAATGGAATTTTGGTTTAGAAGTAGGAAGTAAATCAGAACTATTAATTGGCCTGGCACTTCTTGAAAACCAAAATTCATTATTGATATGTAATGGATATAAAGATAAAAAATATATTGAGATTGCTACTTTGGCCAGAAAACTAGGCAAAAATCCAATAATAGTTATTGAACAACGAGATGAGGTAAAAAGAATAATTCAAGCAGTTCAAGAACTTAACGCAACTCCATTCATAGGAATTAGAGCAAAGTTATCAAGTAAAAGTAGTGGTAGATGGGGCAAATCTATTGGAGATAATTCCAAATTTGGATTATCAATCCCAGAAATTATGTCGACAATAAAAGAACTACAAGAGGCAAATCTTATAAACGAAATGAAATTGCTCCATTTTCATATAGGTAGTCAAATAAGTGATATTGCAGTGATCAAAGACGCATTGCAAGAAGCGAGTCAAATATATGTTGAACTATGCAAACTAGGAGCCCCAATGCAATATATCGACGTTGGGGGAGGATTAGGGATAGATTTTGATGGAACTAAAACCTCCTCCAACACCTCTACTAATTATTCTCTTCAAAATTATGCTAACGATGTAATTGCAACCATTAAAGATTCATGTGAATTAAATAATATTAAGCATCCAACCATAATCTCAGAAAGTGGAAGAGCAATAATTAGTCATTGTTCAGTTTTAATTTTTAATGTCTTAGGAACAAGCCATGTCAATTCCAAACTACAAATTTTTGATAAAAAAAATAAACAATTGATCATTTCAAATTTACTTGAAACTTTCTATGAATTAAAAAAACTTAAAAATAAAAAAATAAATTTATCTCAAATAATTGAACTATGGAATGATGCAAAAAAGTTTAAAGAAGATTGCTTAGTTGCCTTTAGATTAGGATTTTTAAGTTTAGCAGAACGAGCTTATGCCGAAGAGCTGACCTGGGCTTGCGCAAAAGAAATTTCTAATAATTTAAATAATGATGAAATTAATCACCCTGATTTATCTGAAATTACAGAAACTCTTGCATCAACTTATTATGCAAATTTGTCTATCTTTAAATCTATTCCCGATAGCTGGGCAATAAATCAGATCTTCCCAATAGTACCAATACATAGGCATTTAGAAGAGCCTTTCTGCAAAGGCAACTTTGCAGATTTAACTTGCGATTCAGATGGAAAACTAAATAATTTTATTGATAATGGAAAAATTAAATCATTACTAAATTTACATAAGCCAGAGCAAGATAAAGATTATCTAATTGGAATTTTTATGACTGGAGCCTATCAAGAAGCATTAGGAAACTTGCACAATTTATTTGGCAGTACAAACGTTGTTCATATAGATATAAATCAAGATAATTCATATAAAGTCAAAAATATTATTAAAGAAGACAGTAAATCTGAAATTTTACAATTACTAGATTACAGTTCAGCTTCTTTGGTTGAATCTATAAGAATTAATACTGAGTCAGCAATTGATCAAAAAAAATTAACTATTGAAGAAGCAAGGAAATTAATGGATCAAATCGAAATTAGTCTCAGAAAAAGTAGTTATTTATCAGAATGACTATCTAATATTTTTTGCAAATGATTTTTAGCATAATCTAAAGCATCACTTAACTTATCAATATCTTTAGCACCTGCTTGAGCAAAGTTAGGCTTTCCTCCTCCTCCTCCAGAACAAATTCTTGCAATCTCATTAATTAATTTACCTGCATGCAATCCTATTTTTAGTGCATCATCACCTAAAGAAACTACAAATAATAACTTTCTGTTTTCTGGATTTGGTATTCCTCCAAGAATCACTATTGCTTTATTGCCCAAATGAGAAGTTAAATTCAGTGCTGTAGATTGCAAAGAATTTCCATCTAAGCCATCAATCTGATTTACTAAAATTGAAAAAGAATTTACTTTATTTGCGGATGATTTTATAGAAGAGTATTTAAAATAAGCAATTTCATCTTTCATTTTTTGTATCTCTTTATTCTTATTAATAAGATCTGCTTGCAAATTATTAACCCTTTCAAAAAGTTGATTGGGATTTGCTTTTAACAAATCACTTAGTTTATTTACTAAAGAATTTCTATCACTGAAATAATCTAATGCTGATTGGCCTGCTAACGCTTCTATTCTTCTTACTCCGGCTGAGATTCCTTCCTCACTAATTATCTTGAAAGAACCTAATTCGGATGTAGTTTTAACATGTGTGCCACCACAAAGTTCCATTGAAACTCCTGGCACATTAACAACGCGCACTTGATCATCATATTTTTCTCCAAACATGGCAACTGCTCCCTTTTCAAGAGCCTCACTCTTAGACATATTTTTTATTTCTAGGGTATGATTTTCCATAATCCAAGAGTTAACTAGAGTTTCAATTTTAGAAATTTGTTCTTTAGAAACAGGATTAGAAGAATTAAAGTCAAATCTTAATTTATTAAAGGCTACTAATGAACCTTTTTGTCCAACACTTTCACTAATGATTGATTTGAGAGCAGATTGCAATAAATGGGTAGCAGTATGATTTGCAGTAGCCTTAGCTCTATTAGAGGATTTCACATTAGTCTTTACTTTTTGTCCAATAGTTAAAATTCCTTTTTTAATCGTTCCATAATGTAAAAAAACATTTTTCTTTCGCATAACATTATCAACCAAGACCTCTACATCATTTGCAAATATCGTTCCAATATCACCAACTTGACCGCCAGATTCTCCATAAAAAGTAGTCTGATCAAGAACAATTAAAACTTTCTGACCTGTACTTGCTTGCTTAACTAATATTGAATCTAAAAATATACCCTTTATTTCGGCTTCAGAAAGAAGTGAATCATAACCATTAAAAACAGTTTTATCAAAAAGATCTATTTCTCGCTCTAATGATCCCTCTAATGTCAGATCAATATTACTTGAAGCAGCTTTAGCTCTCTCTTTTTGTGAATTCATTTCTTCCTCAAAACCCTTTACATCTACACTGATTCTATTTTCTTCGGCAATTTCTACAGTAAGTTCCAGAGGAAATCCATAAGTATCATAAAGTTCAAAGGCTTCTAAACCAGAAATTAATTTCTGCCCTGAAGAAATTAACTCATCTAGCAATTTCTCTCCCCTTTCAAGAGTTTCCCTAAACCTTACCTCTTCAATTTTTAACTCATTCAAAATTAAATCATTATTATTTTTTAAATCAGGATAATTGTTTTGCATTAAATTGATTCCCACAGTGGCAATATGAGGTAAAAATTCATTTGTTATGCCCAATAATCTCCCATGTCTAACCATTCTTCTAATAAGCCGCCTCAATATATAACCCCTACCGAGATTACTTGCTGCTACTCCATCAGAAATTAAATGAATAACAGCTCTTGTATGATCTCCAATAATTTTTAAGGAAATTTTGTTTTTATCATTTGAAGAAAAATAATCAATATTTGCAATCTCACAAGTTTTTTGAATGATAGGAAAAATTAAATCTGTCTCATAATTATTTTTCTTTTTTTGCAATATTTGAGCCATTCTTTCAAGGCCCATTCCTGTATCTATATTTTTAAATTTTAAATCTGTCAATTTTCCACTAGAATCGCGATTATATTGCATAAAAACAAGATTATAAAATTCAATAAAACGATCTCCATCTTCTAGATCAATATCCTGCAGACCTCTTTCAGGATTAAAATCATAATAGAGCTCTGAACAAGGGCCGCATGGACCTGTTTTCCCGGAAGACCAAAAATTATCTTTCTCACCTAGTTTCACTATTCTATCTTGATGAATACCAATTTCATCTCTCCAAATTTTTGCAGACTCTCCATCTTCGTGAAAGACACTCACAATTATATTTTCAGCAGACAGTTGATAAATATTAGTAACTAATTCCCAAGCCCATTGAATTGCCTCTCGTTTAAAATAATCTCCAAAAGAGAAATTACCAAGCATTTCAAAAAAAGTATGGTGTCTAGCTGTAACCCCAACGTTTTCTATATCGTTTGTTCTGATGCACTTTTGACTAGATGTGGCCCTTTTTGATGGTCTTTCTTTTAAACCTAAAAACACTGGTTTAAAAGGTAGCATTCCAGCAATTGTGAGCATAACCGTAGGATCATCTGGAATTAAAGATGCACTTGGAATAATTTTATGTAATTTTTCACTATAAAATTTTAAAAAAGCATTTCTTATCTCATCTCCAGTAACTATTTTTTTAATTAGTTGAGATGTCATTTATACAGAATAAAAAGAACGAAAAATTAAAGAAAAGCGTAATTTCGGTTATTTCGCAAAAATAATCACGCGGATTTATATTCTACATAACTAAAGTTATTTTATAATGTGAATTATCCTATGCTAGCCTCTGCCCAGACAAGTAATTCCAATTTGGCACAAATTAATAACAAGTTAACAGTTCAATCTCAAAATTTCGCTGGTGATTCTTGTGCCATAAGATCTTTAGATTGGGATCGCAGTAGATTTGATATTGAATTCGGCTTAAGAAATGGAACTACTTACAATAGTTTTATTATTAAAGGAGAAAAACTAGCAATTATTGATACTAGTCACGCAAAGTTCGAAGAATTATGGTTTGAAGAATTACTGAAAAACGTAAATCCACAAGAAGTTGATTATCTAATTACGAGCCACACAGAACCTGATCATTCTGGTTTAATAGGTAATCTTTTAGAGTTAAATCAAAATATTACAGTAGTAGGATCAAAATTAGCCCTTAAATTTATTGAAGACCAAATACATATTCCATTTAAACGTCTAGAAGTTAAGAGTGGAGAGTTTTTAAACCTCGGGACTAATCAAAATAGCGGTTTAGAACATAATATTGAATTTATTAGCGCACCAAATTTACATTGGCCAGACACAATTTTTTCATATGACCACAGCACTCATGTTCTCTACACGTGCGATGCGTTTGGGCTCCATTATTGTTCTAATGAATTTTATGACGCTGATCAAAAAGAAATATATGATGATTTTCGTTTTTATTACGATTGCCTAATGGGTCCAAACGCTAGAAGCGTTATGCAGGCAATTAAAAGAATAGATAAATTACCTGAATTAAAAACAATAGCCGTAGGGCATGGGCCTTTGCTTCATAATCAAGTCAATTTTTGGAAAGAAAAATATCTAGAATGGAGTAGCAATAAAAGCAAAGGTAATGATTTTGTATCAGTCTGCTATATAAGCGACT
Organism: uncultured Prochlorococcus sp.; assembly: GCA_902572915.1. Taxonomy (GTDB): domain Bacteria; phylum Cyanobacteriota; class Cyanobacteriia; order PCC-6307; family Cyanobiaceae; genus Prochlorococcus_A. The sequence goes on from CACGHR010000014.1 coordinate 16,348, forward strand.
ATGGTTATTGTGATCGACTAAGTCAAGCCATATCTCATGGAATAAGCAAAGCAGATGCACAGGTTCAATTGATTGATTTAAGATCTTCAGACCCTCAAGAATTAACAAGTTTAATTTCGGAATCAAAAGCAGTAGTCATCCCCACATGGCCAGTAAATTCAGATAATGAATTAAAAGAATCTCTTGGTACTTTATTTGCAGCACTAAAACCAAAACAATTTACTGCTGTCTACGATGCGTTTGGTGGAAATGATGAACCAATAGATTCCTTAGCCAATAAATTAAGAGAACTAGGTCAAAAAGAAGCTTTCTCTCCTTTAAGAGTACGAAATATTCCAGATCCTATTATTTATCAACAATTCGAAGAAGCTGGAACTGACTTAGGTCAATTGATTAACAAAAAGAAAAATATTGCCTCAATGAAGAGCCTTGATTCAAATTTAGATAAAGCTTTAGGTAGGTTGAGTGGAGGATTATATGTAGTTACAGCTAGTCAAGGAGAAGGCTCGACATTTAGACAAAGTGCAATGGTCGCAAGTTGGGTTAGTCAAGCAAGTTTTTCTCCACCTGGTATTACAGTTGCAGTAGCAAAAGATAGAGCTATTGAATCATATATGCAAGTTGGAAAAGGTTTTGTTGTAAATATCTTGCGAGAAGATAACTATCAAAAAATGTTCAGACATTTTTTAAAAAGATTTGCTCCTGGAGCTGATAGATTTGCAGACATAGATGTAATTAGTAACATCGCAGATGGAGGACCAGTTTTATCAGATTCACTTGCTTTTTTAGATTGTAAAGTGAGTTCCAGATTGGAGACTCCAGATCATTGGATAATTTACGGAATTGTTGAAAATGGTAATGTCTCTGACTTATCGTGCAAAACAGCTGTCCATCATAGAAAGGTTGCTAATCACTATTAGACTAGTTTCAACACCTGAAGACTTGAAACCCATTGGTATCACAAATTTCAAATAGGAAATTTTTAATTGTAAATTCAATTAAAAAAAATAGATTCAAGTTATATCTAGGTTTTTTTTGATTAATAGTTGAGAATCGGTTGAAAATTTACCGCCAATATTAAATAAACCTAATTATTTACATTCAGCATTTCCAATACCTGCACCCAAGACTGCACCTAAAGGAATACTCCAGCTATATGCATCACTTTTAGAAAGAGATGCTGCAATTCCACCACCAATTAATCCACCTAAAGTTGTACTTGCAGTACATTTTGAAACAGGTTTATATTCCACATATGAAGTTTGGGGTTCAATCTTGTGATGATAATGATTGAAAACCTTGCGATGACTATTACATGGGATAGCAACTTTCTCGTTATAAGATTTAACGTAACCGTGAGACAATGAATTTCCTGGAATATATTCTTCTCTGTACTCATAACGAAAACACTTATTTTCATAAGCGTATCCTTTTTGTGAGTCATACGCTTCACGATTACTGCGATCTCCAATACTCTCGTAAGCATTTGCTTGAAAAGGAAAAGCAAATAAAAGAGTTGCGATAAGAATTTTCATTTTTAATTTAATGTATTTTCAACAACTCACTCACACATCTAAAGAATAAATTATCTGTTTCAAATTTAAAGCTGAAGTATTAATCTTTACCAACTGTCACATGTGACAGTTGAGTAACATTCCATTATCACTATCCTCGAAAAAACATCCTTATTAATTTAAAAATGTAAGCAGAATTGGTTTTAATCAAAAGATATCTAATAATTTGGAATCTTTTTTTCAAATTTGTTGCGAGTTTGAAAGCATATATTAAATAACTCATTAATGAGTCTGTTGTAGGTATAATCGATTGATAAATAGCGGTTTCACAAGAATTAAATATTCTGGTCGATAGTTGAAAATCCGTTGAAAGTCGAAATGAGGCCCCTCTAAGACAAAAAATTGACAATCCATTTCGAAAAAATAAATTTTTAAAAATGTCAGAAATGAATACAAGCTTACTCTCGAAAAATCAAAACTTATCAAAATTTGAAATTACCGAAAATTTTACATGTATAAGATTTATAGATCAAAATAAAGAACGATTTGAACTTGAGTTCAATCTTGAAAGAGGAACCTCTTTTAATACTTTTTTAATCAGAAATAATGAAGAACTTTTTATTATTCATCCACCTGAAAAACAACATTTAGATTCATTGAATGAGGTAATATCTAACTTTTTTGATCTCTTTAAAATTCATAAAATCAACGTCATTTCTGGACATATAAATCCCAAAATTATAGAAACTATAAAAAATATTAGTACGAAATTTAAAAACTTAACTATTACATGCTCTAATCCTGGCTTTAAACTAATTTCCGAACTTTGGAATCAAAGAAATCCTAACTTAAAAAACTTTGTTGAAATTCAATTACCCAAAATAAATGTAATCAAAAAAGAACTTCATTTAGAATTAAATAACATTTCACTGGATTTAATTCCTATTCCAACAGCACGATGGCCTGGAGGACTAATAATTTATGAACACAATCAAGGAATACTTCTAAGTGAAAAAATTTTCTCTGCACACATTGCATCAGAATATTGGTCTGAAACAAATCGAGTTAGTACAGAAAATGATAGAAAACACTTTTATGATTGCCTTATGGCACCAATGTCTAATCAAGTGATATCAATAACTGAAAAAATTGCAGATTATGACATTAAGACTATTGCGCCATTACACGGTCCAGCAATCGAATATAGCTTAAAAAGCTTTTTAAATGACTACATCAGATGGGGCGAAAATCTCTCAAAGAATAATCCTAAAATCGCTTTGATTTATGCAAGTGCATATGGAAATACAGCATCCATTGGTGATGCATTGGCTAAAGGAATAAATAGAACTTCAGTGGAAGTTGAGAGTATTAATTGTGAATTTACATCTAATGACGTACTCATAAAATCTATCCAAAATGCTGATGGATATTTAATAGGATCCCCCACACTAGGCGGTCATGCCCCAACACCTATAGTAAGTGCACTAGGAACATTGTTATCAGAAGGGAATAGAGATAAACCAGTGGGAATATTTGGTAGTTTTGGCTGGAGCGGCGAAGCAATAGATTTACTTGAATCAAAATTAAAAGACGGTGGTTTTAAGTTTAGTTTTGACCCTATAAGAATCAAATTCAGCCCAAATAAACCCAAAATTAAAGAGCTAGAAGAAATAGGAACTCACTTTGGAAGAAAAATCATAAAAAAAGCTAAGAAAAATCCCAGAAAATCAGATACTGGGATGATTACAAGTAAAACAGATCCAAAGTTACAGGCTCTTGGAAGAGTAATTGGATCACTTTGTGTTCTAACAGCTTCTAAAGGAAAAAATGAAAATAATATCAGAGGAGCTATGCTTGCATCTTGGGTTAGTCAAGCAAGTTTTTCACCACCGGGATTAAGTATTGCAGTAGCCAAAGATAGGTCTGTAGAATCTCTCCTTCAAATTGGAGATTCATTTGCTTTAAATATTTTAAGTGAAAAAGATTTTAAAGAACCTTTAAAAAGATTTACGAAACCTTTTTCACCTGGAGAAGATAGATTCGAAGGATTAAATATTGAATTGACTCCTAATGAACAGATAATTATTCCTGAGTCTTTAGCATGGTTAGATGCTTCTGTAAAAGAGAGAATGGAATGTGGAGATCATTGGGTAATATACGCCGAGGTACTGCACGGTAATATATTAAAATCCGATAGTCTAACAGCAGTACACCATCGTAAAACTGGTGCTAACTATTAAATTTATTTATCTAGTTTATGACTGAATCAAAAGATCTAATAATTATCACGGCTAGTTGTGGTAAAAATTTAGAACTATCTGAGAAATTCCTTGAAAAAAGCAATGAACTTAAAATCAGTTCTGAGATATTAGATCTTACGACTCTTGATATTCCGCTATTTAATCCAAGAATTCACAGCAAAGACAATATCCCAGATGAAATAAAAACAATTAAAAAAAAGCTTTTCGCAATAGAAAAGTGGGTTATTTGTGCTCCTGAATATAATGGATCTATACCGCCCATTTTATCTAATTTCATAGCATGGCTTTCTATTTCAGGTGATGACTTTAGGAATTTATTTAATGGTCAACCAATCGCAATTGCAACATTTTCTGGTGGCATTGGGGTAGAACTACTAACCTCATTACGTATTCAATTAGCCCATTTAGGAAGTCAAGTCTTAGGTAGACAACTTTTGTCCTCATATAGTAAACCGATTGATACTAAAACTATTGAAGATATTATTCAAAGACTTTTGCAAATGAAAAAATTAACAATATAAACTTTAATAAAGGTAAATGTTAATATCATCTTGTTTCATTCCAAACTTTTAAAATTTTTCTAGCCATAGGAAGTGCATGCACAGAACCCCCACCAGGAGTGTTTTGTGCAAAAGCAACTATAAGTAACTCACTTTCTTCAGAAGGAGTAAAGCAAATGAACCAAGCATGATCCAAGCCACCTTCTCCATCTTCAGCAGTTCCAGTCTTTCCTGAAACTGGAGGTAAATTTGAAACTCCATAATTTATTGATTCACCTGTACCAGACTCAACTACTTTCCTAAGACCACTTTTTACCAACTGAATATTATTTGGGTCAATATCAATTTTAATACGGTTTTTATCTGAAAGATATTCCTCATCTTTTTTTACTAAATGGGGAGTAACTAAATAACCTCCATTAGCAATTGCAGCATAAGCTCGAGCTAATTGAATAGGAGTAACTTGAACAACAAATTGTCCAATAGACATACTCGCAATATCTTCTGGAACCCAAGGGGTTCTCCCAGGTTCACCCCATCCCCTACCCTCTTCAGCCCATTCACTACTAGCAACTAATCCTATATTTTCTTGTTCAGAAATTTCAATCCCAGATAAAGAATTAAAACCAAGCTTTTTGGAAACCTCATAAATTTGATCAACCCCCACACCATATCCAACTTGATAAAAAAAAGTATTACTCGAAACTCTTAAAGCATCTTCATATCCTATTGCACCAAAACCTAAATCATTGTGTTCCCGAAAGCATTGACTACCATAGGTTATACATGGTTTTGTATCAAGGACAGTATTACTAGGAAATTTACCACTTTCTAAGCCAGCTAAAGCTGTCACAATTTTCCAAACACTACCTGGATCATATGCATTTAATGCTCTATTAAAAAGAGGTTTTTCAAGGGAATTAAATATCTTATTGTATTCTTTTTGAGGCTTAAAATCTTTTGAAAAAAAATTCAAATCAAAAGTTGGTCTACTTGCCATCGCCTTTATTGCACCATCTCTAGGATCCATCACTATTATCGCTCCAGCTTTTTTACCATTAAGTACTTCCTCAGCAACCAATTGCAGATTTATATCTATTGTCAATTCAATATCATTCCCTTGTATTGAGGGTTTTATACCCAATGATTTCTGGAATTTGTCGAAAGAATTTACTTCAATCATCTCTCCACCCCATTCACCCCTTATAAAGTCTTCATAAACATATTCAATTCCAGTTCTACCTATTAAATCGTTTAATCTATAACCCTTTTTAGATAAAAATTTATATTCTGAATCAGTAATTGGCTGAGTATATCCAATTACATGAGCAGCAAGAGATTTATAAGGATAA
>CACGHR010000015.1 GCA_902572915.1 uncultured Prochlorococcus sp.
GATAATAATATTGTTATTGGATCTAAGATTATTTAAATTAAAAGTCTTTAACTCATTAATGGTAAGTTCAGGCATTCTTTTTTTATATTGATTAATTCCGTCTCTGATCCAAAGTTTCTTTATTTTGCCGATAGCGTAAATTGTTAATCTATTACTCTGAAGCATAAGTAAATATTAAAATTAATTATTCATCAAGAAGATAATTAAATTCATCATATAGTTCCTCTTCGGTTGTTAATTTCTTAGAAAAATTGGATATTCTAGAATTCATATTAATGTGATTAAGCTCACTTTTTCTTAGTGAATTATTAACGTTAGAAGTCTCTTCTAAAGATTCTGAATTATCAATTAACGAATAAAAAATTTTATTGGGATCTTCTGAATTAAGTGGATTGGTGATTAAATTATCATTGTTAGGTATATTTGTGTAATTACTTACATTTTTACTTTCGTTATTTAAATTTTTATTTTTCTTAAATTTATTGAGTTTATCTAAATTTTTTTTTGATAAGCTCATGATATAAAGTATTAAATAAATTCATATTTAATTTAAACATATTATTTATCTTTTAGATGAATTCTAAAAACTATCATCCAAAAAAAAGATTTGGACAACACTGGTTGGTAAACAAAAAAATTTTAGAAAAAGTTAAAGAAATTGCTGTTCTTAATGAAAATGACTTTATTTTAGAAATTGGTCCAGGGAAAGGAGCTTTAACATCTAAGTTATTAGATTCAGAAATTAAAAAATTACATGCGATTGAATTAGATAAAGATTTAATAAATTTATTAAATGATAAATTCAAGAACAATAATAAGTTTTCGCTTCAGCAGGGAGATATTCTTTCTGTAAATTTAGATTCGATTAATAAGAAGATTACAAAAGTGATTGCAAATATTCCTTATAATATAACTGGCCCAATATTAGATATTTTCATAGGGCGATTGGGCATTATAAAAAACTATAATTACGAAAAAATAATTTTTTTAATGCAGAAAGACGTTGTAGATAGGATTTTGTCAAAAGAAGGAAGTACAAATGCTGGTGCACTTAGTATAAGAATGCAACTCTTATCAAAAATAAAAAGAATTTGCGATGTACCTCCTTCATCATTTAGTCCGCCTCCAAAAGTTTTTTCTTCTTTAGTAGTTTTCGAACCAATTAAAAATGATTTGAGATTAGACATTAGTCTAGAAAAATATATAGATAAACTTCTTCGAATTTCATTTAATTCAAGAAGAAAAATGCTTAGAAATACTCTTAAGTCAATACTCTCAAATGAAGAGATAAATGAATTATCTGAATCTTCAAAAGTTTGTTTTAATTTAAGACCACAAGATATTTCAATTGACCAATGGATTAAGCTTGCAGAAAATTGTATTAAAATTAAAAAATAAGAATTTATGTATATGCAAGATTTAGGTAAAAAGAAGATTATTATAAAATCTCCTGCCAAAATAAATTTGCACCTTGAAGTTATTGGTAAAAGAAAGGATGGATTCCATGAGTTAGCAATGATTATGCAAAATATTGATCTTTCTGATTATTTAGAATTTCAAATTAATAATGAAGGTTTAATCAAACTTGAATCTGATTGTAATGATTTGAGCTTATCTAATGATAACTTAATTATTAAATCGGCAAATCTATTAAGGAAAAAATCAAATATAGGTTTCGGTGCGAATATATTTTTAAGAAAAAATATTCCAATTGGTGCAGGATTAGCTGGTGGATCCAGCAATGCAGCAGCAACATTAATTGGTCTTAATAGTTTATGGGATTTAAACTTAGATCAAGAAACATTATGCTCATTAGCATCAACTTTAGGATCTGATATTCCCTTCTTTATAAAAGGTGGTATTCAATTATGTTTTGGAAGAGGCGAGATTTTGGAAAAATTAGATTCAAACTTTGAATATGGAGTAATTCTTTTAAAAAATCCTAATGTATCAGTATCTACTGCTGAAACTTATAAAAAATATAGTAATAGATTCTGTGATCAATATCTTAATAGTAGAGAACTAACTGAGAACATAAGAAAAAATTTAAGAAATAATGGTTTAAATAACTTAAATTTTGATAATCATCATTTAACTATAAAAAATGATTTGCAGTTAGTTGTTGAAAATGAAAATGATTCTGTAAAGCAGGCATTATATTTACTTTCTAAATTAGAGAATTCTTTGACATTTTCAATGAGTGGATCAGGCCCTACATGCTTTGCACTCTTTAAAGATGTAGAGACTGCTAAAAAAGAATTAAAAGCAAATTATAAATTATTTAAAGATAAAGGTTACGATTCATGGGTTTGCACTTTCCTTGAAAAGGGAATAACATTCATTTAAATTTTTTAAACAAAATTTTATTGTGGCTGATAATAGTAATGAGAATATTGAAAAAAATATTCCCGAAAAAGGACCATTAAATTTTATTGTAGGATCATTAACCAGTTTTTTATTATTTATATTTTTTTATTTTTTAAGTAATAAAATTGCAATTTATTTTTCAATACATAAACCATCTAATTCTTCTGAAATAGTCCAAAATATTTCTTCTAGTATTAATACCTTAATAATTGGATTATCTTTTTTGCTAACTTTTTCTTTTGCTTTTATAGGTATAGGACTTTTTATTGTATTTATTCGCAGTTTTTTTCTGAAGAAAAGTTGAATTGCGAATATTATTAAGAAAAATACTTTCTTTGAATGTCTTTAAATGACCTAGGACTTTTAATACTTTTGCTTTCACCAGGAATGATTTTGTCAATATTACTACTTATAACTTTTGCAGAAGGAGGTTGAATTAATCAAAGTGGTAGGATTATATATGTGATTAATTGGGTAATTAATTGTGGCTGGGACATTATTATTTAATGCTTTGAAAGAGGCAATTGATGAAGAAATGGCAAACGATGTAAATGTTTGCGTTATGGGGGAAGATGTTGGTCAATATGGAGGATCTTATAAGGTAACTAAGGATTTATATGAAAAATATGGAGAGTTAAGAGTCTTAGATACTCCAATTGCGGAGAATAGTTTTACGGGTATGGCTGTGGGCGCAGCAATGACTGGGTTAAGACCAATAGTAGAGGGAATGAATATGGGCTTTTTGCTTTTAGCTTTTAATCAAATATCAAATAATATGGGTATGCTTAGGTATACAAGTGGCGGAAATTATAAAATACCAGCTGTAGTTCGAGGCCCTGGAGGAGTTGGTCGTCAACTTGGTGCTGAACACAGTCAAAGACTTGAAGCATATTTTCATGCAGTTCCAGGTATTAAGATTGTGGCATGCAGTACACCTACAAATGCTAAAGGTTTGATGAAAGCAGCTATAAGAGATGATAATCCGGTTCTATTTTTCGAGCATGTTCTTCTATACAACTTGTCTGAAGAATTACCTGAAGGTGACTATATTTGCTCTTTAGATCAGGCTGACGTTGTAAAAGAAGGTAAAGACATCACTTTATTGACTTATTCAAGAATGAGACATCACTGCCTAAAAGCTGTTGAAGAATTAGATAAAAAAGGAATAGATGTTGAGTTAATTGATTTAATAAGTTTAAAACCATTTGATATGGAAACCATCTCAGAATCAATAAGAAAAACAAATAAAGTAATCATAGTAGAAGAATGTATGAAGACTGGAGGTATCGGAGCAGAATTAATTGCCTTGATAACAGAAGAATGTTTCGATGATCTTGATGCCAGGCCAATCAGGTTATCTAGTCAAGATATTCCTACTCCTTATAATGGAAATCTTGAGAATTTGACAATAATTCAGCCACATCAAATAGTTGAAAAAGTAGAACATTTAATAAGTGGGAGTATATAGTCAATGAAAAGAAGGCAAGGTTGGCTTTTTTTTATTTTTTTATTATTAGCAATATCAATCTTTTCGTTAGTTAATAATGATTTTGAATTGGGTTTAGATTTAAAGGGTGGATCACAATTAACTCTTCAACTAATTAAAAATGATACTGATGTTACTACTGAAGAGCTTGAATCAGTAAAATCAGTTTTGGAAAGAAGAGTTAACAGTTTAGGTTTATCCCAGTCTAATTTACAGACTTTAGATAAAAATCGAATAGTTGTTGAATTGCCTGGGCAATTAGATCAAGTTTCTGCAGCTAGAGTTTTGGGTGAGACTGCAATGTTGGAATTTGGTATACAAGTTCCTGATACTTTAGACAAATATAATCAATTATTTGAATACAGAAAAACAATAGAATCATTATTTAAAAAATATGAAAATAGCGATAAGAGAAATCTAAATTCTAATGAAGCTGAAAACATAAAAGTAAATATAAATAATATCGAAGAAGATTTAGGATATCAAACTAATCTAAATTATGATTTATATGGCAAATTACAAGAATTAGATAGATATATAAAAAAAGAAATAGCAAAATTATTTGTAAAAACTGATCTAACTGGAAATGAACTCATAAAAACAGGTACTGAACAACAACAAACCAATTCTAATTGGCGAGTTACTTTAGAATTTAATAAAGAGGGAGCTGAGAAATTTGCAAATATAACAAAATCAATCGCAGGTAAACAATTACTTTTAGGAATTATTCTTGATGATGAATCTATAAGTGAAGCTGAAGTTACATCAGAGTATGTGAAAAGTGGAATTACTGGAGGAAGAGCCTATATAAGAAGTAGCAGCTTTACTGCTAAAACTGCAAAAGAATTAGAAGTGAAATTGAGAGGAGGTTCTCTCCCAATACCTATTGAAATAGTAGAGTCAAACAAGATTGGACCTCTATTGGGGTCTAAAAATATAACCAAAAGTTTTTATGCGGGCTTAGCTGGATTACTTTTTGTCGGGGCTTTTATGGTTGTAATTTATAGATTACTTGGATTTGTCTCTGTACTTTCATTGTTATTTTATGGCACATATAACCTTGCCATTTATCAATTAATTCCTGTTACTTTAACCCTACCAGGTATAGCAGGTTTGATACTAAGTATTGGAATGGCAGTTGATGCAAATATTTTAATTTTTGAGAGAATTAGAGAAGAGTTAATGGATGGTAATAGTCTTGTTAAATCCATTAACAATGGTTTCCAAAGAGCAAATTCCTCAATAGTTGATGGACATTTAACTACACTAATTACTTGTATTGCACTAGTTTGGCTTGGACCAAGTTTAGTAAAAGGTTTTGCTGTGACTTTAGGTATTGGAGTTGTAATTAGTTTATTTACTTCACTAAATTGTTCAAAAACTTTTTTGAGCTTTCTAACTAGTTATCAATCTTTAAGACAAAAAAAATATTTTCTCAATAATAACAATCTATTTAACTCTAATAATCTAAGTTCAAATTTAAAATGATGAAAATTAAATCTATTAATTTAGTTAAACAACAAAAAATAATATGGTTTTTTTCGAGTGCTCTTTTAGTAATTTCTATTGTAGGGATATTATTCTCTTCATTTTATTCTCCAATAAAGAAACCCATTAACCTAGGAATGGATTTTCTTGGTGGAACTGAAATTCGCGTTGAAAGAATTTGTTCTGACGAAGGTTGTTCTATTGAGACAGCAGACGAAATTGCCGACTCTCTAAGGCAAGTTTCAGAGGATAAAATTACATTAAATAAAATAAGGCTACAGATCCAAAATGATAATAAAATTATTTCTTTGAAAGTTCCTTTTTTAAATGTTGAACAGACGGCTAATCTTATTAAAAATCTTGATAAAGTACTTCCTTTAAATTCAGAAACACAAGATTCAAGATCTATAGGACCATTATTAGGTAAAACACTTTTAATAAAGGGTGCAAGATCATTATTAGTAGCGCTAGTTGCTATTGCAATCTATATATCAATTAGATTTGACAAGAAATATGCTTTATTAGCATTATTTGCTTTATTTCATGACCTTCTAATAGTTTTTGGTATTTTTTCTTGGTTAGGAATTATATTATCTGTTCAAGTAAACAGTTTATTTGCTGTTTCGTTGTTAACTATTGCTGGTTATTCAGTAAATGATACTGTTGTTATTTTTGATAGGATACGTGAGAATTTAAAATCCAGCAAAGAAGACTATAACGAAACTATTCAATTATCAGTTAACGAATCATTTAGGAGAACGACTTTTACTAGCATTACAACTCTAATTCCTTTATTAACTTTAATTTTGTTTGGCTCTTATTCCTTATTTTGGTTTTCTTTGTCCTTATCGTTAGGGATTATAGTGGGAAGTTATTCAAGTATTTTATTAGCCCCTTCTTTTTTGATTAAAAAGTAATCCTTAAATTCTAACTTTATGAATGTGAAATACTATTTAATATTTTTGCTTTCTTTAGTTTTAATTGATCTTTCTACAGAATTAAGAATACTATTTGATCATTTTACTTTTATTTCACTATACTTCGCTTTCGCCTATCATCCCCTATCTTTTTTTATTCTTTTTTCTTACCCATATTTGTATAAAAAACTAAATAATTAATTTTTAAATTTCTTGAATTGATTCTTTTATTAAAACCTGAATAACTACAGCTAGTGGAAGAGAAAGTATTAAACCTAATGGACCAAAAATGAATGTGAATCCAAATTGTGATATTAAGGTTAAACCAGGAAGTAAATTTGCTTTTTTCTTCATTATTGATGGCATTATTATATAACTCTCTATATTTTGAATTATTATATATGCTCCTAATACTGCAAGTGGTTTCCAAAAATTATCTAGTAAGGCAATTGAAATCGGAAATATAGCACTAATAACTGGTCCTATATTTGGAATTATATTTAAAACCATTGCAATTAAGGCATTTGAAACAACATATTTGACATCTAAAATTGATAAAATTATCAACGATAATAGTCCTACTGATAATGAGCTTACGACCATAGAGAATGCCCAATTAGCTAATGCAATATTACATTTATCTAGTATATTTCTAAATTTATTACGATAATTTCTTGGAATTATTAGTAATATATTTTCTTTATATTGATTTGGTTCTAGAGAAATCATCAAACTAACAACTAAAACGAAAATCATTTTTAAAAAACCTGATCCCAGATTACCCGCTAAATTAATTAAGTTCATAAAACTATCTTGAAGGGCTTTCGCAATAGTTGAAGCATCAGGAATTGTTACTATGTTATTTATAAGTTCGAAGACGTCTATAACACTTTCTGATTCTTCACCATAAAATAGTTTATTTAAATTGTTCAGATTTTCATTAAGTAAAATATTTATTCTAGATAAACCATTTGGAATATCAATTAGTAATTCATTAAATTCTTTTATAAATGGTGGCAAGACAAGTATAAAAATTGAAATAACAATTACTGATATTATTGCCAATACAATAAGTAAAGATAAAGGTCTTGGAATTTTAAAACCCTTTTGTATTTGATTACAGAGATTACATACAATATTTGAAATCACTAAAGAACAAATTATCAGAAGAAGAAAATCCCTTAGTGTCCATATTATTAAAGAGGCAATTAAAATTACTGCGAACTTGAAATATGAAGAACTACTCAATTTAAAAGAATCTACTTCTTCTCAGAATATCCCAAACCATTAGATTTGGCATAACTATTTGCAAATCTCATAAATCTATCAAAGTCGGAAGTATTCTTCCAAATATAAACAGCTTCTAAAAATATGGGTTCTCCATCTACAAATTTTACTTTAACTTCTCTTGTTAGTATCTCACCTTCGGTATCAATCATACGCATTCCTGTAATTTCACCATCAGAAATTGAAGATAATGCCTGAGGTTTCTCGAACGAAAATAATGCTTGGCCTGTAGTACCATCTTTACTTCTAGTCAGTCTTATTTCCGGAACTACTGGTTCATCAGTTCCCTCATAAAATTGTATTTTTGCAGTTTTATTCGCTGTCATAATATTCGATTATTAATTTTTCATCTTAGGAAATATTTTTCATATTCGTTTGTGATTATTTTATAAAACATTATTTATTAACTCTAGAATCGTTTCATCATATTTTTTGTCGGTTAAATCTAATAACTTTATATTTTTTTTGCCAACCTTTTCAAATTCATAACACTTATCGTAATAATCTAGAACTGATCTGCAAACTAAATCCCATTTCTCATTATTAATAGATTCCAAAGCTATTTTTGTTCTTTGTGGTCCTAATCTTTTTTTTATTCTTAATACAGATTCTTGAAGTTCCTCTTTCTTAAAAACACTATAAGTATCTATCAACTCATCTAACCTGTTAGATTCGCTTCTTAAAATTTCAATTCTCCTGGAATTTTTCATCTGATTGAAGAATTCATGAGGAATTTTGCATTTACCTATATTTGCACTTTCAGCTTCTACAAAAATATTATTAGAATAATTAAAAGAATTTAATTTTTCTGCAATTATATTTTCAAATTGTTCATTTGAAGGTTGTTCTTTCATTCCTAAACCTCCAAATGTACTTCCTCTATGACAAGCAAATCCTTCAAGATCAATAGTTTGATATTTATATTTCTCTAATAATGATAATAATCTTGTCTTCCCTGTTCCTGTTTTTCCGCCAATAACTACTATATTAAACTTTTTTGAGAAACTATCTAATACCCATCTTCTATATATTTTGTATCCTCCCTTAAGTGTTATTGGATTTAATTTAAATTTTTCTAGTAGCCAAGCAATGCTTTGTGACCGCATTCCTCCTCTAGAGCAATATATTCTGATAAAAAATTCATTATTTTTATTAGGAATAGTTTTATAAGAATCAATGCTCATGAATAAATTATCAAGGAGTAATTCCATTTTTTTTTCAATAAATTTTAATCCCTCTATGACGGCTTTTTTTCTTCCTTCTTTTTTATAAATCGTACCAATTATAGATCTCTCATCATTATCAAATAGTGGAATATTAATAGAATTAGGCAGGTGTCCTTTATAATATTCACTCGGGCTTCTAACATCTATAAGTGGTCCTTTAAAACTTCTAAATTTCTCTAGTTCTTTTCTTTTGAAATACATGGATAGTTTTTACTTTTTTAGATTGATTTTTTAAAATGAATAACAAAGAACAAGATAAGTATAATGCTACATTAGATCTGATAAAAAAATTTGTAGATTCCAATCAAAGAAAAAGAATAAATTCATTAACTCAAATAGAATCTGAGGTCGAAAATATTTTTAATCTTGGCCCTTCATTGTTTGATATTTTTGATAATGACGGCGATGACTGGGCTGCTGGTTGGATATTGCAAGTTTTAAAAAAATTTAAGCCTGTATTCTTTGAAAACTCTAAATTCAATAATTGGTTTAATACATATTCAGATATTGATATTAATTATGATGATTTGCAATTGATTTTGCTTGAGCAAAAATTTGAGGATGCAGATAGATTAACAAGTTCCTATTTACGAAAATTAGCTGGAAAATTAGCTGAAAAACGTGGATATGTTTTCTATAGTGAAGTTAAGAATATGTCAGGTAAAGATCTTGAAACGATAGATAGATTATGGACTGTTTATTCTACTGGTAGATTTGGATTCTCAATTCAGGCAAAGATATTAAAATCAGTAGGGAAAAAATATGAATTAATGTGGCCGAAAATAGGTTGGAAAAAAGAGGGCTTATGGACTAGATATCCTGGATCTTTTTGCTGGTCATTGGAGGCTCCTGATGGACATATGCCTTTAATAAATCAACTAAGAGGAGTAAGACTTATGGATTCCATCCTAAGGCATCCTGCTATTGCAGAGAGACATAATAATATTCTTTAAATTGAGGTATTTAATAAGTTAAAATTAAGACAGTATCAAAAATATTATTATGTCCTTATTTCGGGGCAAAAATATTTTAAAAAAATTTTTTAAAAGACCAAAGATTAACTGGTCAAATTACGAATTCGAATCATCATTACAGTTAAATGAATTTGTCGATCAATTATTAGAACCTATTAAAAATTCTCAATCAAGCTATCTTATAAAACTTGGTTTACATGAAGCTTTGGTTAACGCAGTAAAACATGGTAATAAATTAGATCCTAAAAAAAATATTAGAGTAAGAAGAATAATTACGCCTAATTGGTGTGTTTGGCAAATTCAGGATCAAGGTAATGGTTTAGAAATAAAAAAAAGAGACTACAAATTACCAAAGAAAATAAGTAGTGTAAATGGCCGTGGCCTATACATTATTAATGAATGTTTTGATGATATTAGATGGAGTAATAAAGGTAATAGGCTTCAGTTGGCTTTAAAAAGGTGATTTTTACTAGGGCATGGTTGATCTACGTTAATTTCTTTTAACCATTTAATACTTTCTTCTATATACTCAATAGTCTCCTTTTCATTACATGAAATAATTAATTGGCATAATCCCGCCGAAATTAGTTCTGCAGATCGTTTATATTTATTTCCTTTATCTTTATGCCATTTAGAATGATCAATCTTTAATTTTTCATTAAGGCTTTGAACAATCTGAATAGTGTCTTTATCCCAATAGGCCATAGAAGTTTTTATCTATTTTACAGCAGACCATACTTTGGTCATAAAAAAGGAATTTGATTTTACATCTTTAAAACCTACTTCCTCTATTTTTGAATCTATATCCTCTTTTATATAATCACAATAAAAAGGCTCATGAAAAGATTTATAAAAGTTTTCCATTACTGATGTAAAGTCAGGTGAATCACTTATTTGAATAGAATCAGCTAGAACTAATGTCCCCCCAGGTTCAAGAACTCTAAAAAATTCATTTAATACTTTAGCTCTAATTGTTCTAGGTAATTCATGAAATAAGTAAACACAAGAAATGCTTTGAAAACTATCATTTTCAAAAGGTAATTCTTCAGCATTGCCTTTTATTAATTGAATTAAATCTCCATCTAAATCTGAAATATATCTACTTGCCTCTTTTAAGTATGAATCAGATAAATCAATTCCTGTAATTTTTTCTTTAGGAAATGCGGCTCTTAATTGTTTTAATGTTCTTCCAGACCCTGTAGCTACATCAAGTATTTTTATAGAACTTTTTTTTCTATCGCTAAAAATTTCAAGTCCTTCTTTTATTGGCTTAATTATTCTTCTCCTCATTGAGTCAGCACTCCCATTAAAAAGTATCTCTACTTGTAGGTCATAAATGCTAGCTGAAAAATCCGATAAATATCCATCTGTTTGATGATGAAAATTTCTTAAGTAATATTGAGGATAATTATCTTTATCAATTGATTTTGGAAGATCATCAAAGTTTTGTTTTCTGCGTCTATCCCATGTATTAGGCATATCGAGCCAAATTTTAGGATATTGAGTTAGATATCTAAGCCATGGCTCGTCAAATAATAATTTTTTTGGATATATATTTTTTTCTGCATCATTCCAATCTTCTTCTCTTAAGATATCCATTGAATTTTGGATTTGAATTAAAAGATTCTTATCTATATCAAAATTTTCAAGCTTAGAATCGGGAAGAATAAAATTCATTAATCTTGAGCTGATCTGCTTGTGAGCGAAACCTGCAATGCTTTTACTTTGTTGTAGCGTTTTATATGCAATTTTTGAAATAGATTCCCTAGCCATTTTTCAATTTATATATATCTATTTCAACAAAAAAAAAATCAATTTGAGAATATTTTGTGATATTTCTCAAATTGATTAATTTAAACAAATGTATTCTTTTAATTATGCATCGTAATACATGAAAAATTCATGTGGATGAGGTCTTTGTCTTAGTTGTTGTACCTCTTCGTATTTTATATCGATAAAGTTATCAATAAAATCTTCAGTAAATACTCCACCAGCTAATAGATAATCCTTATCTGCTTTTAGCGCATTAAGTGAATCATTTAGAGATGAAGGTACTGTATCAATTTTAGCAAGTTCATCAGCTGGAAGTTCAAATAAATCTACATCTACTCCATCACCAGGATCAATTTGATTTTTAATTCCATCAATACCAGCAAGCATCATTACAGAGAATGCTAAGTAAGGGTTGGCAAGTGCATCACCTGATCTGAATTCTAATCTTTTAGCTTTAGGACTTGGACCTGTTAAAGGTATTCTTACTGCAGCTGATCTGTTGCCCTCAGAATAAACTAGATTTACAGGTGCTTCGAATCCAGGAACCAATCTTTTATAACTATTTGTAGTTGGGTTAGTAAATGCTAGGAAAGAAGGGGCATGTTTAAGTATGCCTCCGATGTACCATCTTGCTGTTTGGGATAAATTTGCATATGCTCCTTCACCAAAAAATAGTGGCTGCCCACTCTTCCATAAACTTTGGTGAACATGCATTCCAGTTCCATTATCGTTAAATACAGGCTTAGGCATAAACGTGGCTGTTTTGCCATACTTTTTAGCTACGTTTCTAACCACATATTTATATGTCATTACGTTATCAGCAGCATTTATTAAAGAATCAAATTTCATTCCAAGCTCATGTTGGCCGGCACCAGCAACTTCATGGTGATGTTTTTCTGTGGGGATACCTAATTCACCCATAAGAAGAAGCATTTCAGATCTGATATCTTGCGCAGTATCATTTGGAGCTACAGGAAAATACCCCTCTTTGTATTGTATTTTGTATCCTAGGTTTCCACCTTCTTCTATCCTCCCTGTATTCCATGGTGCTTCAATAGTATCTACACTATAAAAACAACCTCCTTCTTTAGAGTCATATCTAACATCATCAAATAAGAAGAATTCTGGTTCTGGTCCAAAAAAGGCAGTATCTGCTATACCAGTAGAATCTAAATATTTTAATGCCTTTTGAGCTAAAGCTCTTGGACACCTGTCATAAGGTTCACCGCTTCTTGGCTCTTGAATAGAGCAAATCATACTTAGAGTTTTATGTTTATAAAAAGGATCGATCCAAGCTGTACTTGCATCAGGGACCATTGACATATCAGATGCATTAATTGCTTTCCAACCTCTTATTGATGATCCATCAAACGCTAAACCTTCTGTAAAAGAATCCTCCTCTATCATGTCTGATGTAAGTGTTAAATGTTGCCATTTTCCATGAATATCAGTGAATTTTAAATCGATGAGTTCAATTCCTTCGTCTTTAATTTGACTTAAAACATCTTGAGGAGACTTAGACATAATTTTGTAATACCTTATATGAAATTAATAACTTGATGATTCTTGTTATGTATCAACGGTAACTTTTTTTAAGACTAGATGGCTTCTTTGAGTGTTTCAAGTCATAAGTTTAATAATTATTTACCTAAATATTTAAATTGAATGAATTTCTTTAAATAAATATCGCTTATGTGTCGATATTAGTTTAATTTAAAAGTAATTGAATGTAATGCTTTGACAGAAGCAAAACTTATTTCGGCTTTAAATGAAGAGAATTTATCTCATTTCTCAAAGACTTATGTTCCCTCTAGACTTTTATTAGGTCCAGGCCCTTCAAACGCACATCCAGAAGTTTTAGATGCTCTTTCTTTGAATCCTATAGGTCATTTAGATGAAGCATATATTTCATTAATGTCTGAAGTTCAACAACTTTTAAGATATACCTGGCAATGCAATAATCGTCTTACACTCCCAATGAGTGGTACTGGTAGTGCAGCTATGGAAGCTTCAATAGCGAATTTTATAGAGGAAGGAGAAAAAATTCTCATAGCCAAAAAAGGATATTTTGGAGACAGACTTGTTGATATGGCAACTAGATATAAAGCAGATGTATCTGTTATGGAAAAACCTTGGGGTGAATCTTTTTCTTATGAAGAAATCAAGTATGAAATAGAGAATAAAAAACCAGCTATATTTGCTATTGTTCACGCTGAAACATCTAGTGGGGTTCTACAACCTCTTGATGGAATTGGTGATGTATGTAGAAAAAATAACTGCTTGTTTTTAGTTGACGCAGTTACTTCTCTTGGAGCTTTAAAACTATTAATAGATGAATGGAAAATAGATTTAGCATATAGTTGCAGCCAGAAAGGATTAAGTTGCCCGCCTGGATTAAGTCCTTTTACAATGAATGAGAGGGCTGAAGAAAAACTGAGTTCAAGAAAAACAAAAGTTCCTAACTGGTATTTAGATTTGTCCCTTTTAAATAAATATTGGGGTTCTGATCGCGTTTATCATCATACCGCCCCAGTAAATATGAATTTTGCTATTCGTGAAGGTTTACGATTAATTGCAAATGAAGGTTTAGAGAATGTTTGGAATAGACATAATACTAATGCAAAGAAATTGTGGAATGGTTTGGAAAGTCTAGGCATGGAATTACATGTATCAAAGGATTATCGATTGCCAACTCTCACAACAGTTAAGATCCCACCAGCAGTTGATGGAGATGGTTTTAGAAATCATCTTTTAAGAAATTTTGGAATAGAAATAGGAAATGGACTTGGAGAATTGTCTGGTAAGGTATGGCGCATAGGATTAATGGGCTTTAACTCAAGTGATGAGAATGTAGACAGATTATTAAACCTATTTGATACTGAATTAAAAAAATTTTCTATTTTTGAGTCCTCAACTTTTTAAACCATAATTGTAAAACTTGACTGCATTCGTTTTCTAAAATACCCCCTACAATTTCCATCTTGTGATGAGAACTTTTATGCTTTGATAGGTCAATCGAGCCCCCAAATCCACCTCTTTTCTTATCGTAGGCACCAAATACAACCTTACCCATTCTTGCTTGAATAAGTGCCGATGCACACATGGTACATGGTTCTAAATTTGTGATAATAATACATTCATTAAATCTCCAATCATTTTTTATTAGGGATGCCTGCCTTAATGCCATTATCTCAGCATGACCTAATGGATCTTTATTTACATTTCTTCTGTTAACCCCTCTTCCAATACATCTTCCTCTCTCATCTAATATTATTGAACAGATTGGCAACTCAACTTTTCCAATTTCTTCTGATCTTCTCAATATAGAGTTCATCCATTTAGAGTATTTTGAAATAGTTATTTCTTTCTGTTGCTCTTTATTACTATTTAGATTTTCTAAAATATACCTCATTTACCAATATTGAGAATAGACTTATTTATAGATATCTTATCTGATGACTGAAGACTTAATAAATAAAAAAGATTTATACTTCCCTTCGTATCTAGGGACTAATGATAATTTAATTAATCTCCTTAATAGAGCAACTCAAATTCTCTCTGATTGGTTCTCTAAAGCTGAGAAATATGGTCCATTACCCTTTGATGAGAATTTCAAGTGTTTAATGCCTGATGAGGATGGAAATTCTACAGAAAATTTGTTTTATGAGATTCAATCCCTTCTGAATAATTCATTTAATCCCGTTCATCCCGGATCTCTAGCGCATCTTGATCCCCCTCCTTTGATTTTTTCTATTTTAGGAGATTTAATAGCTGCTGGTTTAAATAATAATCTTCTTGCTTACGAATTGTCTCCTAGTGTTACTTTGCTTGAGGAATCATTATGCCAATGGTTTGCAAGGAAAATAGGGTTTAATGATTATTCAGGAGGCATAGCAGCTAGTGGAGGCACTTTAAGTAATTTGAATGCACTTGTAGCAGCAAGACATGATGCCGGATTGGGTTCAGATCCTAATTCCGTATTAATTGTTAGCGAAGATGCTCATTCCTCCTTTATTAAATGTATGAGAATAATGGGTCTTGATGAAGGTAATCTTGTCAGGATTAAAACTGATGATAAAGGTTGTATGGATATACAAAATCTTAAAAAAACTATAAATAAATGTTTTATTGATAATAAAAAAATCTTTGCTATTGTTGCCACTCTAGGTACAACAATAAGAGGAGCAATTGATCCCATAAAAGACATAAGTGAAATATGCAAAGAAAAAAATATATGGTTACATATTGATGGCTCCATTGGAGGTATTTTTGCTGTAACTTCTTTCCCAACAGAAGGTTTAAATAATATTAATCAAGCAAACTCCATTACCATAAATCCTCAAAAAATAATTGGCATTACAAAGACGTCATCTTTGTTATTAGTATCAAATATCAATACTTTAGAAAATACATTTTCCACTGGACTTCCATACATATCATCTAAAAAAAATATCATAAACAGAGGAGAAATAGGCATACAAGGTTCTAGACCTGCAGAGGTTATAAAACTATGGCTTGGGTTACGTTTTTTAGGCCTGAATGGAATAGAAGATATATTAAAATCATCAATTAAAAGGAAGGATTTTTTTATAAAAAATATTAATAAAAATAAATTTGAAATATATTCAGGTCCTTTACATATTGTTTCATTCTTACCTAGGGGAATTTCACCAAAAGATACAGAGCACTGGACTCAAACTAAAATTAATGAACTAATGAAAAATAATTTTATGCTTTCTAGACCAAAATTTAAAGGGAAATATTTTTTAAGAGTAGTAATGGGAAACTATAATACTAAAGAGTCTCACATTGAGGAACTTTTGAAATTTCTAGATCATCATTAATGAATATCTCTAGATCAAAAATAATAGCAATATTGACAGGTTTTATCTCTATAGCTATTTGTATTACATATTTGCTTTTAATAACTATCTTCGACTTTAGAACTTTTCTTAATGATCAATTATCGAACATTACATAGGAGATGGTGGCAACCTTCTTTTTGATTTAAAATATTTTTTGATTTCAATTTTTGAAATAGCTTCTTTGATGAAGCTATTTAAAATCTCCTCTCGCTTGCTTATTCTGTAAATCTTATCTACTACTTCTTGAATTCCTCCATCTCCCCAATCCTGTCCATTTTTAAAATACTCAATTAAACTAAGTCCTACTATCCTAAGCAACCAGCCTGCTGTAATAGCCTGTATTGATTTAGATATAATTATTTTAGTCAAACTTGTAGCTAAAGCAGGAGAAATTATTGCTAGCCCTCCCTTCAGAATTCCTAATTTAGCTAAAGTACTTAGTAATGATTTCGATAGATTTTTTGCATCTTTTTTGGTAAGTTTTATTTCATATATTTTTGATAATTCCATTATCATTTGAACATTTACCGAAGTGGTCGTAAGAAAATCCACAGCAGGTAGTGGATTAA
Organism: uncultured Prochlorococcus sp.; assembly: GCA_902572915.1. GTDB lineage: Bacteria > Cyanobacteriota > Cyanobacteriia > PCC-6307 > Cyanobiaceae > Prochlorococcus_A. The sequence continues at coordinate 16,953 of CACGHR010000015.1, forward strand.
CGAGTATTACTCCTCCTGTAATCCACGTGTATTTATTAATTACCTTGTTGGACATTAAATATCTTTGTTCTTGTATGAAATTTTTACTTTTAATGCCCAATTTATTTGATCGAAATAATATATTGTCAGCTAATAACTCCTCTCCAGTACTATCAAGAGTTTCTATTATCTCTCTAAATAAACTTCCTACATCTGGAGATAAATTTAATGCTACTGATTTTTTGTATGGTGATGATTGATGTACTGCAGTTGTTTGAACAACAGAAATTTTATTTTTTTTTGCGGATGTAATAGAAATTATATTTTCTTTAATGAGGTTATTTTCATCCATTGACCTTAAATCACATTTATTAAGCACTATTATTATTTTTTTACCAATTTTCAGTAATTCTTTAATTAAATAGTTTTCATATTTATTTATGTCCTGATCTAAGACAAAGAGAACTAAATCAGAATTAGTTGCTTGTAAGATTGTTAATTTTTCTCTTTCTTCGCCAATTTCAGATGGTTCGAATAATCCTGGAGTATCAATTATATTGATGTTTCTCCTTAATATTGGTATACGAATCTTATAACTATTTATTTCTTTTGTTGTACCTATTTTAGCTGAAGTTTTTCCGATAATATTTTTCAATAATGATCGTGCTATTGATGTTTTTCCTGATGAGCCTGCTCCAAATAGAGTAACTTTGTAATCTCCTGTTTTTAATTGAAACTCAAGTTTATTTTTTTCATAATTTAATAATTCAACTTTAACTTTGTCAGTAATCTTTTTATTGATTTTTTCTATCCCATCTAAACTTGTTCTTGCAGCTCCATATGTATTTTTAAAGAAAAATTTATTCTTTTTATTTCTGTAAATAACTTTATAAACTATTTTTTTAAATAATTTTTTATCTACCATATAGAATGTATAAATAATAATTATTAAAATTAAAATTGAATATATATTTAATATTTTTTGAGAAATTGAAAAAATAATATATAAAAATAAGATAAAAAATAAATATTTAAAATACTTAATTTTCCAGTAATTCATAATTATCTATTTTTTTATAAAGACTATATATTATTAAAATAAAACCAAGATTAATTGATATATCTGCAATATTAAATACAGGAAAATCAATTATATTTAAATTTATAAAATCAATAACATATCCTTTTAATAACCTATCTAAACCATTACCAACAGTTCCACCAAGAATTAAACTATAAGAGTAGAGGTCTAATATCTTATAAAAATTTTTATTTAGTATTAAAAATATAAGTATTATTGAAAAAGTAAGGCTTATAATAGATAAAAATATTCTACTTCCGCTAAAAATATTAAATGCTGCCCCGTAATTTTTTACATATGATAATTTAAATAAAAGAAAATCCTTATTTATAAATATACTCTTATAGTCAAACATTAAATATTTTGTAATTTGATCTATCAAAACTATAGATATACTTAAAAATATAAAATATAATTTAGTTTGAATTTTACTAATCATCTTTTCTTATATTTTAAATATTTTATAGGATTAATTAATAATATTAATGGAAAAAGCATTATTAAGTGATATCCAATTTTACCTACGGAGTATTTTCCTAGGTTATATAAAAATATATCAAATTGATTAAAATAAAATATTTGAAAGAGATTATAAAATATTCCCGTTAAATGCATAGCAACAATTGCTAAAAATCCATTAAGTAAAAAATTTCCAATATTTACTTTATTTTTTTTATTTAAATTATCTATTATTTTAATTAATGGATATGCACCTAATAAATAACCAAAGTTTGGAGTAAGTAAATATCCTATTGAACCACCCTCATGAAAAATTGGATACATAAATAATCCTACAAAAATATAAATAGTAAATGCTCTGAAAATTACCGCTCTATTAAATAGGAGTGTTAATAAAATTAAGGTTGGTACTTGCCATGTGATTGGAACCTCAAAGCTATTATAAGATTTATAGATAAATGGTAGTGGAATATAAACAGGTATCATTGTTGAGATTATTAATAACTGAATACTCACTAGTATCTCAATCAATTTAGAAAAATTGAGCATGATTATAAATTCTATTTATAAACTTCTTAATGCAACAATCGGATCTAATTTAGAAGCTCTTTTTGCAGGTAAAACACCAAAGATTAAACCTATTGATCCTGAAATGATCATGGTAGAGAGCGTTGTTGTCATCCCAACAGATGCAGGAAGTGGTGTTATCAGTGATAAGAGAAATACGCCTGATAATCCTGTTGTCGTTCCTATTAATCCCCCAATTGTTGATAAAATCAATGCTTCAATTAAAAATTGAATTAATATATCCAACTGTTTAGCTCCGATTGCTTTTCTAAGCCCTATCTCCTCTGTTCTTTCGCTAACAGAAACAAGCATAATATTCATAATTCCTATACCTCCAACTATTAGAGATACCGCTCCAATACCTGCCAAAAGAAATGTAAGGCCACTAGTAATATTAGTTACTATATTTAAGGCATCTTCTTGCGATCTAACTGCAAAGTCATCATCTCTTGTTATATTATGTCTTTGTCTTAATAAATTAGTTATTTGAAATTTTGCAGCACTTGTTGAATTTTTGTTTTTAGCTTCAACACTAATGAAACTTAAACTTACACCATAAGTAGGATCCTTTCCTGTAATCCTATTAACCATTGTAGTTAATGGAATATATGCATTCTTGTCTTGATTACTTCCAAATACAGCTCCTTTAGGTTTTAATATTCCTATTATTTCATATGTATGATCTTTAATTCTGATTTTTTCCCCAAGGGATGAAAATTTATTTTTGAAAAATTCATCTTTTAGATCAGGACCTATTACTACATAACTTCTTGCACTTTTAAGATCACTTTCAGATAAGAATCTACCTTTATCAACTTCAAAGCTCCTAACTTCAAGGAACTCAGGAGTTACTCCTGCAATTGATATATTAAGGCTCTTAGAATTTGATTGAACTATTTCGTTTGCTGATATTTGAGGAGCTACTTTTTTAACACTTGGAACTTGATTATTTATAGCTATTGCATCTTCTAAAACTAAGTTTTTGGGAAATGAAATACCTCTTCTTCTTGTATCATTATTTCCGGGGACAATAAATAATACATTTGCACCTAAATTACTTAATTGATTTTTTGCTAATGTTTGGGCACCCCTGCCAAGCCCAACGAGTGTAATTACAGAGGCATTTCCTATTATTATCCCCAACATGGTTAACGAACTTCTCAATTTGTTTGATACTAATGTTTTGGTAGCCATTCCTAGGGCCTCTTTTATTGAGATGTTTCTAGACATGTTTATATTTATCTAAAGCTTCTTCGTCATCTTCTATTTGTCCCTTATAAATAACACCTTCATTAAGCTGCAAAGTTATAAGATCACCATTAATAATTTGATGAACATTAATATTTTCTAAATTACAAATTGTAGAAATCTTCTTATTTTTTTTGTTAAATAATGAATAAACTTCATCTACATGTTGGTTCGTAACAATTCCAGCAATATTTTTAGATAATGGAATATTTTCCAATTGCTCTTTGGGAACGAATAAAATTTCTCCAGGACAAATTAATGATATATCAAGATTATCTTTTATTATTCTAGCTTTTCCTGTAACTCCAATTTCACCAATGGAAATTCCTCTTGAAACAATCTTCCTTACTAAACCTACTTTTATTAAATCTGTAGACCCGCTAACACCAGTAAGTGTACCTGCAGTTTGGACAACTAAATCACCCTCAATAAGTATCCCCATTTCCTGTGCAATTTGCATAGCTACACTAAATGTTTTTGCTGTTCTATCATCATTTTTAACTACTATCGGAGTAACTCCCCAAACTAATTGCAACCTTCTCGCCACACTACTTTCTGTGGTAATCGCCAAAATGGGAGTTGGCGGCCTAAATTTACTTACATTTCTAGCAGTAGAACCCGATTTGGTTAAAGGAATTATAGCTCCTGCATCAAGTTGTCTTGCTATATTACTAACTGCTGCACTAATAGCATTTGGTATCGTACTAGGTAAGTGACTATCTATAGATTTGAGCGGATAATCCCTTTCAATCCTTCTTGCTATTGTTGCCATAGTTTCTACTGCTTCTACAGGATAATCACCAACTGCAGTCTCATTTGAAAGCATAACCGCATCAGTTCCATCCAATATTGCATTGGCAACATCGCTTACTTCAGCCCTAGTAGGTCTTGGATTTGAAGCCATGGAATCAAGCATTTGAGTCGCGGTAATTATTGGTATACCTAATGAATTAGCTTTTCTTATTAATTCCTTTTGTAGAAGAGGAACTTCTTCAGCGGGCATTTCTACTCCCAAATCCCCTCTTGCAACCATAACCCCATCACATAAGGGTAATACAGTATCAATTTGATCTATTGCTTCAAATTTTTCAATTTTTGCAACTACTGGAGTAGAGTGACCATTCTTATTAATTAAATCTTTTATCTCGTTTATATCTGATGGATTTCTCACGAAGCTAAGAGCTATCCAGTCAACTCCTTCAGATAAGCCGAATTTTAAATCCTCTTTATCTTTATCTGTTAATGCTTTTACTGATAATTGAACATCTG
>CACGHR010000016.1 GCA_902572915.1 uncultured Prochlorococcus sp.
CTCGAATTACTTGAAGATTTGGATAAAATTGAGATTCCCACTAAATGCAGTCTTGATGATCTTAAAAACGCTCTTCTTAAAAAGAAGCTTTGTTAAAATTTCTCAACTTTTCTATTTTCCCAATCAGATTTATAACCGCTATTAACTAAAAATTCCGAATACTTATTCAAATCACTTTTCTGAATTCGCCATAAATTATAAATACCATATTCACCCAATTTCTGATGATTAATATTTGACCAGTGCTGTTCGCGCGAAGAGTATTCATCTATCACGACCAATAAAGATTTGTATTCATAATCAGGTTGATCATCATAATTTTCTCTCCTATCAGTTTTTAGTCTATCTGATAGGTTAATTATTCCTACTTTAGTATTTGGCTCATAAAAAACTATTTGTCTCGAATAATAATGTAAAGAAGGTTTCCTTATCCCAATCATTGCTAAGGTTTCATTACCTTCACGAATATCTGAAATTAATTTTGAGATATTCCTTAAAGGTAATTGCCTAGAAGTATCTGCTAATTTTCTGATTGGCGACATCAAAAAAGATTGCCCTAATAAAAGTAAAATTTGAAGATAAACAAAAATATTTTTAGACTTTAAATAAAACAATATTATTGCAAGAAGTGTAAATGCAGAGACAAACAATTTGGCCTTGAAAATTATCCCAGAACTTATTAATTCATTTGCAAGATTAGGCATCTCAGGATCATTTATAGAACTTAGCCAAATATTTGATCTAAAAAAGAATGCTAATGAAAAGCCAAACAAAATCAAAATATTAAAAATCCAGAAATATAAATAAGTTTTATTTATATTTTTCAAGTTTAGAAAGCTATTACTGATTAAAATTGCTGCGGCTGGAATTGCTGGCAACCAATAACTTGGTAGTTTGGTCGCAGAAATACTAAAGAAGATGAAAACTGATATAAACCAGCAAAGAGAATATGTATAAAGAGTTTCACTAACCTTGCTACTTTCTTTGAAACTTTTCAAGAAGTCTTTAAAAGCTTCAAATATACCGTGATACAAAAAAGGAGTGAATGGCAAAGAAGCTAATATCATTACGTAAAGAAAAAACCAGAATGGTTCAGTATGATTATTGACAACTGATGTATATCTTTGAAAGTTATGATAGCCAAAAAAGTTGTCCCAAAAAGGCTTTCCCTCTTTTATTAGTTCTAAAATGTACCATGGAACACTTATAAAAATTGTTATTAGAATACCTTTTTTAGGGTTTATTTTGTCGAGCAACGTTTTCCAATCCTTCTGACTTATTAAAAAAGATGTAATAGTCAATAATGCCAAAACAAAGGCAACAGGACCTTTAGTTAAAATTGAAAACCCTAAAAATACCCAAGCAGAAATGCATTGATCATTACTTTTAGATGCCATTCTTCTCCAAAAAAATAGTAGGCTAATCCCTAATGTTCCAGTTAAAAGAGCATCGCTAACGGCAGTCCTACTCCAAATAATTATGAATGGAGACAGCCCAAATCCTAATGATGCAACTATTGGAGTGAGAGATTGCCTATCACCCTTCTGTGGCCAACAAAACAACGTATCTCCAATCATCAACATTAAAAATAATGAGGACAAAGCTGAAGGGAGTCTTGCTGAAAATGTCCCGAAACTATCCCAAATCTCGTTTTTCGGTAATGAGTAAAAAAAACCCATTAACCAATAAATTAGCGGTGGTTTGTCAAAACGTAACATTCCATTTACTTTTGGAGTTAACCAATCACCAGATTCACTCATTGCCCGTCCAGCAGCGGCAAATAAAGGTGGAGTTTCATCCACCAGTCCCGTACTACCTATACCTAAGAAAAATATTATGATCCCACAAACTAAAACTATTAGTAAGGTTATGAGCCTTTTTTTTTGCTTAATAAGAATCATTTAATATTATCTATTTTCTTAATATTCGTGCTTTACCTTATTAAGCCAGTTCACAACCTTATTAGCAAATATATCCGTGGACGCATTTTTTTCTACCCATTCTCTGCATTTCTTGCGCTCTATTTTTTCAATAATCTCGACATAAGAAAGCATATTTTTTTTATCATCAGGATTAGCAAGATACCCTGTTTGCCCATGCTGAATAATTTCACTAGGGCCTCCCCTTTTATAAGCTATAACTGGCACCCCACAAGCCAACGCTTCAACAACTACGTTTCCATATGCCTCATTCCATTTCGGAGTATTTAACAGCACCCTACATTTTCCAAGTTCTTTTTGTAATTCATTAGTTGATAAAAAGCCCATCCAATCTATAGTTCCTTTAGGGAAAGATTTTTCTATCTTTGAGGCATAGGTCTCATCTTCTTTAACTCCCCAAACTTTTAGTTTTTCGCCAAGTTTATTAGCAACATAAACAGCATCCTCTAAACCTTTCTCCGGAGCCACTCTCCCAACCCACGCCAAAGATCCTTTCACTGAATCTTGAAAAGTATAATTATCTAATTTAAAACCATTACCAATAATTATTGGTTTTTTTATAAATGGATAATCATCGGCCTGTATTTTTGAATGAAAAGCAAAATTATATGGATGTTTAGAATATACTTTTGAGATTAAATTACTTATTACTGAACTTTCAGAACCCATACTAATAATGTGTGCAATAGGTATCTCTAAATTTAAAGTCATCCAAATAGGCAACCAATCAAAAGACATGTTCAACAATACATCTGCTTGCTTAGCAATATCTAATCCTTTTTCAAGCATTCCTGCTAAAAGTGAATTGTCTGGGATAGTTACAGGAGAATTATAATTTTGATGCTGCCAACTAATTTGATCCTCCCCTTCTACAAAATGTAATTTTGCTTTTTCATTACCTTTATGTAATTTAGAATTCCCAGGTGCTATCACATCTACTGAGTGACCTAAAGAAAGCAACCCTGAAACTAAGGAATTTAAAGTTAATTCAACTCCTCCACCTTTACCGCTTCCCAGAAAACCTATTGGAGTACTAATCAAAACTATGTGCATTATTTAGGCTTTATTAAACCAAAAAACAAATAAATATTACTACTAAGCTTATTTTCCCATAGAGACTGTCTCTGGCTAACAAAAAATACCGAAATAAGAACAAAAACTACCCCTATCCATTGAACAATCGTAAGTCTCTCATCTAACCAAACACCTCCACTTAGAAGAGCAAATACTGGAGTTAAAAATGCAAGAGTACTAAATCCAGTTATTTCTTTATTATTAGCAAAATAAAAAAACAATCCATAAGCTATTGCTCCTCCGAAAATACTTGCAAATGACATTAGTCCCCAATCAAATATTGACCAATCTGGGATTATTTGAAAATTTGATTTTAAGCAATACTTAATAATTAAGGGCACACTCCCTAAAACCATGTGCCAACCCGTTACTGCAACTGGATCACTTTTAGTACAAGTAAATCTAATTAAAATAGTTCCTAGTGCCATAGCAAGCGAGGCTGCAAGCATCCAGAGCTCTCCAAAGTTAAACGCCACATCAGTCCTAGTTATATCAGACATTAACCACCAATTCCCTAGAAACTCTTGGGGAACTCCTAAGAATACTATTCCTCCCAAGCCAAAAAGTAAGCCTAACCATCCTATTGGATTAATCAAATTTCCAAAAATTGCCCTTGCCAAAATAGCAACTAAAAGGGGCTGAGAATCTATCAACACAGAGCCTAGACCTGCTCCAGTTTTTTCAATTCCATATGTCAAAAATAATTGAAAAAAAGTAGCGTCGACAATTGTAAAAACAAAAAACCATTTCAAGTCACACTTATAAATTTTCAAATCTCTTTTTAAGAAATATGTTGTAATTAGAACAAGTATTCCTGCAGGAAGTAATCTCAAAGAAGCCACTAATTCAGGCCCAGCACTAGTTACTAAGGGAGTCATAGCCGCCATTGAAGTTCCCCAAAGTGCAAAAGGGAGTATCATAAAAAACCAATTTAGGATTGAATTCATTAGGTCTGCTGATAATCTTTTTAAAGTAGTTTTATGTATTTACCTTAAAAGAATGATTTGGCCTTTTAGACGAAAGTCAAAAAAAAGAATGGCTCGTATCGTAATTGATGAGCCTATTACAAGTTCAACAAGAGTTTCAGTTCTTAAAGCTCTTAAACAAATTGAAGATAGAGAATTTCCTGCCTTAATCGTGAGAATTGATTCACCAGGAGGAACTGTTGGTGACAGCCAAGAAATATATTCTGCTATTAAAAGACTAAAAGATAAAGGATGTAAAGTCATCGCAAGTTTTGGCAATATATCCGCATCGGGAGGTGTTTACATCGGTGTTGCATCTGACAAAATAGTTGCGAATCCCGGAACAATCACAGGTTCAATTGGTGTAATTATAAGGGGAAATAATTTATCTGAATTATTTGATAAAGTGGGTGTAAAATTTGAGACTGTAAAAAGCGGTGTATTTAAAGATATACTTTCTCCAGATAAACCTTTAAGTGACGAGGGTCGAAGACTGCTCCAAGGTCTTATAGATGAAAGTTACAACCAATTTACTGAAGCTGTTGCTGAAGGAAGAAATTTACCTGTTGAAGAAGTAAGAAAATTTGCCGATGGAAGAATTTTCACTGGAACCCAAGCAAAAGAATTAGGTCTCGTTGATGAAATTGGAGATGAATTTGTTGCGCGAGAACTTGCTGCAAAAATGGTTGATATTGATCCTAAAATTCAGCCTTTAACATTTGGTAAGAAAAAAAAGAAAATACTTGGACTAATTCCTGGAAGTAAAATTATTGAAAGAGTTTTCAATAATATCTTTTTTGAGCTTGATTCTTCCAATAAAATACTCTGGTTATATAAACCCTAAATTAATAGGCATAAAAAATGAAAGATGAATATAAAATTACATTTATTCGAGGAGCTACTACAGCATCTGAAAATTCTATTGAGGGAATTGAAGATGCAGTAGTAGAATTAATAGATGAATTAATTTCACGCAACAATCTGATTAAATCCAACCTACTATCAATTACATTCACTGCAACAAAAGATTTGGATGCATGTTTCCCTGCCTCAATTGCGAGAAAATGTAATGGACTTGATTCAGTAGCATTTTTAGACTGTCAACAAATGCATGTCCCTAATGATGTAGATTTTTGCATAAGAATAATGGCACAAGCGTTATTACCAAGAAATTCCATTGTAAACCATCCTTATTTAAGAGGCGCATCAAAATTAAGGACAGATAGATGTTAATCTTAGTAAAACAATTTTTACTCTAAATTTAGATAGGCCTAATTAACTCTTTAAACTTACTTACGTCAATGATAAAAACAAAAAAACTTGCTTTAAATTTTAAAATTTTAAGATTTTTTCTAATTCCTACAATTTTAGTTTCAACTCCATTCTTAAATCATGTCAAAGATGCTAAAGCAGGATTGGAATTTCAATGGGACCAAGACTCTGGATTCAGAAGATTAAAGTGGTATCAAAAAGAAAACAAAGCGAGATTTAGAAATAAAATATATTTTTTCTTGAGACCTTCCGATAGGAAAAATGATCTTTTAAAAATAAATCTAGCTATCCCTAAAACCTTTAAAGCAACTCTTAATACAGAAAAGATTAGTCTTTGTAAAGTAAGAATAGGTGGGTTCCAGGACCGAACTAAATGTCTAGAAGATATTCCAGCTGATATTGAAATTAATACTGATGAATCATCCCTACGTTCAATAAACATTTACCCCTACAGCCCAATTCCTTCTAATAAAGACAGTTATGCAATTGTCTTAAAAGTGTTTAATCCAAAAAAATCCGGACTATTTCAATTTCATTCATATGGACAAACTAAAGGAACATCAGTTTCAAGTTATTTAGGAAGCTGGACTATAGTGATCGATTAAATGATAAATTAATTATGGATAATAAAAAAAATGACTAAAAGAACTTTTGGCGGAACCTCAAGAAAAAGAAAACGTGTTTCTGGTTTTAGGGTAAGAATGCGTTCTCATACAGGAAGAAGAGTTATTAAAAGCAGAAGACAAAAAGGTAGAGAGAGAGTAGCTGTCTGACTTTAAATAAACAATGGCCTTACCTAAAGACATGCGATTAAAAGGTCATAGAACTTTTAACTATATTCATAAAAATTCAATAAAATATCATGGAAAATTAATGACTTTCAAGCTGGCAAAATCAAACCCGGAAATCCTTCTATCCCACAAACCAAGAAATACAGCAAACAATTTGAGAGTAGCAATTGCCATAAGTAAAAAAGTTTCAAAAAAAGCTGTAGATAGAAATAAATTAAGAAGAATTATGCAAGATTGGTTATTAACAAACATACAAAAAATAAATAACCACAAACCTTATTGGTTACTTGTTAACCTTAAATTTGAGAATTTCTGCAATGATGAAAGTAAAATTTTGGAGGAATTTCAAAACTTAATGTTCAAATCTCGTCTAATCAAATGATTAACATGAATGAAGTAGCCTTTTACGAAGGTGGTCCTGCAAAAAGTGATTTAATCATAAATCTAATCGCAGGAATTACTATTCTTGGTTTACCATTTACCTTTGCCGCAATAGTTAGAGCATTGTGGTTGAGATATAAAATTACAAACAAAAGAATTACAATTAATGGAGGATGGTTTGGCAAAAACAAAACACAAGTTGCACTAAGTAATATTGAAGAAGTTAGATCTATTCCAAGGGGGTTTGGGTCATACGGTGATATGGTTCTTATTCTTAATGATGGCTCCAAGGTTGAGATGAAATCATTACCTCTTTTTAGAGAAAAGCAAAAGTTTATTGAAGAAAATATAATAAAAAAATCACAATCACTAAATCTCAAAGAGGTAGAAGGTTTTGCTACTAAATCCTAAATAAATTAATTACAAAAAACTTTTTTTCCTGTAAAATAAAATGTCTAGTAAATTTACACTCTTTTTAACATCGTGATAGGGTTCATCTCTGAAAAACTACTCATCCCTATTCTAGATTTTTTCTACGGTTTAGTCCCTAGTTATGGTTTAGCAATTGTTGCATTAACAGTAGTTATTAGAATTGCACTTTTCCCCTTAAGCGCTGGATCAATAAGAAGTGCAAGGAGGATGAAGATTGCTCAGCCAGTAATGCAAAAAAGGCAGGCAGAAATAAAATCTAAGTTTTCTGCTGATCCAAAGAAACAGCAAGAAGAATTAGGAAAACTAATGAATGAGTTTGGAAGCCCTCTCGCCGGTTGTCTTCCATTAATTGTGCAAATGCCTGTTCTATTTGCATTGTTTGCAACCCTAAGAGGTTCACCATTTGCTGATGTTCCCTACAACATAAACCTAAAGGTTGTTCCCCAAGATCAAATTGCAGCTATTGACCCAAAACCTTATAAGTCTCCTAGACACTCTATATTCATTACAGAAAAGTCTCATTTCCCTGTAATAGCTACCATTCCAAATGGGACAAAGCTAGGAACAGAAGAATCAGTAAAAATAAATTTACAAACAACTAATGGCAACAGTTATTCGGAAGTCCTTTCTAAATACGATAATGGTTCAAAATTTCTCCCTACTTGGACAGTTTCAAAAGGTTCCGAAAATTTAAAAGTCTCCGACGATGGAATAGTAACTGCTATTAAACCAGGGGATGCAACAGTTGAAGCCAAAATTACAGGCCTAGCCGCTAAGAGTGGATTCCTCTTTATAAAGGCACTTGGCCAGGTAGGCTTCTATGTAGATGGATCAGTTAATTGGGATATTGCAGCTCTTGTTGGTGCCTTTGGATTAACTTTACTACTCTCTCAATTATTGTCTAGCCAGGGAATGCCTGCAAACCCACAGCAATCAACAGCTAATAAAATCACTCCAATAATGATTACTGGTATGTTTCTCTTTTTCCCACTCCCAGCAGGTGTATTACTATATATGGTTGTTGCTAACATTTTTCAAGCATTCCAGACCTATCTTCTTAACAAGGAAGCTCTTCCTGAAAATTTACAGAAAATTTTGGATCAACAATTAATGGCAAAAAATGAAGTAGTAACTTCTTCTGCTTCAACAATATCTGATAAAAGATTACCTTTTGAGCCTAACAATAAAAAATAGCCTAAGTCTTAAATAATGAATTCTTGGTGTAAAAATTTAGAATTACTTATAAAATCAAGAGCTTCATTAATTTGGGTAAGGACTAAAGAAGAGGAAAGATTAGAAAAATTAGTTAGTTTCTCTTGTGAAAAATTAAATATAAAAAGATTTGTTTGCTGGGATTGTGTTAGTGGTATTAAAGGATTAATAAATGAAGAAGGCAAATTTTCTAACAATCCATTAGGAGTACTTAATTGGCTTAAGGAACAAAGTTCTGAAATTTCAACAGTTTTATTAGTAAAAGATTTTCATAAATTTTATGATGATCCATCTATTAATAGAACTATTAAAGAACTATCTTCATCGCTTAAGGAAACCAGTAATAATTTAATTATTAGTTCTCATCTATTTTCATCATCAGAAGATCTGGATGAATTGTTGACAATTATTAACTTACCTTTGCCTGATCAAAAAGAATTGAAAAATCTAATAAAAAAGATTGCTCTTAATACAAATTCAAATCTTGAGGAACAAGACTTAAATGAACTTTCTATAGCTTCAAGTGGATTAACCGAAATAAAAGTAAAGCAAGTCACTGCCAAGGCCCTTGCTCAAAGAGGAAAAATAAGTAAAGAGGATATTAAAGATATTCTTGAAGAAAAAAAACAAGTTATAGCCAGAAGTGAAATTTTAGAATTTTTCGAAGCTAAATCAAGTCAAGATGATATCGGTGGTTTAAATGTTTTAAAAGTTTGGCTTAATCAAAGATATAGGGCCTTTTCTAAAGAGGCTAGAGAATATGGACTACCTATTCCCAAGGGGGTCTTACTTGTAGGAGCGCAAGGAACAGGGAAATCACTTACTGCAAAATCAATTTCCAGGAGTTGGTCGATGCCACTTCTTAGGTTAGACGTGGGGAGACTATTTTCTAGCCTTGTTGGTTCAAGCGAAGCAAGAACAAGAGAAACAATTTCTAGAGCTGAGGCAATGTCACCTTGTATTCTTTGGATCGATGAAATTGATAAGGGGTTTGGTGGCGATGCTAGAAGTGATGGAGGAACAAGTCAAAGGGTTTTGGCAAGTTTACTTACTTGGATGGCTGAAAAAGAATCTGCTGTTTTCGTAATTGCTACTGCTAATGCTATAGATAAACTTCCTGCTGAATTACTAAGGAAAGGTAGATTTGATGAGATATTTTTTCTTGATTTACCAAATTCCGAAGAAAGATTAAGCATTCTGGATTTACACTTAAAAAAAAGACGACCGAGTTATAGTTTCCCACTCACCACCATAGTCGGAAGAACAGATGGATTCTCAGGTGCAGAACTCGAACAAGCAGTAATAGAGGGAATGCACATTTCATTCTCTGAGAATAGAGAGCTTACTGAGAAAGATTTAATAAAGGCAGTTTCAGAATTAGTCCCCTTATCCAGAACAGCTAAAGAGCAAATTGATTTACTAAAAGAATGGTCATCTACTGGTCGGGCTCGTTTTGCATCGTAACTAAAATTTAACTTTTTAAAAAACCTATAAGTTAGGAATCAATAATTAAGTTAATTTTTTATCAAAAATCCCAAATAATGAATCGAGATTAACTATCTTGATTAAGGTATTAAAAAAAAAAGAGTGTTAGATCAAAAATTAATAAGAGAAAATCCAACATCTGTTGAAGAGAATTTATCCCTGAGAGGAAAAGTTTATAACATATCCCACATACACGAATTAACTCTTAAGAAAAAACAAATTGATATAGAAATATCCAGCCTCCAATCAGAGAGTAAAAAATTAAGCAAATCAATAGGACGAGTAATCGAGAAATCACAAAATAATAATTCACAAGAACTTAATGATTTAAAGAAAAAGGGAAACGAATACAGAATCAAAATTTCTGAACTTGAAGAGAAACAAAGAATATTAGATAAACAAGTTGATGATGAGATTTATAATTTACCCAATTTGCCTAGCAAAGATGCACCTATTGGAAAAGACGAAAGTGATAATGTACAAATAAAAACTTGGGGAGATCCTTTTAGAAAAGAGGATATTAAATCACACTGGGAAATAGGCGAAATTCTTAATATTTTTGACTCTGTAAAATCAACAAAAATATCTAAAAGTCGTTTTATTACTCTTATTGGTAATGGTGCAAAATTAGAAAGAGCATTGATTAATTTCATGCTCGATATGCATACTAAAAACGGTTATTTAGAGTTAATGCCTCCAGCCTTAGTAAATTCGGAAAGCCTTAGGGGGTCTGGACAATTACCTAAATTTTCAAATGAAAGTTTTAAGTGTTCAAATGACGACTTATGGCTTTCTCCAACAGCTGAAGTTCCGCTCACTGCTATTCATAAGAATGAGATTCTTGATTCTAAGCAGTTACCTATTAAGTATGTTGCATATAGCCCATGTTTTAGAAGAGAAGCTGGAAGTTACGGAAGGGATACTAAAGGTTTAATAAGACTTCATCAATTTAATAAGATTGAGTTATATTGGTTTTGTGATCCAAGTAAATCTTTAGAGGCGCATAAAAAGATTACTTCCGATGCAGAGAGCATTTTAAGAAAGCTCAATCTACCATACAGATTAGTAGATATCTGCACAGGGGACTTAGGATTTTCTTCTAGTAGAACTTTTGACATTGAAGTCTGGCTACCCAGTAGTAAATGTTATAGAGAAATTTCAAGTTGCAGTAACTGCCTTGACTTTCAAGCACGTAGATCATCAATAAGATCAAAAATTGATAAAAAAAATATATATTTACATACCTTAAATGGCAGTGGGCTTGCTGTTGGAAGAACAATGGCCGCGATTCTTGAAAATGGCCAACAAACAGATGGGAGCGTTAAGATTCCAGATGCTCTCGTTCCATATTTTGGATCAAATCTTTTAAAAACTCCCTAATATAAGATAATGAATGTTT
The DNA here is from genome assembly GCA_902572915.1 of uncultured Prochlorococcus sp. Lineage (GTDB taxonomy): Bacteria > Cyanobacteriota > Cyanobacteriia > PCC-6307 > Cyanobiaceae > Prochlorococcus_A. The sequence continues at coordinate 10,952 of CACGHR010000016.1, forward strand.
TAACTTCAATAACAGTACTAGGATTTCTCATATTTTTTCATGAGATGGGGCATTTTCTTGCAGCAATTTTACAAGGTATTTATGTTGATGGATTTTCCATTGGCTTTGGACCCTCAATAATTCAAAAAAAATTTAAAGATATCACTTACTCCTTTAGAGCTTTTCCCCTCGGAGGCTTTGTATCCTTCCCTGATGAAGAACTAAATAATATTGACCCTAAAGATCCAAATCTTTTAAAAAATAGACCAGTTATACAAAGAGTAATAGTTATATCAGCTGGGGTATTTGCTAACTTAATTCTTGCTTATACTATTTTAATAATAAACGTAACAACTATTGGTATCCCATTTGATCCCGAACCAGGTATTTTAGTTTTAGCCATTCAGCCGGAGAAAGCTGCTTCTATTGCTGGATTAAAAGCAGGGGATAAAATCTTAAAAATTGAAAGCAGTACTTTAGGAGTTGGTGATAAAGCAGTTTCTGCACTAGTAAAAGAGATTCAAAATTCATCAGAGGAACCAATTTCGATAACAATTGATAGAGATGGTGTTCTGAAAGATTTAACTTTGGTACCAAAAAATATAGATGGGAAGGGTACAATTGGAGCTCAATTACAACCCAATATAAAAAAAGAAACTAAAAAAACAAAAAACATATTCGAACTTTTTAAATATACCAATAATGAGTTTTCATCACTCTTGGTAAAAACAATACAAGGCTATAAAGGATTAATTACAAATTTCTCCTCAACAGCTCAACAATTAAGTGGGCCTGTCAAAATCGTTGAAATTGGTGCCCAACTTTCACAACAAGGTGGAACAGGGATATTATTATTTGCCGCACTAATTTCTATAAATTTAGCAGTTCTCAATTCTTTACCCTTACCACTATTGGATGGGGGACAACTTGTTTTCACTTTGATTGAAGGTTTTAGAGGAAAACCAGTCCCAGTTAAGGTACAAATGGTGGTTACTCAATCAAGTTTCTTCCTTTTAGTTGGACTTAGTGTGCTACTTATAATTAGGGACACTAGTCAACTTTTAATAGTACAAAGATTATTAAACCAATAAATAAATTTTAAAATAGTTATCCAAGCTGTTAAACTGGATACCAGTTTAAAAATTCTATTAAATTAAATGGCTAAAAAGTCCATGATTGCGAGAGAAGTCAAACGCAAAAAGCTTGTACAGAAATATGCTGCAAAAAGAAAATCATTATTAGATGAATTCAATGCTGCAAAAGACCCAATGGAAAGATTAGAAATACATAGAAAGATACAGGGTCTGCCAAGAAACTCAGCCCCAAACAGAGTTAGGAACAGATGTTGGGCAACTGGCAAACCAAGAGGAGTCTACAGAGACTTTGGCCTTTGCAGGAATCAGTTGAGACAAAGAGCTCATAATGGTGAGCTCCCTGGAGTAGTTAAATCAAGTTGGTAGTACGATTATTTTTATCTTTATTTTTCTAAAGTTAATACAAAATTGAACAAATTTAAAAATTTTTATAGCTTATCTAAATAATTTACTCAATATGTCCCTATAAAATGTAAGAATAAATTATGTATAGATTAATAATTTAAAAAGTGGAAGGACAAAATAAGTCGATCACGTTTGACGGACGAGAGATACGACTAACTACAGGACTATATGCTCCTCAAGCAAATGGATCAGTAATGATTGAGTGCGGTGACACCTCTCTATTAGTTACAGCAACAAAAACTACAAAAAAAGATGCTTCAGACTTTCTCCCTCTAATTTGTGACTATGAGGAGAAACTATATGCTGCCGGAAGAATTCCTGGTGGTTTTATGAGGAGAGAAGGTCGTCCTCCAGAAAGAGCGACTTTAATAGCAAGATTGATTGATAGGCCCATGAGGCCACTTTTCCCCTCATGGATGAGAGACGAGATACAAATTGTTGCCTCTTGCCTTTCTCTTGATGAAAGAGTCCCAGCAGATGTTTTAGCTGTTACTGGTGCTTCAATAGCAACTTTACTTGGAGAGATTCCATTCTATGGGCCAATGGCTGCAGTTAGAGTTGGTCTCATAGGAGATGATTTCATCTTAAATCCAAGTTATAGAGAAATAGAGAAAGGAGATTTAGACATTGTTGTTGCAGGTTCACCTGAAGGCATTGTCATGATTGAGGCTGGTGCTAATCAGTTATCGGAGCAAGACACTATCGAAGCTATAGATTTTGGTTATGAAGCAGTTACTGAACTTATTAAATCGCAAGAAGATTTATTAAAAGATTTAGGAATAAAACAGATTAAGCCATCTGACCCTGAAGAAGATAAAACTTTGCCCTCTTATTTAGAGAAAAATTGCACAAAACCGATTGAGTTAGTTTTAAAGAAATTTGATCTTTCAAAGGAAGAAAGAGATCTTGAACTCGAAAAAATAAAAGTTGAGACGCAAGGTAAAATTGAATCTTTGAAAGAGGATCACCAATTAAAAGTTCTTCTATCAGAAAATGATAAGTTATTAAGTTCAGACTTTAAAAAACTTACGAAGAAATTAATGAGGTCTCAAATCATTAATGATGGGAAAAGAGTTGATGGAAGAGATCTCGACGAAGTTAGAAAAATATCAGCTTCTGCCGGAATTCTTCCAAAAAGAGTTCATGGATCAGCTTTATTTCAAAGAGGTTTAACCCAAGTTTTATCTACAACTACATTAGGTACTCCTAGTGATGCTCAAGAAATGGACGACCTAAATCCAAGCACTGAAAAAACTTATCTACATCACTATAATTTCCCTCCATATTCAGTGGGAGAAACAAGACCGATGAGAACTCCTGGAAGAAGAGAAATTGGCCATGGCGCATTAGCAGAGAGAGCAATAATCCCTGTATTGCCTGGGAAGGAGACATTTCCTTACGTCCTAAGAGTAGTTAGCGAAGTTTTAAGTTCCAATGGGTCAACCTCGATGGGTTCTGTATGTGGCAGCACGCTTTCTTTACTAGATGCAGGAGTTCCTTTAAAAGCTCCTGTAAGTGGGACTGCTATGGGCTTAATCAAGGAAGGTAAAGAAGTACGAATCCTTACCGATATTCAAGGAATTGAAGACTTTCTTGGAGACATGGACTTTAAAGTTGCAGGTACTGATAAGGGTATAACTGCTTTACAAATGGATATGAAAATTACAGGCTTGCCAGTCTCTATTATTTCTGATGCAATTAAAAAAGCTCGTCCTGCTAGATTACATATTTTAGAAAAGATGCAAGCGGCAATTGATAAGCCTCAAGAATCTCTTTCTCCTCATGCTCCCCGACTATTAAGCTTTAGAATTGACCCTGAGCTTATAGGAACAGTGATTGGGCCAGGCGGAAGAACTATCAAAGGAATCACTGAAAGAACTAATACAAAAATAGATATAGAAGATGGTGGTATTGTCACTATTGCTTCTCATGATGGAGCTGCCGCAGAAGAAGCTCAAAAAATAATAGAAGGATTAACACGCAAGGTTCATGAAGGTGAGATCTTCTCCGGAGTCGTAACACGAATAATACCTATAGGTGCTTTCGTGGAGATATTACCAGGAAAAGAAGGTATGGTTCATATTTCTCAATTATCTGAAGCAAGGGTTGAGAGAGTCGAAGATGTAGTAAGGCAAGGGGATGAAGTAACTGTAAGAGTTAGAGAGATTGATAGCAGAGGGAGAATTAATCTTACTTTGAGAGGAGTAGGTCAAAATAATGGGATGTCTTATCCAGAACCAACTCCTACTCCAGTTGCTCCGCTTAATTAAAACTAAAGAGGATAAATTCCATTCTCCTCAATAATTTTCTTTATTTCGAGGCAAACACTTCTGTGATTCTTCTTGTCATTTGTTGCAACTATAATTCCCCCATGTTCAAAACTTTTACCCCCGTAGGATAGTCCCTGATTATCTAGATTTGTAATTGATCCACCAGCTGCTTTAAGAATAGATTCTGGGGCAGCAAAATCCCAATCTTTTGGTGAGCTTTTACCCGGTAAACTTAGACAAATATAGATATCACTTTCTCCTCTAACTATAGATGCAATTTTGCAGCCAATGCTTCCCATAATTTCTACCTTGCGAAAATTAATTTTTTGGATTAAATTTTGCAAAATCTCATTTCCATGATTTTTACTTGTTACTAAAGTCATTTCTTTAAGTTTTTTATTATTAAAGATATTTGGTTTATATTTTGTACCATCTCTTTTTTCGCACCATGTTTCTTTTCCATCTGTAATCCATAATTGATTTTTATCTGGAATCAAAACAAACCCGATATATGGTTTTTGTTTAAAGTTCAATGCCAAATGCATTGCATAGTTTCCCGTTCCTTGGATAAAATCCTTAGTTCCATCAAGAGGATCAAGAACCCAGATCCAGTCAGTCTTACTTTCAAACATTTTTGAAGAAATTTTTACACTTTCTTCGCTCAAAATATCCCAGTTAATATTTTTATATTTTTCATTTATTCTTTTAATAATTAATTCATTTACTTTTAAATCAGCCAAAGTAACAGGATCGTCTTCATCATTATTTTTGAGAATATTTCTTTTATCATCTGAATTTTCTAACAATCTAGAGTAATAAAGCAAAATATCTGCCGCTTGCCAGCTGAAAATTCTTATATCATCGATAAGATTATTAATATCAACACCAGACGGTAATTCAATCATTAAATGAATAATATTTCCTTATTATCCCATAGAAAGGAGGAACCAGAAAACGGCATTTTATATATAGTCGGCACTCCAATTGGGAATCTAAGTGATATCTCCCAAAGAGCATTAAATATTCTACAAAATGTTTCTTTAGTTGCTTGTGAAGATACAAGACAAACAAAAAAAATAATGAACAAGTTCAATATTTCAAATAAACTCATAAGTTTTAATAAACATAATTCTTTAATAAAAATTCCAAAAATAGTAAAAGATCTCAAGGAAGGAAAATCAATTGCTATTGTAAGTGACGCTGGTATGCCAGGGATTTGTGATCCAGGGGAAGATATTGCAAGGGTTGTAAAAGCTGAAGGAATTGATATGATTTGCGTTCCTGGAGCATGTGCTGCGATAGCAGCGCTTGTCTCAAGCGGATTCCCCTCCTCTAAATTTGTATTTGAAGGCTTTCTTCCTAGAAAGAAAATTGATAGAGAAAAAATTCTTTTAGAGATAAGTAAAAATGAAAAAACTACTATAATTTACGAATCACCAAAGAGATTAAGTAAATTACTAAAAGAATTATTTGAATTCTGTGGAGGATATCGAGAAATTATGGTGTCAAGAGAACTAACAAAGAAATTTGAAGAACATGTTGGAAATAATATTAATGAAGTTATAAAATTCTTTAGTGATAAGGAAATTATTGGTGAAATAACAATTGTTGTAAAAGGTATAAACAAGAAAAGAGATTTAAATCCCGACAAATTAATTATAAAAAAAGATCTCAATGATCTTGTAAATGCAGGCTTAAGTTTATCGCAAGCATCTAAATACTTAGCGAAGAGATATGGTTTAAGGAAAAGCGAAGTTTATAATATGGTTTAATTTAAAATAAACTATTGTTTAAATATGAGCTTATTTATTAAAAAATTATTCTTCATCACGTTTTTTAATTCTAGTTTATTTATTCTTTTATTAATTGGGATTCAAAATAGTTCAAACAAAAGCAAAGTAGACTTTTTAATAAACGAAACTACTGAACTCCCAATAAGTTTTTTAATGGGATCTAGTTTTATTGTTGGTTCTATTTTAGGAAGTTTCATTGATTTCAATTTGAATAATGAATAAAAAGCTCAAAGAGCTATTAGATCTTCTGCAAAAACAATTCTTGAAATTCCTTTCCTAAGCAGAGAAGGTGCAGCGATTCTAAATACATCAGTATTCGGGACTTTAAGTACCTTTTGCTCCTTATTACAAGATCTTTTAGCAAGATTCAAATCAATAAATATTTCTATAGTTTTTCTATTCAAATCATTAAGAGGAAGAAATTTCCATTCTGGAAAATCTTTTAATAATTTTATATCTAACTCAATTTTCTTATCCACAATCATATAAACGACCTTAGGGAAATCTACCTGGGAGATAGGAACTGAAGATAATTCCTTACGAGATGAATCATCCATCTCGTAATCTATAGGTGCAATTTCATAAAAAGAATCCATTGGAGCAAAGTTTGAAACAGTTATATTTTCATTAAATAATTTGGATTTAATATGATCATTCTTTAAATCTTCACTGTCAAAATTATTTTTAAGTATATCTTTACTTTTATTTTTATTTTTTTTAGATTTTCCTTCTAAGGATTTATTTGTATTTAAAAACTCTTTATATTTAAAATCTCCAAGAATTTTCTTTAGGTTTCTAATAATTGTAGGGATAGTACAGGTAAACTTTTCTGATAACACATCAATCGCAGCACCAGATTTAAAACTTTTCACTATTTCTTCTTTTTGTTTTTCAGTAAGTCTTTTTGTCAAGATTAAAATTTCATAATTATCTAATTTTAAGTTATTTCTTATTGAAAGAAAATAAAAGAAAAGATATTTACTAAAATCATAAAAAGAATTTACTAAGATTGTTTAGGATTATAGTGTCGGATATAATAAAAAGATGCTTCCTTAGCTCAGCTGGATAGAGCAACTGCCTTCTAAGCAGTGGGCCGCAGGTTCGAATCCTGCAGGAAGCGTTTCATGAATAATTAACTTTATGATTTCTAATTTTATGTTTAGGAAAATAACAGTTTAATAAATCAATACATCATGAACTCAATTGAGCTTCAAAAAAAGAATAATAATTCAATAAAATTAAAAAAATCTGGGGAGTTTTTATTTAAATTAGGAATATTTCTTTTATCTTCGGCATTTAGTTTAGCCTCATTTTTTCTAATTATTTCTCTAATAATTAGTTTTATGGAAAATTATAAAAATTTCCTTAAAGAAAAGGTCATATACATACTAATATTTTGTTCTTTATTAATGATAATTAGTTCCATAAGTAACTATGTATCTATAAATGAATATTCCACTTTATTCACCGATAAGGAGATTTCTTTTAATAAATTTAATATTTGGTTAGATATGTTTAATTGGATTCCTATGTTTTTATGTTTTTGGGGTTTTCAATATTATTTAGATTCTCCTTTAAAAAGAAAAAATCTACTATTTATCTTATTAGCAGGTTCAGTGCCGGTAATATTTAGTTGTATAATTCAGTATTTTTTTGAAGTATATGGTCCATTTTCAACATTAGGTGGTTTAATTATTTGGTTTCAAAAACCTATTAACCATAATCATGGGGTATCTGGACTTTTTAGTAATCAAAATTATACGGGTTTTTGGCTTTCAGTTGTATGGTCAATTTCTTTGGGATTTATTTATCTAGAAAAATCTTCAAGAAAAAAAAAAATAATAACAATCATATTCTCCTCTATCATTGCTTTTTTAACAATTTTAACAACTTCAAGGAATGCATTATTAGGTTCAATCCTCCCCATACCAATTATTTTTGGGATCAAAGGAATCTTATTTTTAATAGCTTTAATAATTTTATTGTCAATCTTATCATTGACATCATTTCAACTAGTTCAAATAGAAACTCCTGCAATAGAAATTCTTACAAACTTATTTGAAAAAATTACAAAGTTTGATTTTAATAATTTTTATAATTACGAAAGAGTTGATATATGGATAAAAACTTTTCTGTCGATAGCTGAAAGGCCTTTATTAGGTTGGGGTGCGACAACTTTCTATTTTATTCTTCTAACTAAAAATCCAATAATTGATTCAAAGCATACTCACAATATAATTCTTCAACTAGCTTATAATTATGGAATACCTACAGCTATCATTTTAACAACTTTCGTTATTAATCTATTAATCAAAAATATTGAAATTCTCCGTTATAAATCTAATAGTTCTAAATTACTCATTAACAAAATATGGTTTTCTACCTCCTTAGTAGCTTTATTATCTCAAATATTTGACATAACTTATTTTGACGGAAAAGTAAGTATTTTGATTTGGGTTCTTTTGGCTGGGTTAAATTGCATAAAAAAAGAAAAAAAGATTAATTCAGGTTATTAGAAAATTAGAGTTATAAATAATTCTACAAACCCAATTTATACCAATTCCATCCATCTCTACACATTTGAAATACTGTTTTTTTTGCACTCCAATTCAATATCTTTTTAGCTTTTTTATTGTCGGCTATAAGTATAGGACTTTCGCCGAACCTAGGTGTTGAAAAAATATATGGAATTTGTAAATTATTAGCTTTTTCAAAAATCTTAATTAACTCTAAAACACTTGTTCCAATTCCAGTTCCTAAGTTCAGATTTAAAAATTGAGATTTTTTATCTGATAAATATTCAAGTGTTTTAATATGTCCTTCTACTAGATCTTCAATATGAATATAATCTCTAATACATGTTCCATCTTTTGTTGGCCAATTTTTGCCATTTATTTCAAAATAATCTTTACTGCCAGAGGCAACTTCTAAAATTTTTGGAAAAATATTTGATTTATTATATAAAGGCATTTCTCCTAAAATAGCCAATTTGTGTGCTCCGATGGGATTAAAATATCTCAAATTAGCAATCCTCCAACCTGAGCTTGAGACAAACAAATCATTCAATATTGTTTCAGCAATATGCTTTGTTTTACCGTAAGGACTTATAGGATTAATTGGAGAATCTTCATCTAGAATTTTTCTTGACTCAGATGCATATACAGAAGCACTGCTACTAAATACAATAGTCTTGCATTTGTATATTTTCATAATCTTTATTAAGCTTATCACTCCATTAATATTTATATCCCAATATTCTAATGGTTCATTAAATGACTCATTCACAGATTTTAATCCCGCAAAATGTATTACTGACCTAATTGGCTTTTTTATTTGAATTGCATAAGTAAATATTTTTTTAAGTATATTCTTATCTCTAACATCACCCTTAAAAATATGAAAATTATTTTTTGATGCTTGATTATTTAATTTGTATATATTTTTTATTTTATAAAGAACTTTTAAACAACTATTTATTTCAGAATCCAATGCAAAGATTTCATAGCCATCATTTAAAAGAAGCCAGCATGTATGACTTCCAATAAAACCAGATGCACCAGTAATTAATATATTTTTCACTTTTTGTAATTTATTTTTTTTATTATCAATCTTCTAATTTTCAGTTTCAAAACCTTTACCTACTCCCCAGTAATTTATCCCATTTAATTTTACTTTTTTTGGATCTACAACATTTCTAGTATCAAAAAC
>CACGHR010000017.1 GCA_902572915.1 uncultured Prochlorococcus sp.
TACTATTTGTGAAGAAGCAAGATGTCCAAATAGAGCAGAATGTTATGCCTCAGGAACAGCCACTTTCTTGTTGGGTGGATCTATATGTTCTCGTTCTTGTGCTTTTTGTCAGGTTAATAAAGGTAGACCTAGTTCTATCAATATTGATGAATGTACTCAAGTCGCTGAAGCAGTAAAAGTACTAAATTTGAAATATGTTGTTTTGACATCTGTAGCTCGAGATGATCTTCCTGATCATGGCGCAAATTTATTTATATCTACAATTGATGAGATTAGAAAAATTGATTCAAATATAAAAATAGAGGTTTTGACTCCTGATTTATGGGGAGGGGGCAAAAATTTTAATGAAACTAATAATCTTCAGACCGAAAGATTGAAAATGATCTTAGGAACAGATCCAATTTGCTTTAATCACAATCTTGAAACTGTTGAAAGACTTCAAAAAGAAGTTAGGAGAGGTGCAAATTATAAAAATTCACTAAGTTTATTAAAAAAGTCAAAAGATATTGCTCCTCATATTCAAACTAAATCAGGCATTATGTTAGGTCTTGGAGAAACATTGGATGAAATAAAACATACAATTTATGATCTTAAAAAAATTGATTGTGATCAAATTACAATCGGCCAATATTTAAGACCCTCATTAAATCATTTGGCAGTTAAGAAATATTGGGATCCATCAGAGTTTGAATATTTATATCACTTCTCTAAGGAATTAGGATTCAAGAAAGTATCTTCTGGTCCCTTAGTTAGAAGTAGTTATCATGCGGGTTAACTTTCTTCAATAAGAGAGAGTTTCTTTTCAAGTTTTTTCAATATAGGAAAACACTCCCCGTTCATAAGTGTACCTGCTCCTCCCCAGATCAATCTTAATAAAAGATCCACTGGGCTAGAACCAACTTCTTTCACAATTTTGAAGCCTATTAACTTGAAATATCTTACAAGTTTTTTACTATATCCCTCACTATCAAAAATAGCTAAAAGTCTTGCTTTGTTGCTTGATTTCTTTTCAATAGCCCAAGCCATAGTTGTTGCCCAAATTAATTCAGAAACAAAAGCGGGAGCTTTACTAAGGACTCTTAATGTATCAAGCTGAATACCTTTTTTATTTAAATAAGTCCAACCTTTCATTTCAGCCCAAATCTTTATGATGTTATCTTTCTGTTCTGCTATAACGATTCTAAAAAAACATAAACCAAGAGTTTCTCTAACTTGAATTTTTATTAATAATCCAATGGTACCTGCTAATTTTTCTAATTCTTCAACATTCATAATTTTGGAAAATTAGTCTTGATAGATTTTATGATTATCCACTTTTAATCTATCGACCTGTTTTTGCCTTTCTTCAAATCTTTTCCTATCATCATCACTGAATTGATTTATGCAGAAATGACATTGAATACCCTCTCTATATTCTTTTCTTTTCTGATCTTGAATTGAAACAGGCATTCCACATGCATGACAAATGGAATAGGAACCTTTTTTTAATTCATGATCTAGAGCAACTCTTTTATCAAAAACAAAACATTCACCTTCAAATAAGTTTTTTTCTTCTGTTACATCATCAAGGTATTGCAAAATTCCCCCTTGCAGATGATAGATATTTTTATAACCTTTCTTTTTCAATAAACTAGTAGCTTTTTCACATCTTATACCTCCGGTACAAAACATCGCTATATTTGTAGAATCTTTATTTTCTAAGTGAGAATCTAAATGATCATCTACCCACTTGGGAAATTCGCTAAAGTTTCTTGTATTTGGATTTATAGAGTTCTGAAATGTTCCTATAGTAACCTCATAATGATTTCTAGTATCAATGACTATCGTATTTTGATTTTTAATTAACTTATTCCAATTAGCTGAGTCAATATAAGTCCCATTATCTTGTAAAGGGTTTATTTCGGGAACACCCATGGTTACAATCTCCTTCTTGGTTTTTATTTTTAATTTTTTGAAGACTTTCTTTTTTGAAAAGTTTACTTTTATATTCAAATTTCTATTATCTGTATATTTTTTTAATAAATTGATAACAATATCTATTATATTTTTCTCAGCACAAATAGTTCCATTAATACCCTCACTTGCAAAAATTAGTAAACCTGAAAGATCGTTTTTATTTTCTATTTCTAATAATTTATTTTTGAGTTCAAGAATTAAGTTTTCTTGAAATGGGAAGAAAGAATAAAGAGAAACTATTTTATAATTTTTACCTTTCATAAAGAAGATAATGCCTTTTCGCAAGTTTCAAAATCTTTATTAAATGATACTCCAACCTCCTTAAGAAGTTTTCTGTCTGATTGAAAAGATGGATTTGAAGTTGTGAGTAACTCATCTCCGTAAAAAATTGAATTTGCACCACATTGAAAACACAAAATTTGGGCTTCTTTTGAGAGCTTTTCTCGCCCTGCACTTAGTCTTATTTTACTTTTAGGCATAAGAATTCTGGCTGTAGCTATCATTCTTATCATCTCAATCGAATCAATTTCTTGATTATCTTCTAAACCAGTACCTTCAATAGCTACTAATGAATTAATAGGAACACTCTCAGGGTGTGGATTCATGTTTGAAAGCACTTCCAAAAGAGATGCTCTATCACCATTTGTTTCACCCAAACCTATTATTCCTCCACAACAAACATTTATTCCTGCATTTCTTACTCTTTTGATAGTATCTAGTCTGTCTTGATAAGTTCTAGTCGTAATAATATTTTTATAATACTCAGGGCTAGTATCAAGATTGTGGTTATACGCGGTCAAACCTGCATCAGCCAATCTGGCAGCTTGTTCTTCTGTAAGCATCCCAGCAGTAACACATGCTTCCATTCCTAAATCTCTAACACCTGTAACCATCTCTAACATTGCATTAAATGATTTCCCATCTCTTATTTCTCTCCATGCCCAACCCATACAAAACCTATCTGCACCTTCATTTTTTGCTATTTGAGCTCTTGCTAAGACCTCTTCAACTTGAAATTGTGGGTGACTTTTGATTTCGCTACTACTATAGATTGATTGGCTACAGTATGAACAATTTTCTTCACATCCGCCAGTCTTTACGCTAAACAACGATGCTAATTGAACTTTGTATTTGTTGAATTTCCTATGAACGATTTGTGATTCCCACATCAAATCAATCAGAGGCATATTAAGTATTTCCAATATTTCTCTAATATCCCAATCAAACCTAATTTCCCCACATAACTGATTATTCGAATTAGTCATTTTTTGTTAGGAAGACAATTTAGAATCTTCAAAGGATTCATTTGGTAATGATTCTATACCGCCGAAACGTCTATTCCTTGATTGGTAATCAATTATTGCTTTAAGAAATTCTAATTCATTAAAGTCTGGCCATAGTACGTCAGATATATAAATTTCTGAATAAGCAAGTTGCCATAAAAGAAAATTACTTATTCTTTTTTCTCCACTAGTTCTTATCAATAATTCTGGATCCTTAATTCCTTGAGTTAATAGCTCTGAATTAAATAATTCTTCATCGACTTCACAAGGGTTTATTTCCCCAGAATAAGATTTTATTGCTATTTCTTTTGCAACTTTTACTATTTCTTGTCTACCTCCATAATTGACACAAACATTTAGTAAAAAAGAATTATTGTCTTTAGTTAGAGATTCTGAACTATAGATAATGTTTTTTAAGGTTTCTGGAAAAGGAGTTATATCACCAATGAATTTTATTTTTGTTGATTCTTGATGGATTTCTTCAATTTCGTTTTTCAAAACTTCGCTAAAAAGATTTATGAGGAAATCAACCTCTTTTGTTGGTCTTGTCCAATTCTCAGTTGAAAAAGCATAAACAGTAAGTATTTTACAACCTAATTTTTTTGATGCTTTGAGAATTTCTTTTAAAACAGTGACTCCTCTTTTATGGCCATATGTACGAGGTAAATCTTTTTTTGTTGCCCATCTCCCATTCCCGTCCATAATTATTGCAACATGTTCTGGAACCTTTTGCTTATCTATTCTCTTGGATAAGTCATTATTTTCCTTGTGAATTATTTTTCCTAAACTCATTAGTTAATCCTTTTTGTTAACAAAGATTTCTGATTTTTCGTTCTCTTTTTCATTTAGATCACTGATAATATTATCACTTGGGTTTGTTTTTTGGGATAAAACATTTTTACCTAAAGATGATTTACTTGTTCCCATAGAGTTTTGATTCCCAATCAAATTTACAAGAAGTTCTTGCAACCTGCTACTGGTAATTGGTCTTTCAAGTTTTCCTTGGTTAGCTAATGATAACGTACCTGTCTCTTCAGAAACAACAATACAAATACACCTGTCAAATCTTTCGGTAATTCCTAATGCTGCTAAATGTCTGGTACCATATCTACTAATTCCTTGCCTTGAAAGAGGAAGTATTACACCCGCAGATATTATTTTGTTACCTTTCACAAGAACTGCTCCATCATGAAGCGGTGTATCAGTTGCGAAAAGATTTATTAAAAGGTCAGTTGACAATAGTGCCTCAATATTTGTTCCTGAATATAGAAAATCTTCAGGCCTTAAGTCACTCCCTAAATCGACAACAATTAAAGCTCCTCTCCTATTCTGAGAGAGTTTACCTGCAGTATCAACTAACTGTGCAATAGTAGTTGATGTGGCTCTAAATTCTTTTGGGGGATTTCCCAGTAATACAGCTAACCTTCCAGTTCCTAATAATTCCATTAATCTTCTTAGTTCTCCTTGCCAAAGGATGGCTAAGGAAAGAGAGCAAGCGAGGACTGCAGCATCTATTAATTTAGATGTTAAGGGAAGATATGCATATCTTTGAATAAACCAGGCGGATGACACCAAAAACAAATATCCCCTTAAAAGCCATAAAGTCCTCTGTTCTTTAACCCTAGAGAATAATAAAAGTCCGAAACCAACAGCAAATAATACATCTAATAAAAGCTTTAAATTTATAATCCCCCAGAAATTCACATTAAAAACGAATTTTATCTAAATGTACCTAATTTTGCTTAATAAAGCGATCGGGTAAAACATCATATTTTAAAAGATCTAATGGACGTTCTCTTTTTTGAATAATCTCTGCTTCGCCATTACAGACTAAAAGAGCTGCAGGTCTTGGAATTCTATTGTAGTTAGAACTCATTGAATTATTGTATGCGCCAGTACCAAAAACACATATAAGATCTCCTGTTTTGCAATTTGCTAGTTCTATCTCCTTAAACAATACATCTCCTGATTCGCAGTGCTTGCCGGCAATAGTATATTTATTTCTCGAGTTAATATTAAAGGGATTTTGTACCAAACATGCAGAATAATTTGATTGATAGGTTATTGGTCTTGGATTATCACTCATACCACCATCAACAGACAAATATGTTCTGATCCCAGGAATCTCTTTAAATGCCCCAATTTTATAAATTGTTATTCCTGCTGTAGATACGATAGATCTTCCAGGCTCACACATCAATATAGGTAAATCTAAATTGTTTTTTTTACAAGCCTTAACGACAGATGCGGAAATTGTTTTTACCCATTCATCAATAGAAGGCGGGTCGTCATTTTCTGTGTATTTAATGCCTAAGCCTCCGCCTACATTCAATTTTTGAATATCATGGCCAAATTTTTTGGCATCTAAAATAACATTTACCATTATTTCACCAAGATCATTATGTGGTTCTAGTTCAAAAATCTGGGAACCAATATGAGCATGTAATCCTTTTAATTTAAGATGTTTTGTATTGCTGATTCTGTCAAATAATATATTTAAGTATTCAATTCCGAAACCAAATTTGCTATCAAATGATCCCGTTTTTATGTATTCATGAGTATGACATTCTATCCCAGGAGTAAAGCGAATCATTATTTCTAAATCACTATTAAATGAATTTGAAATTTCCTCTAACCTTTCTAGGTCATAATCATTATCTACAATTACTTCAATTTTATTTCTAACTGCAAACTCTATTTCTTTGTCTGATTTATTGTTACCATGAAAAACAATATTTTGATTTGGAACTCCACCTTTAATAGCAGTTAATAGCTCTCCTTCTGAAACAGCATCAAGTCCTAAACCTTCTGAGGCAATAAGCCTACTCATGAAGATAGAACTATTTGCCTTGGAGGCATATATAGGCAGAGATTTGCCTGGATAATATTTTTCTAATGCTTTTTTGTATGCTCTACAAGAGTTTCTTAAAGTTATTTCATCCAAAATATAAAGAGGAGAATCATATTTTTTAACTAATTCTTCAATAGAACATCCACCAACTGATAACTTTCCATCATTTCCAATGGATGTAGTAACAGGTACAATATTTCTGTTAGGACTTTTGTAGTCAATTTCTTGTTTTAAGAAGGAATTTCTTTCTTTCATGGATGGATTTAAGTAAAGTTATACTAAAATTGTCATATTTGTAATGACTTTAATTACAAGTTTTTTTGAATTATTATCTATTATAAAATGATATCTATTAAAGACATAAAAGAGAAAGATTTAGATTTATGTTATGAATTAGATTCAAATACGATTTCTTTGTGGAGCAAGAAGCAATGGTCCAAAGAATTTAAAAAAAAAGGGATAAAAGTCTTTGGGTTATTACTATCTAATTTACTAGTGGGAATTTGCGTTTTTCATGTGGTTCTTGATGAAGCTCAAATAAATTTTTTTGTAATAAATCAGAAATTTAGAAAAAAAGGTTTTGGATCATACCTGATGAGCTATTTGATAAAACAATGTGAGAAATTAAATATAAATAAATTATTTTTAGAAGTCTCCCAAACTAATACTACAGCTGAGAAATTTTATAGTAGCTTTGATTTTTCTACTGTGGGAATTAGAAAAAACTATTATAAAGATGGTTCAGATGCTCTCTTAAAAGAAAAAAAATTAACAACTAAATAATTTAAAAATTTAATTGTTCGGATAACCAGAATGCTTGAAATTACTATAATTTCTTGCTATATCACTAAAAAGGTAAATTTTAATCCAATAAAATATAATTTTGGGTATTCACAAAAGCTCATTCTGAACACAAAATTGACATATTACTGGTAGGTTATTAATAGGATTTGATCTTCTAATGTTCGAAAGATTTACAGAAAAGGCTATAAAAGTCATCATGCTTGCTCAAGAAGAAGCTAGGAGACTTGGTCATAATTTCGTTGGAACAGAACAAATTTTATTAGGTTTAATTGGAGAGGGCACAGGAGTTGCGGCAAAAGTCCTTAAATCACTTGGGGTTAATTTAAAAGATTCTAGAATAGAAGTAGAAAAGATAATTGGTAGAGGCTCAGGTTTTGTAGCTGTAGAAATACCTTTTACCCCTAGAGCTAAAAGAGTATTAGAATTATCACTCGAAGAAGCTCGTCAGTTGGGTCACAATTATATTGGAACTGAACATCTTTTACTAGGTTTAATTAGAGAAGGTGAAGGTGTAGCTGCAAGGGTTCTAGAAAATCTTAGTATTGATCTAACTAAAGTTAGGACCCAAGTCATAAGGATGCTTGGTGAAACAGCTGAAGTCGGTAGTGGAGCTAATTCAAGTAAAGGTAATTTAAAAACTGCAACCTTGGATGAATTTGGAACAAATTTAACAAAGCTAGCTAGTGAATCAAAATTAGATCCAGTAGTTGGTCGTTATGCAGAAATAGATCGTGTAGTTCAAATATTAGGTAGAAGGACTAAAAATAATCCCGTTCTTATTGGTGAACCGGGGGTAGGTAAAACAGCTATTGCAGAGGGTTTAGCCCAAAGAATTCAACTAGGAGATATACCCGACATACTTGAAGATAAAAGAGTTTTAACTCTTGATATAGGACTTCTTGTCGCTGGAACAAAATATAGAGGAGAATTTGAAGAAAGATTAAAAAAGATAATGGAAGAAATTAAATCTGCAGGTAATGTAATTCTTGTTATAGATGAAGTTCATACTTTAATTGGCGCTGGGGCAGCTGAAGGTGCAATTGATGCGGCAAATATTCTTAAGCCAGCATTAGCCCGAGGAGAACTCCAATGTATTGGAGCAACTACGCTAGATGAATACAGAAAACATATAGAAAGAGATGCTGCTTTAGAGAGAAGATTTCAACCCGTAATGGTTGGGGAACCATCTATTGAAGATACCATCGAGATCCTAAAAGGCCTTCGTGAACGTTATGAACAACATCATCGCCTCAAAATTACTGATGATGCTTTAGAAGCGGCCGCGCACCTAGGAGATCGCTATATCTCTGATAGGTTTTTGCCAGATAAAGCTATAGATCTTATAGACGAGGCAGGAAGTAGAGTTCGTTTAATAAACTCTAAACTTCCACCTGAAGCCAAACAATTAGATAAAGAACTAAGGGAAATTCAAAAACAAAAGGAAGAATCTGTTAGGGACCAAAACTTTGATCAAGCTGGTCAATTAAGAGAAAAAGAGATTGATTTGTCTGCAAAAATTAAAGAGGTCCTTGAAAATAAAAAAGAATCTACTACTGAAGATGAATCTAGTATTGATGGAAACTCTGTAAAAGATGATTCAAAACTTCTACAAAATCCTATGGTTAGAGAAGAGGACGTAGCTCATATAGTTGCCTCTTGGACTGGCGTACCTGTTCAAAAATTAACCGAAACTGAATCTGTCAAGCTCCTCAATATGGAGGAAACACTTCACCAAAGACTAATTGGACAAGATGAAGCTGTAAAAGCTGTTTCTAGAGCTATTAGAAGAGCAAGAGTTGGCTTGAAAAATCCCAACAGGCCTATCGCAAGTTTTATATTTTCAGGTCCTACTGGTGTAGGTAAAACTGAATTGACTAAATCATTAGCTTCATACTTCTTTGGTAGTGAAGAAGCGATGATCAGATTAGATATGTCAGAATTTATGGAAAGACATACTGTTAGTAAACTTATAGGTTCGCCTCCTGGATATGTTGGTTTTAATGAAGGTGGTCAACTTACTGAGGCGGTCAGAAGACGACCTTACACTGTTGTTTTATTCGATGAAGTAGAAAAAGCTCATCCAGATGTATTTAATTTATTATTGCAACTTCTTGAGGATGGCAGACTAACAGATTCTAAGGGTAGAACTGTAGACTTTAAAAATACTTTGCTCATAATGACGTCTAATATAGGTTCGAAAGTAATTGAGAAAGGTGGTGGAGGATTAGGATTTGAGTTTTCGGGTGATTCTGTTGAAGATAGTCAATACAATAGAATTAAATCTTTAGTTAATGAAGAACTTAAACAATATTTCAGACCTGAATTCTTAAATAGACTTGATGAAATAATTGTATTCAGGCAACTATCTAAAAATGAAGTTAAAGAAATTGCGGAAATAATGTTACGAGAGGTCTTTGCAAGATTACAAGACAAAGGTATTAAATTAAGTGTGACTGATGCTTTCAAAGAAAGACTTGTTGAAGAAGGTTATAACCCCTCTTATGGAGCGAGACCTTTAAGAAGAGCAGTTATGCGCTTATTAGAGGATAGTTTAGCTGAAGAAGTCCTTTCGGGGAGAATAAAAAATGGAGACAAGGCCTTAGTTGATATAGATGAAAATAAAAAAGTTACTATTGATATTTCTTCTGAAGAATCTCCTCAAGAGCTAGCAAGTGCCAATTTCTAGTTATTCAAAGTAAATATGCAGTTAATCTCTCCAGAAACTATATTTAGGGGGAATGATGCTTGGGAAAATGCTTTACCTCAAATTACTAAATTAACTAAAAGTCCATTAATTTTAGGTAGAAGCATTCATACGGATAATCTTAGAAATAAAATTTTTAGAGATTTAGAAAATCAAAACCTAAATGTTAGTTCTGCTAATTTACAATTTGATTGTTGTTTTGAAGATATTTCAAGAGTTAAGAACATCATTTCAAAGAACGGTCATGATTCAGTTATCGCAGCTGGAGGAGGCAAAGTTCTAGATTCCGGGAAATATATAGCAGAATGTCTCGATATCCCTTGTATTACCGTACCTCTTAGTGCTTCTACATGCGCAGGTTGGACTGCTCTATCGAATGTTTATACAAAAAACGGCCAATTCATAAAGGACGTTGCATTAAGAACATGTCCAAAAATCCTAGTATATGATCATAAATTTATTCAAACAGCACCATCAAGAACTCTTGCAAGTGGAATAGCGGATGCCTTGGCAAAATGGTATGAATCCTCAATAACAAGTTCAACAATAGATGATGGTCTTGTTCAACAAGCGATTCAGATATCAAGAGTATTAAGAGATCAACTACTAATAGAAGGTGAAAAAGCATTTAAGGCCCCATTTGAAAATAATGTTTCTTGGCCAAATTCTATAGAAGCATGTGGACTTACAGCAGGATTAGTTGGTGGTATTGGAGGTGAAAAGTGTAGGACCGCTGCAGCGCATGCTATTCATAATGCAATTACTCAGATAATTACCCCAAATAAATTTTTACATGGTGAAATTGTTGGTGTTGGATTATTATTGCAATTAAGACTAGAAGAAATGAAAAATAATAATAAATTAGCTGATCAATCAATTAAACAATTGTTGGTGCTCATGAGAAAATTGAATTTGCCAACTACTATTGCACAACTTGGAATAAATGTTTTTGAAAATCAAAATTTAGAGAAAATTGCTAATTTTACTTGTAGGGACGAATCTGAGATTCACTTCTTACCTTTTGAGGTTAGTAAACACGATATAGTTAAGCTCATTACAAATTTTGAGAAACAAACAATCAAAATATAGTTATTTTTTTGACTAAAAGCCATTTTGAAAAACTTAGTGATTTGAATATTGATATTTTTGAGAGTGCCAAAATATCATTATTAGATCCATTAGGTCTTTGTTTGGCAAATGATGTTAAGTGGATAAAACTCAATGAAAATTGGAACTCTGTGAAATTCCCTGTAGTCATTGGAGGTGAAGGTCAAACTATACTTCTCTTACATGGCTTTGATAGTAGTTTTTTAGAGTTTAGGAGAATATATCAATTATTAAAAAAAAATTTCAAAGTTATAGTTCCAGATTTGTTAGGTTTTGGTTTTAGTCCAAGGTCCGCAACAAATGAATATACTCCCTCGAAAATTATTTCATACTTAATAGATATCCTCGATACCTTGGGATTAAAAAATAATTTAAATATTATTGGTGCCTCTATGGGAGGATCCACAGCATTAAAACTTGCTTTTGAAATGCAAGATTCCATTGATAAAATTTTCCTTTTATCTCCTGCCGGATTGTTCGGAGAACCTAAGAATATTCCATTTCCTCTAAACCAAATTGGAGCTTCATTTTTAGCATTACCTCAAGTCAGAAAAAGTCTTTGTAGGCAAGCATTTGCTTATCCAGATGAATGTGTTGGTGAAATGGAAGAGCAAATTGCTTCAATTCATTTAGGTTGTAAAGGATGGAGGAATTCACTTGCATCATTTGCAAAAAGTGGAGGTTTTGCTGGAACAAATAAGTACATACAAAATATTCCAATTAAAACACTATGCGGAGAAAATGATCGCATTCTCGGAAAAGAAGAAATTAAAAAAATAAAAAAAATTGAAAAATTAAATTGTGTAAGTTTGAAAAATTGTGGTCACCTTCCACACATAGATTTACCAACACTATCAAGTAAAATTATCATAGATTATTTTTTGAAATAAATAATTCTAAATTAATTAAGATACTTAAGAATTATAAAAATGTAATACAAAACAGATGGAGTAAAGATATAGCTGTCAATGCGATCAAGAATACCTCCATGTCCAGGCAAAAAAGTTCCTGAATCTTTTATTTTTGCATCTCTCTTCATCATTGATTCAATTAAATCTCCAACTAATGCCATAACTGAAATTAATAATCCATATAAAATTCCAGCAAAAAATGGATTTTCCCAATTTAGTAAAAATGCGAAGAATATCGCTAGCAAAATTGAACAGGATATTCCTCCAATTAAACCTTCCACAGTTTTGCTAGGAGATATTGGAGAAAGGGATCTTTTCCCAAATGATTTCCCTATGAAATAAGAACCAATATCACTAGCGACGATTAAAAAACAAGAAGTTAAAGTTAAATTTAGACCTGAGGTATTTGTTATATTTTCAAGTGCAAGAAAACCTAGATTTGAACTTAATACCACTGAATCTATATTTCTTAACTTGATCCAGTAACTTGGAAGAAAACCCAAATATAATAAGCCAAAAATAGAGGCTGCGATATCTGAAATTGTTCCAGATTTTGGTTGCAAAAGTAACCATGTACATATTCCAACTGAACAGATAGGCAAAATTGAATTAGATATCTCTCCGTCTAAAAAATATCTAGTTTCAAGAAAGGTAGAAACAATAATAACGAAACAGGAAAATAATGTAGTTTTTGTGGCTGGTTTTATACCTTTAAATTCTGCCATTCTAAAAAATTCCAATAGGGCTAGATAAGTAAGCAAAGCTGTAGCTAATGTAAAAAACCATCCTCCTAATGAAACAACAATTAAACCAAAAATTCCTATAAGTAATCCGCTTCTAAATCTCATATCAAATTTTTATATTTATAGGACTCTTATATAAAAATTTACCAGATCTTTGTTGAATAAACTTTGATTTTTTATCCAATTAAATCTATCTAGGTCAATTTTTTCTCCAGGAACTAGTAGAGGTATTCCAGGCGGATAGGGACAAATAATGTCACCAGATATTTTATTTAATGATTGTGAGAAAGGAATATTAGAAGTCTTACTTCTCCAAGCAATTCCAATTTCAATCTCAGGTGCTTGAACTAATTTGAAGGGCGATTGAAGAACTTTTAAACTTTTTAATTTTTGAGAATTTAATAGTAATTTTTTCCATAACTTTTCAAATAAATTAAGGAAATCTCTTTGATTTGCAAATCCTAAGCAAAATGTGAGGGTCATCATTTCAGGTAATTCAGCAATTAGACCATGTCTATAAAAAAATTTGTCAGCAGTATAACCATCAATTCCAAACTTAGAGGTATTTAATACTATTTTGAGGGGGTCTTGGGTTTCTATAAGAGGAATATTCTTTTTGACTAATTTTTTGTAGATCTTTTTTGCCTCTAAAATTCTTTTTTGATATTTTGATAAACTTTTTTTATTAAGCCAGTCTTTAATAGACTCTTCGCAAGACGAAAGTAATAAAGAGCTTGGACTAGTAGTTTGCAATAAATTAATACTCTTAATTAAATTATGCTCATCAACTAAATTCCCGTTGTACCAAAGGACAGCCGTTTGAGTTAATCCATTGAGCGACTTGTGCAATGAGTGAACTACTAAATCAGCATTTGATAATAAGGCAGATTTTGGCAAATCAAGGTTCTCACAAAAAAGGAAATAAGAGCCATGGGCTTCATCAATTAAAACGGGTAAATTTTTTTGATGACAAAGATCTATTAAGGACTCTAGATCTCCCGCATAACCATGATAAGAGGGACTTACAAGAATCACTCCTGCAATTTTTTTTTCATTAAAATTTATTTTTTTAAATATATTTTTCAACCAGATTTTTGTTATGGGTTTGTAATGTCCTGTTTCTGATGAAAATTCCAGGTCAAAGAATATTGGATTTATGTTTTGCATTGCACAGATTTTTATAACACTTATATGAACATTTCTAGGCATCAGAATAGTTTCGCCAGGACTTGCCATTGCAATTAGCGCTGATTGAATTAATCCTGAGGCTCCATTAACTCCAAAGAAACATCCTTTCGCTCCAAATTTGTCAGAGAATTCTCTTTGAGATTTAGAAATCAATCCACTTTGGGACAATGGTGAGCCTATCTCTGGGAGTTCTGGCAAGTCCCAATACCCAGGAGGATTTTTTAATAATTTTACTAATTTATTGGGTAAAGCTTCCCCTCTATTATGAGCGGGAAAGAAAAGTGACTTTAAAAACTTTTTAGTTAGAAAAGATGAAATGCTCATAAAGTATTATTGACTCTTATAGAATGACTTTAAATGGTTTTCTTCTTTGATATCTTTTAACTTTAATGACAGAACCTTATTCAAAATATTCAGCAAAAGGTGACTTAGTTTGGTTGATGTTGAGACCATGGATTTTTATACCAAGAGTTTTATATATCCTTTTAACTTTTATTTTTCTTTTTTTAAGAATACTTTTTCAAGGTAACAGTAAAAATAAAAATGTACAAAAAAATCTCTCAAAATACCTTTTTGATGTAATAACTGATTTAGGACCTTGTTTTATTAAATTAGGGCAAGCACTTTCAACTAGACCAGATCTCGTTAGACAAGATTGGTTAACAGAACTAACGAACCTACAGGATAATCTGCCAGCATTTGATCATAAAATCGCTTTGAAAATTATTGAAGAGGAACTTGGAGCGCCTGCTAATGAATTATTTGATGAGTTCCCAGATAGTCCTATTGCTTCAGCAAGCTTAGGTCAAGTTTATAAAGCAAAAATAAAAAATAATACTTATCTTGCTGTTAAAGTACAGAGGCCAAATTTGTATTTTCTTATAAGAAGAGATGTTGTAATTTTAAGGTTTTTATCAACTTTCTTTTCACCATTTTTACCATTAAATATTGGGGTTGGAATCGGAGAAATAATAGATGAATTTGGTAAAGCACTTTTTGATGAAATTGACTATGAAAAAGAAGGTAAAAATGCTTTGAAGTTTGCAGATTTATTTAAAGAAAACCCCAATGTTTTTATACCTAAATTGGAAAAACGGTTTTCATCCAAAAGGATTATTACAACATCATGGATAGATGGGGTTAAATTAAGAGATCGGGCTTTGTTGGAGGAAAATAACCTAATCCCTGCCTCTTTGATAAAAACTTGTGTAATTAGTGGTTTACAGCAATTATTTGAATATGGATATTTTCATGCAGACCCCCATCCTGGAAATATGTTTGCTCTCAAAGGAGGAAATGGAGATTGCGGGAATTTAGCTTATGTAGATTTCGGAATGATGGATTCAATTACAGATTCGGATAGACTTACTCTCATTAAAGCAATCGTTCACATAATAAATGAAGAATATTATCTTCTTGCAAAAGATTTCCAAAAATTAGGTTTTTTAACTAAAGAACAAGATCTTACAAAACTTGTTGAACCATTAAAAGAAGTTCTAGGAGGATCTCTAGGAGCAGAAGTTGGTAATTTTAATTTAAAAAATGTTACTGATAAATTCTCAGAACTGATGTATTCTTACCCATTCAGAGTGCCAAGTAGGTTTGCATTGATAATAAGAGCCGTTGTTAGTCAAGAAGGTTTAGCACTAAGACTAGATCCTGAATTCAAAATTTTAAAAATAGCATATCCTTATATAGCTAAAAAACTTCTGACTGATAATTCTGACGAGATATTAGAAATTCTTTTAGAAGTTGTTTTTGATAATAATGGTCAAATTCAAATAGAAAAAGTTGAGAGTTTATTAAATATTTTATTTAATGATTCTGAGAATTTAAATTCAGACCTTATACCAGTTGCAAATGCTGGATTGAGATTGTTTGTTAGTAAGAAAGGATCAGAAGTTCGCAAAAATCTTCTTTTAAGCCTTATTAAAGATGATAAATTAGAATTTACTGATGCAAAAAAGCTTTTAGGTTTAATTAGAAATACATTTAGTCCTTTGAATATTGCAAAAAGTGCAGTTCAAAATATTATCTCTCCAGTTTAGTTTTTATATATTTCTAGTCATTAACTAATGATTTTTAATATATTAAAATTAAATAGAACACGTTAATATTTTGAAAAATCCTTTTCTATTTAATAAAAAAACTGATAATAATAAGGACCTAAATCATGGATTAGTTGATCATTATAAAGAAATTGCAAAGTTAGTAAAAGAGGCGAGAATCAAACAAAATCTCACAATAGAAGAATTGTCACATATTTCAAAAATCCCTGAGCAAACACTATATTCTATTGAAAAGAATAACGAAAATATTAGACCAGAATATCCCTTCTTAAGGTCAATATTAATTAAATTAGAGGAATGCTTAGTCCTTCAGAAAAATACATTATTAAAATTCTCAATTAAAGGAAGAGAAACTTTCGAGAAAGAAAAAAAAGATTTTGTTTTAAGTAAATTCGATCTTATAAATACTTGGCAGGGAAGCATATTGTATTTTTCAGTTTTAATCCTAACTATATTTATCTTAAAAAGATATTTTATTTTAAATGTAAAAATTATAGAGATTCAAAATATTGAAAATAAAATCATCGAAAAATAACCTTCAAAAAATCACTAATCTCTAATTCTCCCAAAATTACGTCCTAGCTCACTGAAAATTCTAATATTTTCTTCTATTTCATCTAAAGTTCGGTTCAACTTCCATTTCCAGTTGTTTTTTATAGTCCCAGGTGTGTTTAGTCTACTTGAATCATCTAGGGATAATATATCTTGTATTGGTGCGATAAAGAGGTTCGCATTTGTTTGCATACCTATTTTAATTAAACTCCATGAAGGGTTTTCTGCAAAAATATACTCATCTTTTATTCTCTTTTTGGAGTTACTGTCTAAACATTCCCACCATGAAATGGAAGTGGAGTTATCATGAGTGCCTGTATAAACAACCCAATTTTCACCTTTAATATTTTTAGGTAAATACGGATTATCTTCGTTTCCATCAAAAGCGAATTGTAATATCTTCATTCCTGGTAATTCGAAATTATTCCTTAATTTTTCAACATCTGGAGTTATTACTCCTAGGTCTTCCGCGATAATTGGTAAAGAGTCAGTTCCTAAATCATGTTTTAGTTTATTTAATAGTGTTCTTCCTGGAGAATTTATCCATTTCCCGTAAATTGCTGTTTTAGAATTACCGTTAACTCTCCAGTAACCCGCTAAACCCCTGAAATGATCTAATCTCAATAAGTCCATAAGTTCAAATTGCCTTTTAAATCTTTTTCTCCACCAATAGAAATTAGTCCTTTTATGCTTTGACCAGAAGTAAGTTGGGGTCCCCCATAATTGTCCTGAAGATGAAAAATAATCAGGAGGTACACCGCTCTGAAAGATTAACTCTCCACTTTTAAAAATTGAAAATAGTGATTTATTACTCCATACGTCAGCGCTGTCCCTAGAAACATAAAAGGGCAAATCTCCAATCAACTTAACATTACATGATTTAGCAAATTCTTTTATATCTTTCCATTGCCTATCTAGATGCCACTGCGTTAATTTTTTGATAAGTATCTTGTCACTTTTTTCTTTGATCCATGATTTTAAAAAATTGTTATTTTTTGACTTAAAATCGTGTGGCCATTGCCACCAAGGTAACATATTGTACTCCTCTCTGATAGCAATAAATGTTGAATAATCTTCGACCCAATAATTCTTATTAATCCAATTATAAAAATCAAGTTTTCTTTCTTCAGATTGAGAACTCCAACCTTGCAAAAGGAGGTAGCCTAATTTTTTTGATAAATCATCGGCAACATCAAAATCAAAATGATTCTTATGCTGATTTGAGAGTAATAATCCTTGCTTTTTAGAGCAGAATATAAAACCTTTTTCGATTAAATCATCTTCATCAAGGAACCATGGGTTAAGTGCAAAACTTGATGGCGAACTATATGGAGAACCTGTAGAGTCAGTAGGTGTAAGAGGTAAAAATTGCCAGTATTCAATCCCATGTTTACTGAGCTTTTTTATCCACTCTTTAGCCCCTTTACCAAAAGTTCCACATACGCTTCCTCCGGGTATACATGAAGGATGCATGAGAATGCCTAATGATTTCTTTTTAAGAACTGTTTGTAAAAGCATTTTTTAAATTATAACTTTAATCTTTTTTATTTATTTGATATTAATTATCTAAATTCAACGATAAACAAATTTTTTTTTTTTGACAAATATTATTCAAGATTTTTTTGACTTTACTAAAAATAAGGTTTTATTCTAATCGACTTATTTTTTTTTTTCAGTAGAGAGGTTACTTTTGAAAAATTTCTAGTCAATATCTTTTGCGAAATTCACATAAACGACTACGATAAGTATATAGTTTTATAAAGCTAATTTCGTGACAAGTTTTATCACGGCAGTGCAGAAAAAAGAATCCAACTTTAATCTAGCCAATAGTAGATTAAGGCTGGTAGGAGGAACAACAAATCCCAAATTAGCTGAGGAAATTGCTTTATATTTAGGAATTGAGAATGTACCATTAATATCTAAAAGATTTGCTGATGGAGAAATTTATGTTCAAATTCAGCAATCTATTAGAGGTTGTGATGTATTCCTCGTACAACCTACATGTGCTCCTGTGAACGATAGTTTAATGGAGCTTATGATAATGGTTGATGCATGTAAAAGGGCTTCTGCAAGACAAATCACAGCCGTTATACCCTATTTTGGATATGCAAGGGCAGATAGAAAGACTTCAGGGAGAGAGTCTATAACGGCAAAACTCACAGCCAATTTACTAGAAAAATCAGGAGTTGATAGAGTTCTTGCTATGGATTTGCATTCTGCTCAAATACAAGGTTATTTTGATATTCCATGCGATCATATTTACGGTTCACCAGTATTAATTGACTATTTAGATAGTTTAAATTTAGAAGAAGTTGTAGTTGTATCTCCTGATGTTGGTGGAGTAGCGAGAGCAAGAGCATTTGCAAAATTAATGAAAGATGCTCCTTTGGCTATTATTGATAAACGGCGATCCGCTCATAATATCGCTGAAAGCTTAACAGTAATAGGGGAAGTTAAAGGGAAAACAGCCATTCTTATTGACGACATGATTGATACCGGCGGGACAATTTGTTCTGGAGCTAATTTATTAAAAAAAGAAGGAGCTAATAGAATATTTGCATGTGCCTCACATGCTGTATTTTCGCCTCCATCTCATGAAAGATTGAGTTCGAGGGATTTATTCGAACAAGTTATCGTGACCAACAGCATACCAGTTATGGTTAAAGGTGATTTTCCACAATTAAAGGTTCTTTCCGTAGCAAATATGTTGGGTGAAGCTATTTTGAGGATCCACGAAGAAAGTTCCGTAAGCTCAATGTTCAGATAATCGGTCAAATTACTTTTTGTTTAATTCCTGAATTTTTTCATACTGATTTCTAAATTCTTTTTCCATTGACTCAGGCACGTTATCTGGGCAATAACTAAGAGCTCCTCCTACTAATTGAAAGAAGATGTTATTTTGTAATAATCTTGCGTCAATTTTTTGTTCTTTCTTTTTACCCTCTTTAATAAAGCCTCCATGTTTTTGATCTATGACTGTTGAAAATAAGTTTGCTGCAACAACCAAAGATTTTTCAAAATCAGCATCTGTTCCTTTGGCGCTATTAGTGCACATATAAGTTATTCCCATACTCCGATAAAGATCAAGGTCTTTTTCATTTGCTGGAACTATTTTATTACTTGCTTTTATTTCACTTAATTTAGGATTAATGTTAAAAAAAATAGTTAAAAAGATAAATGGAATTGATAGTCTTCTAAAGATACGGAAATAATGCATATTTATTGGGAATTTTTAATAATTGATATTTAAGATAGCATTTTTAATTTTAAACTAATTTTACAAATAAAACTTATGTAATATTTTTAATTTCATGATGATTTTCTACAATTTTAAGTTCATTATTATTCCAGGAATATATTACTCTAAATCTGTAATTATCTCCTTCTAAAAGTCTTGTATGTTCAAGTATATACCAGTCTTCATATGAAGATTCGAAAATCATTTCATGTTCATCAACCTGCCTAATATTTGATATACCATCTATTTCACTTAAATAAAAATTTTGTCTAATTAATTGATGTCCTCTTATAAAAGCTTGCATTTCACCTTTTTCTTTATAATTAGGATTATCTTCAAAAAAATCATATTTTTTTTCTGGATACCAAGAGAATTTATAATGTGATTCCCAAGGATTTTTATTTTCAATTGGTTGTATCTTTATGTTCATGCACAAATTGTAGGTTTTATTTATATCCTCTAGAAAATAAGTTCT
>CACGHR010000018.1 GCA_902572915.1 uncultured Prochlorococcus sp.
TGAGTAGTAGTTTTGGAAAAATTTTTCGTGTTAGTACTTTTGGAGAATCACATGGCGGTGCAGTAGGAGTTATTCTTGATGGATGTCCTCCTAAGTTGAAAGTAGATATAAATCTGATACAAAATGAATTAGATAGGCGAAGGCCTGGCCAAAGTGACATTACAACACCCAGAAATGAAGAAGATAAAATTGAAATATTAAGTGGGATAAAGGAAGGGTTCACACTTGGAACTCCAATAGCGATGTTGGTAAGAAACAAGGATCAAAGACCAGGAGACTATGATAATTTGGAGCAAGTATTTAGACCTTCTCATGCAGATGGTACATATCATCTGAAATATGGAATTCAGGCAAGTTCTGGCGGTGGAAGAGCCTCCGCCAGAGAAACAATTGGGAGAGTAGCTGCTGGTGCTGTAGCAAAACAATTATTAAAAACCTTCTGTAAAACTGAAATACTATCTTGGGTAAAGCGTATACATGATATTGATTCTGATATAAATAAAGAGAAGATTTCTCTCAAAAAAATAGATTCTAATATTGTTAGATGTCCTGATGAAAAGGTATCAACAGAAATGATCGAGAGAATTAAGGAATTAAAGCGTCAAGGAGACTCTTGCGGCGGTGTTATTGAATGTCTAGTAAGAAATGTTCCCTCTGGTCTTGGAATGCCTGTTTTTGATAAATTAGAAGCTGATTTAGCCAAGGCTTTGATGTCTTTGCCTGCCACGAAAGGCTTTGAAATAGGTTCAGGTTTCTCTGGAACTTATTTAAAAGGAAGCGAACACAATGATTCGTTCATTAAGTCCGATGATTCTAAAAAGTTAAGAACAACATCAAACAATTCAGGAGGTATACAGGGCGGAATAAGTAATGGTGAGAATATTGAGATGAAGATAGCTTTTAAACCCACAGCAACAATAGGAAAAGAACAGAAAACAGTGAATTCTGAAGGTAAAGAAGTACTAATGAAAGCAAAAGGGAGGCATGATCCATGCGTTCTACCAAGAGCAGTTCCTATGGTTGATGCTATGGTAGCTTTAGTACTCGCTGATCATTTGCTTCTAAATCATGCTCAATGTGACTTAATAAATAAGTAATAGTTTTGTTGAATAAATTATATTTTTTTTTGATTTAATTATTTTTGAGCCATTCAAATATTTTTGGATCAAATTTTTTATTTTTGATAGCTTTATCTCCAATTACGACTGATTTATACCCTAAAGATTTACAAGTTTTTAAATCATTGATTGATAGTCCTCCAGCAGCAATGAAATCAATATTTTTATAGTTGAGTATATCTATCGAACTATCTTTACTTTTTATTGGGTAAATTTTGATAATGTTGCAATTTAAATTTATCGCTTCCTTAAGATCATTTAAATTATTAATTCCAGGAATTAGTAAATAATTTTTTGACTTCGCGTAATTGAATAGATCTTTATCCCAAAATTTCATCATCGAAAAATTTAATCCAATTTTTAAAGAATCTTCTATTGATTGCTTATTAACTATGGAGGCTGAGCCTAAATTAATTCTTGGATATTTAATTTTGATATCGGATACAAAATCTAACCAATTTTTGTTTTTAGACCAACTTATTTCAATATTCTTTAATCCTAATTTTACTAAGCTTTCTAATTCTTCAAAAAATGAATTTCTTATAGAGGTATTTGAGTAAATATTATCTTCAG
The DNA here is from genome assembly GCA_902572915.1 of uncultured Prochlorococcus sp. GTDB lineage: Bacteria > Cyanobacteriota > Cyanobacteriia > PCC-6307 > Cyanobiaceae > Prochlorococcus_A. The sequence continues at coordinate 1,692 of CACGHR010000018.1, forward strand.
GTTTTATAAGTAAAAAAAAAGACTCTTTTTTCAGGAACTCCGAAAAAGAATCTTCTTTAATGTTCATTAAAAATTTAAATTTTTGGGTTTAAATATAGTTTGCGACTTTTACTTCTGAGCGGTTAAGCAAATCTTGGATATCTTCAGTATCTATGGTTTCTCTTTCAATTAGCATTTGAGCCATTTCGTCCAGAACAATTCTGTTATCTGATAAAACTTTGGTAGCTCTCTTATAGGCAACATCAACAAGTTCTGAAACCTCTACATCAATTGTGGCGGCAGTGTCTTCAGAGAAGTCTCTTGTAGAGCTCATATCTCTTCCGAGAAACATTCCACCTTGAGATTGGCCTAGAGCGACTGGACCTATTTTGTCACTCATGCCAAATTTAGTGATCATTTGTCTTGCTACATTGGCAACTTGTTGTAAATCATTTGAAGCTCCAGTTGTTACCTCTTCTTCTCCATAAACTATTTCTTCAGCAACTCTTCCACCAAGAGCTACGGCCATTTGATTTTGAAGGTAAGAACGAGAGTAGAGACCTGATTCCATTCTTTCTTCACTAGGAGTAAAGAAGGTTAAGCCTCCAGCTTGTCCTCTAGGAATTATTGAGACTTTGGCTACAGGATCATAATCAGGCATTAAGGCTCCTACAAGTGCATGACCAGCTTCGTGATAAGCAACTAATTCTTTTTTCTTATCACTGATGACTCTATCTTTCTTTTCAGGACCAGCCATAACTCTTTCAATAGCATCACCGACTTCATCATTACTTACTTGATCTAAATCTTTTCTTGCTGCTAGTATTGCTGCTTCATTTAATAGATTAGCTAAATCGGCACCCGTAAACCCTGGCGTTCTTCTAGCAACTTTATCTAAATCAACGTCTTTTGAAAGAGTTTTATCTTTCGCATGAACATTTAGTATCTGTAATCTTCCAGCGTAATCTGGTCTATCCACAGTTACCTGTCTGTCAAATCTTCCAGGACGCATTAATGCTGAATCTAAGACATCAGGTCTGTTGGTAGCAGCTACAATTATAATTCCTGAATTACCTTCGAAACCGTCCATTTCGGTTAGGAGTTGATTTAATGTTTGTTCTCTTTCATCATTTCCTCCTCCCATACCAGCACCTCTTTGTCTTCCGACAGCATCTATTTCGTCGATAAATACTATGCAAGGAGCATTCTTTTTAGCTTGTTCAAAAAGATCTCTAACTCTGCTAGCACCAACTCCTACAAACATCTCTACAAATTCTGAACCAGATATTGAGAAAAAAGGGACACCTGCTTCTCCAGCTACCGCTTTAGCTAGCAATGTTTTTCCTGTACCTGGAGGACCAACAAGAAGAACGCCTTTTGGAATTTTTGCTCCGACTGCAGTAAATCTATCTGGGCTCTTAAGAAAATCTACAACTTCAGTGAGTTCTAATTTTGCACCTTCAACACCAGCAACATCTGAAAAAGTTACTTGAGTAGATGGTTCCATTTGGAGTCTGGCTTTGCTCTTACCGAAACTCATAGCTGGATTACCACCTCCAGCATTCCCGCTTTGGGATCTTCTGAAAAGAAAAAATAGACCTCCAATCAAGAGTACAGGGAAAATTAAACTACCTACAGCTTGTTGCCATGGATTAGCTAATTTTGTGGGAGTTACAGCTATGTCTACATTATTTTCAGTTAGGATTTTTAATAAATCTTTGTCCGGGGCTAAATTGACTTCAGATCTGCTTCCATCACTTTCCACTACTTGAGCTGTCCCATTGTCTGGTGATATTAGGACTCTACTGATTTCTTTATCTTGAACTGCCTCTATGAAATCACTATATCTTAGGGTTTTTGTAGCATTTTCTGTACTAGGTTTATCAAAAACAGAGGTACCAATGAAAATTACAGTAATGACTGCTAGGACATAAAGTCCTACGTTTCTCCAACGTTTGTTCACAATAAATAATCTTTAATAGATCTATGATACTAATAATAAAACATTATTAAGAGCGTCTTAGAACATCTACTACACTTTTGAATGCAAACCACTCAGGTATTGGTTCGCCACTCCTTAATTTCTTTCTAAATTCTGTACCACTAAGTTTCATAATTTGATAATTAAATTCCTTAGCTTCTTCAGCTGTAATATATCCTTTTTCTTTTGTATAAACCAAATTTTTTGAAGGCACAGTTTGCATCATTAACTCGCCTGCACATTTATTTGCAAAATTCTGGGCGTCATATGGGCCATAAAAATCTTCACCAGTTGATGATGACTTACAACCAGCCATATCTCTACCGATAATAAAATGGGTGCAGCCATAATTTCTTCTGATTATCATATGTTGAAGAGCTTCTCTCGGTCCGGCCATATGCATTGAATAAGGTAAAAAAGCCCATTTTATTCTTTCATCAGATATTTCCTCTTCCAATTCTTTATAAGTCAAATATCTTACTTTTCCAGGGATATCATCTTGTTGAGTTGGCCCACAAGTAGGGTGAACTAAAACAACCGAGTTAGATGAGACATTATCTGAGAGTAAGGCATTAGTAAATAATTCATAATGTGCTCTATGGATTGGATTTCTGCATTGAAATGCAACTACATCATGATTTGATGGCAGTGTGGATCTAACTTCTTGAGGGGTTTTGCAGGGGAATTCTCTAACTGGCAGTTCGAAACCATAAACTCTCCCTCCTATATAAAATCTCCCTCTCTCATTAAAGATCATCTTGACAGCAGGATGATCTAAAGAATTAGTACCATAACAAAGTTCAGCTTCTAAGGATTTGTCAGGTTCCCATTTAGAGCTAACTTCTAAAACGCCAATTTTTTGTTTTTTATAAGTAAGCAATATTGTCTCTCCAGCTTTTACTTCTTCATTATTTGAATCAAAAACAATAGGCAAGCCAAATAGTAACCCCTTTGTATCTCTGTAATTTTTAATTACCGATTTGTAGTTATTTTCATCCATAAAACCTTCCAATGGAGAAAAAGCACCAACCATCAAAAGTTCTACATCGCATGCATTTCTCTCGCTGCATTCAAACTCATAAGTAGCCTTGGATATAAGATCATTTTTAAGAGTTTCATTTTTGATAATTAAATTTTTTAGTTCCCCTCCATAAGGCGGTATTAGTCCATTAGTTTCTGTTTTAGTTTTTTGTTGTAATTCCATTTTTTTGAATTGATAAAGAAAAATTTTGAAAAAAAAAAGAGGGGTTTAACCCCCTTTTCCCTTTAAATAAGGTTTATGCTTTTCTTCCGTATAGCTCACCAATTATTTTTACATCAAGTGGATCTTTTGAACCCATATCTGTATCTGAAGGTTGGATAGCTTCAAAAGTACCAGCAAATTCGTCTGTGTCAGAATCTACATTATTGATTGAAAGAGTAATAACGCCAGTACCGTTTACGTCAACTTTTATATTTTCTTTGGCAAGTTCTTCATCATCTCCTCCTAATGCAACTAAACCTTGAGCATATTCAACCCCAGTATTTTTAGCTCTTGCTTTAGGATCTAAAAAATCACCAGTTCTGTAGTTAGGTGTAAATGTTGAACCACTAACCTCAGTACCTGGTTCAATAGATGAAGGTAAATCAGCTGTAAGGTCTTTTGCTGAGAATGCAAATGGTACCTCTAAGCCCCCGGGAGTTAGGACAGTAATAAGTTGAAAATCAATACCACCTTTTTCTATGAAAGTTCCTGAGTCTATATCTCCATAAACTTCAGTCACTGTGGTGTTATTTCTAGGACTAATAATTTTTGTAGAAACAAATTCTGCAGCTTTTCTTTTCGTCCCTGGCACTTTTACATAAACTTCTGTTGGATGCATGCATATTCCTTTAAGGCTATCTCCATTCCCTAAGGATATTGATCCAACAAGAGATGGGTCTAATATAGGACAATCATTAGCTTTTCCTGTATTAACAACATCTGTGAATTGCGCATTTCCTCTTTCAGAAAAAGCAAATGCTTTAACAGGTACGAAAGCAAAAGTTATACAGAGAGAAATAACAAAAGCTAATAAAGAACGAATTCTCATAATTAAAATAGCAGTAAAGTTCTGTGACGGATGATAAGTAGTCACCTAAAGTTCAGTACGGATATTACTAGGGAAAGGACCATAAAAGTTAGCACTTTTAAATACTCGAAACAACCCGTAGCTTTTTAGATTTTTTAAAACTGAAATTATTTTAAGCTATCACATAATTTTTAATGATTAAGATTACAAAAAAATACAAATTAAGAAATTTTTTTTATTTTTTTAATGAAATAATCTTAGTTATTAATTTATTTGCTAAATCAATTTTTGATGTTTTGTTAATGTAGTGTTCCATATTTTTTGTATCAAACAGCCAACCTTCATTTTGTGCAAGAAAGCCAAAACCTTGGCCTTCAAGATCAATTGGATTTGCGAATAGATAATCACAACCCTTTTGGATAATCTTTTCTTTAATTAAAATTCTAGCTTCTTCAATAGATCCTGTAAAAGCGCAAAAGCCCACAAAAACTTGGTTACCTTTTTTTGATTTACTAATTGTTTTTAAAATATCTGGGACTAGCTCAAAGTTTTTATTCAAATAATCATTGATTTTATTTTTGGGAATTTTAGCTGAAGTATCAGATTTTATTTTGAAATCAGATACTGCTGCATTCATGAAAAAATAATCACAATTTGGAATCGCATTATTAATTGCCCTAATTAAATCAGCACTAGTTTCAATTTCATATCTTTTTATTCCATCAGTAAGATTTTTATTTATTTTCAGAGGCCCATGGACGTATTTTACTTGTGCGCCTCTGAACCTTGCTACTTGAGAAAGCAGTAGGCCCATAGCTCCAGAACTTTTGTTAGTAATATTTCTTGCTGCGTCAATTTTCTCTGAGGTGCAACCTCCAGTTATTAAAATTTCTTTATTAAGTAAATCTTTGCGATATGCATTTTGTTTGTGTGAAGCTATAAATTCAAGAGCTAATTGAATCAGATCATTTGAAGGTATCTTACCGATGCCAATAGCATCACACGCTAAGAGGCCTTCACTTGGTTGCAAAGACAAAACATTTTCGTAATTCTGCAAATTCTCATAATTTTTTTGGACAGCTTTATTTAGCCACATTTGTGTATTCATTGCTGGTGCAACAATAATCGGCTTTATATTTGCTATTAAAATGCTTGGAATCAATCCCTCTGCATTTCCAGTTACCCATTTTGCTAATGTTGTTGCTGTTAAAGGGGCAATTATTAAAATATCAGCCCAATTGCATAGTTCTATGTGAAGGGGTGTTGATATACTATTTGACCATTGATCATTTTCTAAAATGCAAGGGTTTCTACTTAAGATAGAGAGAGAAAGAGGCTTTATTAATTTTTCTGCATTTTGAGATAAAACGCATCTTATTTCAAAATTTTCTTTCGCTAATTGGCTTACTAATAATGGAATTCTTACTGCTGCGATACTCCCCGTTATTAATAAAAGAACCTTTATTTTGGAGTCAGTATTTTTAGTTTTCATCGAAAGGTTCCTGATCGAGGAGATGGATATAATTGGTTGTTAATTCTGGTCTGTTGATTGCAAGGGCTCTTAGTAAGTGCCAGTCTTTTAAACCATCAAATGGAGTATTATAGTTATCTTCCTCTAGCCTTTTTGCGAGCTCAAGGGTCATTTCTTCATCAAAAGAATTTACTAATTCCTCAGTTATTTTATTTTCGGAGATCAATCCCATATTGAATAAAGCCAATACATCATAATAATAAAGCCTGAAGTAATTATTTAAAATTGATGGAAGTAATCAGTACATATTTAAAAAAATATGGAAATTTTAAAAATGTATTATTTTCCTTTGTGTTATTAAGATATTTATCTTCATTTTAAATTATAAATATGCAAAGTCTTCCTATCAAAATATGATTTCTTAAAATAGATTTCACTTATGTTAAGTCATGTCACAAACCAAAAGAGAGCAAGTCATTAGTCACCTTCGTTTTTTAAGGCAAGAGTTAAGAGAAATGCACTTAAGCATAAAAGAAGATGATCTATTCCCTGAACCTAGCGAACTGAGAGGAATAATGGCTCAGTTGGAGGCTTTACTTGAATTAGTACAGGGAAATACTAGAATTCAATCAAACTCTGAAGTAGCTTAGTTGCAATAAAGATGGTTCTGAGACCCCAAAAAACAAATTTTCAACTAAAAATTGTAGACAATATACAAACATTAAGTATTTGGGCTAGTAATCCATGGCGAAGGTATTCAATATCCTTAATTACTCTTTTAATTGGTTACTTTTTAGGAAGCTCTCTTGGTATGGTAAGTGCGGTTGCGGAAATCATGGATCCGGTAGCTGCTTTCTTATCGGTTATTTTTATTGAAATTTTGATAGTTCTAAGAAGAAATTTTCGATTTGAAAGGGAAAAAAAATTTTTAGTACTTTTTTTGGATTCTCTAAGACTTGGATTATTTTATGGCTTTTTTACAGAAAGTCTTAAGTTACTATAAACCTATTTGTTATATTTTTGTAATAGATAAAGTAAGGCCATTCTTATTGGGATACCATTTGCAACTTGATGATTGATTAAGCAATTAGGATATTCATCTACTACTTTACTACTGATTTCAATATCTCTATTAATAGGTCCAGGATGAAGAATTGGAATTTCTTTACTATTTAAAGATAATTTCTCTGAAGTTAAGCCATAATCCAAACTATATGAATCAATGCTGCTTAGTAAATTTTCCATCATCCTTTCTTTCTGGAGTCTTAAAACAATAATTGCATCTGCAATTTTTATTGATTCTTCTAATGATCTAGAAATTGTTAAAGATCCTCTTGATTTTATTGGATCTTCTAACTGATTAGGGGCAGCAGCTTTTAAAAAATTGCTAAATTCATCTGGTATTAATGTTTTAGGTCCACATAAAATTATGTCTGCTCCAAAGGCACTTAAAGCCCAAAGATTTGATCTTGCAACCCTTGAATGATTAACATCCCCAACTATAACAATCTTTTTGGAATTTAAAACTTCTGGATTCAGAGATTTTTTGGAAAAGAATTTTATTAATGTATAGATATCCAGCAATCCTTGGCTTGGGTGACTATGTAATCCATCGCCAGCATTAAGAACCGATGTCTTAGAGTTTATTGAATCAAGTTTTTTAGCGATCTCAAAGGTTATGTAACTCGATGAATGTCTAATAACTAATGTATCTGCACCCATAGCAGAATAAGTTATGGCTGTATCAATAATTGTTTCGCCTTTCGTTAAGGAACTAGAGGATGGAGCAAAGGTTTGTACATCGGCAGAAAGTCTTTTTGCTGCAAGTTCAAAGCTATTCTTTGTTCTTGTACTAGCCTCAAAAAATAAGGAGGTTACCAAAGTTCCCTGTAAAGCTGGTATCTTTTTCGTTCCTGCATTCTTTAGGGCATCAAATTTATTAGCCAATTCAAATACTGATTTGTAATCTTCAATTGAAAAATTAGCTAATGTGTGAATATGTTTATGAGGCCAAATTTGCATTATGCTTAAAGGTGAATGATTATTTGAATTTAGGTGTTCTATCACCTTTTAATCTTTTGCTTACACTTCTACTATTTTGGAGATACCAACGCCATTTTATATTTTTTGCCTTGGATATGCCAATCCTCGTAGTTTGAATAATATCTTTCCTTTCTACAATTAACTCTCTTTGAGAAATCCATAAAGAATCGTTATTAAGAACTTCAAGCGAGTTGAATGATATGTCTATACCGAATGTCTTAGTAACTAAACCAGGTCCAGAAGCTAGTCTTTCATTATCTTTAGAGATAAAAATTGCTCTTATTAATACACCACTTGCAAAATTTTCTTTATCAGTAACTACGTTTAAACAATGATGAATGCCATAAGATTTGTAAATATAAAATGTTCCAGGTTTTCCAAATAATGATTTATTTGATTCGGTTTTTTTGCGGTAGCCATGACAGGCCTCTTCTTCCTGTGAATAAGCTTCAGTTTCAACAATGATCCCTTTGATTTTATTTTTTTCATTATTTTTTTTTATGAGATAACAGCCTATTAAATCAGGAGCAACAAGCTTAGAGTGCCGATAAAAAAAATTTTTTGGAAAAAAGTGGTCTTTTATTTTTCAATATTTAACTTATATTATTTTTAGCTGAGAAATATAATTGAGGCTATCTATTGAAATTGATTCATAAAAAGATGTGATTATTAGTTTTTGTAATTATTTTAAATTCAAAGGATACATGAAAAAAAATATCCTATATAAACTATTATTAAATTAATAATAAAATTAAAGGTATGACAAAAATAACTCAAGAGGAAGTAAAAAAAGTTGCCCATTTAGCGAGGTTAGAACTTAACGAGAATGAAATTAATAATCACGCAGAACAACTAGAAAAAATATTGGAATATATAAAACAACTTGAAAAAATTGATACAGATGATGTGCCCTCTACAACAAGAGCAATTGAGGTTATTAATGTATTTAGAAAAGATGAAAAGAAGAATTCAGACTGTAGAGAAGAGCTTTTACAATTGGGCCCATCCAGAGAAGATATGTATTTTAAAGTGCCAAAAATTATAAGTGAATGATTTAGTTGCTTCCTATAAATGTTTTATTTACTATCTTTAATAAAAATTTTTTTATTTTATAGCCTGGATATAAATTTATGATTTTTCGTATTTTACCCCTCTTTTTACTATGACTCCTTACCCCTATTAATAAATCATAAGTAAAGTTAAAAATGTCTTCTTTACTTTCAAATATACCAACTCTTTGAGGGGAGCCTTTCATATCCAATAATGGTTTTGTTTTTTCATAGGCTACTTTGTATTCAAACCAAGGTATCGAAGGCCAAAGATGATGAATCAAATGGTAGTTTTGACCCATTATCAATAAATTCATAAATTTGCTTGGATATACTCGGGAATTGATCCACTTATTTCTTGATCGAAAAGGCCTATGAGGAAGATAATCAAAAAATATTCCAAGAGTAACTCCCACCATTAATGCTGGACCAAACCATAGATTATAGATTAGATTCATAAAGTCAAATTTGATCCCTGCCAAGATTATTGTTAAAAATATAGATCTTTCAATTCCCCACTGTAGTAATTCATATTTTCGCCAAAGTTTTCTTTGAAAGAAAAACACTTCATGATAAAAAAATCTTGGAGCTATTAGCCAAATAGGACCAAAAGTACTGACGATATGATCTGGGTCATTTTTTGGATGATTTACGTGAATATGATGTTGTAAGTGTACTCTTGTAAACACTGGGAAACTAAATCCCAAAAGAATTGCAGAGCCATGCCCCATTGCTTGATTTATCCAAGGAATAGGGTGAGCAGCTTTGTGACATGCATCATGAATGACAGTACCTTCAATATGTAAAGCCAAAAAAGCAGTTGCTACAAGTAGAGGTAGTGGCCAAACACCTCTATACCATTGCCAGATGCTAAGAAAAGCAAGAAAATAACCTGCAAAAAAAAGTCCTAATGTTGGATTCCAAAAATTTGGCGGATCTACGTAATTTTTAATTTCCTTTTGCCAATTAAATGTTTTTGAAGAATTAGTAATTTTTGTTGTATTTTTATTGGTTAAGTTTGAAATCGTTTCTTTTATTCTTTGAATAATATAACTGATAAATTTAGATGATTGCATGCTTAAACATAAAAAATTTCTTTTAGGAGATTTTTAATTCATTTTTAATGTGTCAAATTAATCATCTTAAGAAAAAAAATTTTAAAAATAAACATCTTTCAATTATTATTTTATTTGAGCGGTCGTGGCGGAATTGGTAGACGCGCGAGTTTTAGGTACTCGTATCTTCGGGTGTGGGAGTTCAAGTCTCCCCGACCGCACTTAAGGAAATTCTGATAGATAAATTGTTTATTTAGACCAACTTCTTATAATTTAATTAAGTGGTTAATTTAATGAATAGTTTGATATTTTATTTGGGAACTTTTTATATTTTGGTTGGGACCATTTTTCTAACTGTACCGATAATTTATCTTGAGCTCGGTAAACCAAAAGACTTAATAAAAGCTTTTTTAAATTTATTAATAGGTTTGATATTAATAATTAAACATAAAACACTAGATGAATCATTTTTTGTAATTTTCCTTTTTTTAACATTACTAGTTGTTTTTTATTTAGTAGAGCTTTTTTTATCTAGATGGTACCAATTGACAGATAACGAAAAGAAAAAATTAACTACTTTTTTGGAGTTAAAAAATAACTTTTTGAAAATATTAAAATCTATAAATCTGGTATTTTCTGATTTCACTAAACCTTCAAATTTTTTTAATTTTGGTAGCAAGAATAAAAATACAACCCAAAAAAAGTGGGTAAGAGATGATAAAAATGATAATATAAAAGTCTGAAGCTAAATCAGTTGGTTATTTGAAACATCCCCAAAAAACTACAGGTCAATTAAGAAAGAATATAATGAATTAGATTTATTTAAATAATTCTTTTGATCACCAATATTTCTTATATCGTCGTATGAAATCTCAAAATAGCAAAGAACAAAAATCAGACTTTTCTTATAAAGAAACTTTAAATTTATTAAAAACTGACTTCTCAATGCGCGCCAATTCAGTTGTAAGAGAACCTGAGATTCAGAATTTTTGGGCTAATAATGATATTGATTTCCAATTAGGTTCAACCAATTCAGGCGAAATATTTACATTACATGATGGCCCTCCTTATGCAAATGGAGCTCTTCATATGGGTCATGCCCTTAATAAAGTTTTAAAAGACATAATTAATAAGTACAAAACCTTAAGAGGATTTAGGGTTCATTTTGTACCTGGTTGGGACTGTCATGGATTACCTATTGAATTAAAAGTTCTTCAGAATTTAAAATCCGATGAAAGAAAGAATCTTGACACTCTAAACTTAAGAAAAAAAGCAACAGATTATGCTCATATCCAAATTAATAATCAAAAGGAGGGTTTCAAAAGGTGGGGCATTTGGGGAAATTGGGATAACCCTTACTTAACTCTTAAGAAAAGTTATGAATCTGCCCAGATTGGAGTATTTGGGAAAATGTTTTTAAATGGATATATATATCGAGGTCTTAAACCTGTGCATTGGAGTCCAAGTTCGAGGACGGCACTTGCAGAAGCAGAATTAGAATATCCGGATGAACATTATTCAAAAAGTATTTATGTTTCATTAAAAATTACTAATATATCTGAGCAAATTCTATTAAATTTCAACCAAGAAAATCTTAATATCAAAAAAGATTTTTTTCAAAATAATTCTTTCATAACTATCTGGACCACTACTCCTTGGACCATACCTGCAAATGAAGCAGTTGCAGTGAATCCAAAAATAAAGTACGTTTTTGCTATCGATGAAGAGAAACGAATTTATCTTTTTGCAAGGGATTTATCTTCTGAAATAAGTAAGAAATTTAATAAAGATTTCAAGGTGCTTTTAGAGGTTAGAGGTTCTGAATTGGAAAATATTGAATATCAACATCCTACTAAGGATAAAAATTGCAGAATCTTGATTGGGGGGGATTACATTACGACAGAATCAGGTACTGGAATTGTTCATACTGCACCCGGTCATGGGATAGATGACTTTAATGTGGGGCAAAAATATGATTTACCTACTACATGTGTTGTTGATGAAAAAGGGAACTTAAATGAATCTTCTGGACAATTTCAAGGATCTAATGTCCTGAAAGATGCAAATGATTTAATTATTGAATATTTAAAAGGAAATAATTTGCTTCTATTACAAGAAAATTATAAACATAGATATCCGTATGATTGGAGAACCAAAAAACCAACTATTTTTAGGGCAACAGAACAATGGTTTGCCTCTGTAAATGGATTTAGATCATCTGCATTAAAGGCAATAGAAGATGTTGAATGGATGCCAGAGACTGGAAAGAAAAGAATTTATTCTATGGTTGTTGGGAGAGGAGATTGGTGTATTTCTAGACAGAGGTCATGGGGTGTACCTATTCCAGTTTTTTATAAAAAAAATGGTAATGATATCCTACTTAACAACGAGATAATTAATCATATTCAAGAACTTTTTAGTGAACATGGAGCAGATATTTGGTGGGATTGGGATGTTAAGAATCTTTTGCCTGAAAGTTATGCAAAAGAATCAGATCAATGGAAAAAAGGGACAGATACAATGGATGTTTGGTTCGATTCAGGATCTAGCTGGGCCGCAGTATGTGAACTGAGAAGTGAATTAAAGTATCCAGCAGATCTTTATCTAGAGGGCTCAGATCAACATCGAGGATGGTTTCAGTCTTCTTTGCTAACATCTGTTGCAGTCAATAATAAACCTCCCTATAAGAAAGTTTTAACTCATGGTTTTGCACTTGATGAAAATGGAAGAAAAATGAGTAAATCTTTAGGAAATGTTGTTGACCCAAATATAATTATTAATGGAGGTAATAATAAAAAAACTGACCCTGCTTATGGTGCTGATGTTTTAAGGCTATGGGTAAGCTCTGTAGATTATTCAGTTGATGTTCCAATTGGTTCAAATATACTCAAGCAACTTTCAGACGTTTACAGAAAAGTTCGTAATACTGCAAGATATCTTCTAGGTAATATTCATGATTATGATCCTAATGTTGATAGTTTTGAAATTGATGAATTGCCTCTCTTAGATCAATGGATGTTAGGCAGACTAGTTGAGGTTACAGATGAAATATCAAATGCTTATGAAAATTATGAATTTTCAAAATTTTTCCAAATCTTGCAAAGTTTTTGTGTTGTAGATCTATCAAATTTTTATTTGGATATTGCGAAGGATAGGTTGTACGTAAGTTCTAAATCACAATTTAGGAGAAGATCATGTCAGTTCGTCATGTCAAAAGTTGTTGAAAATTTAGCCGTACTTATTTCTCCAGTGCTTTGTCATATGGCTGAAGATATTTGGCAAAATATACCATATTCAACTAAAGAAAAATCAGTATTTCAAAGAGGATGGCCAATATTTTCGCAGTCATGGAAAAATCAAATACTTAATGAACACATTGCAAATTTAAGAAATTTGAGAGTTGAAATTAACAAGGCTATAGAAGGATGTAGAAACAAACAAATAATTGGAGCAGCTTTGGAAACTGAAGTTAATTATTTACCTGAAGATAAAGTTTTAAAAGATTCACTTACTTGGCTAAAAGAATTTGGCAATCAAGATGTAGATTTATTTAGGGATTGGCTTATAGTATCAAACTTCCAAGTGGTATCTGATTTAGTGGAAAATTACCTTATTATTGATAACAATTCACTTGGGAAAATACAAGTATTAAAAGCTCAAGGTCAAAAATGTGATAGATGTTGGCATTATCAAAAAGAAACTTTTATTGGAATACAAAATACAAAATTATGCAAAAGATGTTCAAATATTATTAATTTTGAATTTACTTAAATCCAGTTTTTTTTATCCAAAAAGAAGACTGAGCTTTGATTTTCTCTTATAAAATTTTCTTTAGTTTTTGTTAAAGGTGCCTTATAAAGTTTAAAGTTTGTAAGTACATAGCAAAAATCTATTATTTTTTTTTCTGAATCTATCTCAATTGGATGAGTGGTAGAGCTACTAAAACCTTTGAAAATAATAATTTCTAATTGTTCTTTTTGATTTTTTTTAATAATGTAACCCTCTAGTTTAAGGATTCTACTAGGTATGCCAGAACTTATTTTTTCTAGATTATTTATTAAATCCATTTCTGCCATTTTGGGAGAAGCAAGAGTTTCTGCCATTTTTAGGTAATCTAATTATTGACCATTGAATCAATCCTAAAGTGTAGATTAATAATGAAAATAATCCTAAAAATTTTGCTATCGGCTGAGTAAAGTTAGCCCCAAAGAAAAAATTAAATAATCCTTTGATAATAATATAGAAGTTTGAAGAAGGCTGGAGCCAAATTCCACACGATGCCGAATTAATTAGATAAAGACAGCTAATGTTTTGTAAACTTTGAATTAAGAAGTTGAGAGATATAAATGTTAAAGACCATCTCCATACTTTTGTTGTTGTAATTAGTGAGTATGAAAAATCATATTCTTTTAATTCATCATTAATATCGTTCCAAAACCAAACTGAAATTGTCATTAATAATGTTGAAAAATTTGTAATTAATAGCGCATAACTATATTTTCCAATTAAAAGCAAAAGGCTTATAAAAAATAAAAGGGATATTTTCCAATAAATAGATAGAAGCTTCTTAACAGCCTTATTTCTTTTTTTTATTGACCACAAGAATAATGTAAAAGGAATACCAATAAGGAAAATTACTGAAAGTTGAAAAGATAGCCAAATAGAAACTTGATTAAAAACGTTCAAAACTTTTTCTTTTTACATACATAATAATTAAACATCAAACTTTTACTTTTTAACTTACTATTGTCATAGTTATGAATATTATGCATCTTTATATTGTTATCGAGAAATAAATTAATAATATTATGAGACAGCATGTTAATCCGCTTAGTAGGTATTTTAATGAAATTGAGAGAATCCCCTCTTTGACTAAAATGTTTGATGATTCTAAATTGAATCTTCATTTGGATATTGGTTGTGCTGCTGGTGAGTTTCTATTTGATTTAGCTTTAGTAAATACCAGTTGGAATTATTTAGGGATCGAAATCCGTGAGAGATTAGTTAAAACCGCTAAATCAAAAGTGCTAGAAAGAGACATCAAAAATTTATATTTTACATTTGGAAATGCTAATAACATTTTGGATGATATCCAAAGTAAATTTATTATTAAAAATGTAAAAAGTATTTCTTTTAATTTTCCTGATCCATGGTTTAAAAAGAAACATCATAAAAGACGCGTAATTCAGCCGGAGTTTATTAATATTCTCTCAAATTTATTGCAAAAGGGATCCCTAATTTTTATAAAAACTGATGTAAAGGATTTATTCAATTACATGGATTGCACGATATTAAGTAATTTTAATTTTAAAAAAATAGACAAAAATGATTTTAATTATTCCCAAAGTTTTAATCCAAATAAAGTTCAAACTAATAGGGAAAAGTATGTAATTGAAAATCATCTTGATATTTTTGAGAGCATTTATATAAAAATCTGATTCATAATGAATCCATAATTTTATTAATTTCTAAAAAAAGATTTTTTGTAATTTCGTTTGATAAAGATTCAACTTTCTCCTTGTTTCTTGCCTCTACAAGAACTCGCATTAAGGGCTCTGTGCCGCTAGGCCTTATATAAATCCTACAATTATCTGAATAAACCGTATGAAAATTATCTATAGTTTTAAAAATTAAGCTTTTGTTTTTTTGATTTATTTTATTTATATTAAAATCTAAATTAATGTTGGTTAGTTTTTGAGGAAAAGGGTTGAAACTACTTTTAAGCCATTCATTTAAAGTAATTTTTTTCTTTTTACAGTATTTAGAAATTTGAAGCGCAGTCAATATTCCATCTCCAGAAAAGTTATTAATTTTTGAGAGTATATGACCTGACTGCTCGCCACCCAAAATAGCTTTTTTTTTCTTAATTGCATCATGAACGTATTTATCTCCCACATCAGTTCTATATAAAATACCTCCAATTTTGTTCCAGGCCTTTTCAAAACCTAGATTTGCCATTTGCGTTGATATTAGTAAATTATTTATGAGAATATTTTGTTCCATAAGTTCTCTGCCCCAAAGAAAAAGGATATGATCTCCATCCAATACATTGCCCTCAGAATCTACCCCAATTACTCTATCGGCATCCCCATCGAAGCTAAATCCCATATCTGCAGGACTCTCTCTTAATGCTTTTTTTAATGGTTCGAGATTTGTAGAACCACAATTCATATTTATTTTTAACCCATTTTTAGAGTTATTTATTACTCTTACATCAGCACCAAGATTCTGAAAAATTTTTTTTGCGCAGGTTGTCGCTGATCCATAGCATGTGTCTAAGATAATTTTCATACCACTTAAATTTTCCCCATCCATTGCATCTATTAGACTTTGCATGTAATTATCCATAAGCTCTTTATTTGTTTCTAAAGATATCTTTTTTGTGGGAATTGATATATTTTGATTTGACTCTTCAATCAATTTTTGAATTTTGTTTTCCAAATTCTTGGTAATTTTTTGACCCTTATGATTAAAAATTTTTATGCCATTATATTCAGGAGGATTATGGCTGGCAGATATCATTATGCCACTACTCAGTTTCTCTTCTCTAATTAAAAAGGGGATGGCGGGAGTAGGGCAGATCCCAAGATTTATAAATTTTTTGCCACTTGCATTTATACCTTTTGTTATTGCTTGAAGAAGAATATCTCCACTAATCCTAGTATCTCTTCCAATTAAAATTGGATTATTGTTTTCTAAAGTCAAACCTAGAGCATATCCCACTTTGTATGCTAAAGAGTAATTTATTTCTTCATTAAACCTCCCTCTTATTCCATCAGTTCCAAAGATTGATTGCATAATAAGAATTCAGGAATTTAAATATATTTTTATATTATTCAGTTATTATTTTATCAGTTGATTTAAAGGTAGAGCATTTAAATTCTCTTTATTACTTTAACTTATTTAAAATGTTAAAAAGTTAATAGGTACTCATAATGCAATCTGAAAATGGAGAACCACTTTTAAATAAAAACATAAATGCGATAATTGTTTTGCTTATTGTTATTATTACAATCTCTTTGATTTTATTTAGAAACCTTTTCTTCCAATCAACTTACCTTCTTAAAAGTTTTGGTGAATTATCTGTTGATCCTGAAATAGCTTTCAAAAATAATAAGCCTACTTTTCTTGAATTTTATGCTGAGTGGTGTGAAGTTTGCAAAGAAATGGCCCCACAATTATCTGCTTTAAAAGATGAATATGAAAAGGATATTAATTTTGTTTTTTTAAATGTTGATAATCAAAAATGGGATCGATATATCCGAACATTTGATGTAAATGGGATTCCTCAGGTTAATCTTTTTGATAAAAAAGGTAATTTAAAATCTACATTTGTTGGCAAACAAGAAGAATCAACAATAAGAGAATACATAGCTAATTTAGATAGTGAAGTAGATTCTCAAAAAGAAATTATAAAATCTGAATTTTCAGTAATCAAAGAAAATAAAAATAATAAGATTATTCCCCGCAGTCATGGATAATTATCACCAATCTAGAGATTTTGATACAATCGGAAAACTTTTTTTAAAAATAGATTTGCAATTTTGAGCAATAGACTTGTGTTCTTTTTGGGTGCCATGAGCTGATCTTAAGTGTATGTAATGTATCCACGATCTGCATGATCCAGACATGTAGATTCTCGTTGGAGTTGCTAATGGTAAAACAAATCTCGCACATTCTTTGGCTATTCCTTCGGCAAGTAATTCTTCATATAACTCTGAAGCCGCTTTAAAATGTGAAGCAATTTTTGCATTAAATCTTTTTTTTAATTCATCAGCGAGGTCAGGAATAGAGTTTTGCCTATTTTTAAAATCTTGTCTTCTCAACTCTGGCAAAGGAATATTTCCTAATTGAGAACTATCTGCATATCTCTGTGAAAATTCCTGAAAAGTAAATGATCTATGTCTTAAAATTTGTGCAGCAATTCCTCTGTTTGTTTCTATTTGTAAGGTCATAAATGACTGTTCAAATACACTCCAATGCTCATTTTTAATGCAATAGCTCAATAATCTTGAATAATCATCGTTTTTTTGATTATTTGGATTACTGACTCTCGCAATGTAAGCCATTGTTTTTTCTGCATTGGGAGTTAGTGAAATTAGTTCGACTTTACTCATTTTAGATCTTTGCTAAAGTTACCTTCTCAGGTTGATTTTGATATTTACCTCTTCTATCTTCATATGTTGTAGAGCAAGGATCACCTTCAAAAAAAAGTAGTTGGCAGATGCCTTCGTTAGCATAAATTCTGCAATCGGCACCTGAACTATTACTAAACTCTAAAGTTAGGTGGCCTTC
>CACGHR010000019.1 GCA_902572915.1 uncultured Prochlorococcus sp.
GCTGAACCTGAAAAATATAAAGATGCTATTGATGCAATTAAGAAAGATATTGCTTATATGCCTATAGAGCTTAAGAAAAAACTTGAAGAAGAAAATATTACCTTCTAAATAAAACGCTTACTACTTCAAATGTAGATTTCTATTGAAGATATTCAATTATGGGCACTTTTGGGCACTCTACTTTTTAGGATAAATATATTGTTAGCTGAAACTTACTGCTATAAATGATCGTGGCGACAGGATTCGAACCTATGACCTAGTGCTCCCAAATCCCTAGGTCAGAAGAACCTATATCTGCGATTTAAAGCAATAACTATAGTTATAAACCTTTTTCCTTCTAAAACCTTATAAAATCTTCTAATGTTTGTAAGGTTTTTCCCTAAATATTCCCTAAAATTGAACTAGTGTTAATAAGGTTTTAAAAGTTGGTCTATATGATGGGGTCTTAGTTAGTAATAAAACCAGTATTTTAGAAGTTATTTTTAATTTGAAAAAAACATTTGCATAATTTCTTGCAACTGTTAATTTTAGTGGGCTTGGATAAGTTCAAATGCAAGATCAAAGAATTGAAAATATAGCTGCTGTCGCAGTAAACATAACTAAGGTATTGTTAATAATTTACCTAGGTTTCGTAGAAGTATTTAAAATTGGCAAATTACTTAGAGAAAAGTTAGATGCTGAATTTGATATTTCTCGAAAATGGGCTTCACAAGCTTATGCAATCCTAAAAAAACGACAAGCGGAACGAAAAGTAGCGGGAGTTTAAAAATTTTTGCTATAAATTAATTGAGGCCAAACCTCATAAGCACACTCTACGTTTGCTGCAAGACATAAATTGATTCTATATAGTTGCGAGTCGATTTAATAACCCTTTCAGTAGTTGGAATTTCTGGAAGGGTTTCTTGTTTTAAACTTCCCAATCAATTTCAAAATCTTAATCTAGATCTTCGTCTAGTTTTTCTTCCATATAATTGTTCTTTTTATCCATAATTTAGTTAATTATTTTTTTGATTTTTTCTAAATTCCATTTATCAAATATTAATTTCATTTCCCTTTCGTAGTATCTTACTTTCTTCGCAAAAGGTAGTTTTTGAATAACTATCCCAAAGGGAAATTTAAAAAAAGAAGACACATAAACAATATAAAACTCGATAAATGAAGGTTTTGGTGGGAGAGGTAAATTTTTTATATATGCCCAATCAATGCAAGGTTTTAGTTGCTTATCACTAGCGATAATATTTTTTTTGCATCTCCACCATGAGAATAGATAAATGCAAATAAAAATTGGTAACGGAAGAAGTCGCAACATTAAATATCAATATTTAATAGCCATCTGCCAATAAGGATAGCAACCATCTCTATTAATCTACATAAGGTAGGTTTATATCCTAAAAAATTTAAGAAAATTCTATAAAGTGTAGGGAAAAACCAAAAGAAAACAACTAAAAAGGAGGTCAATTCCCCTAATTTTTCTTTATGTCAAATTAGGCAATCGCTGAAAGCTTTTTGAGTAATAGGTTTTGAACCTGCGACCTAGTGCTCCCAAAGCACTGGAATTGTATTCTAAGAATAACTTGAGATCTTTTTATAGCCTAGTCAAACTAATGCAATATATTTGAGACATTAAATGTTTTTATTAGTTTAGTCATATTAAAATTTCAACAATATCTTTTTAAAGCAAAATATGGAATAATAATTTAATCAAAAAACGTGCCTAATTCATATGAAGAAAAGAATTTTAACATTCGCTTTTTTAATTACAGCATGGGGTCTTAATTCTGGTTTTATTTTTAAGCCAGATATAAGAGTATTCTCCTGTGTATGGAAAGAAGATTTTGTTAAAGAACTTTATGCCGCAAGTGAAAGAAAACTTTTAACTGAGATGACTACTTATATTTTTGATACCAAAACTGCCCAAATCTATGAATACAATTATCAAGACAACGCAGTAAAACCAGTTAGTAAAGAAATTATTGATGATTATGAATATGCATATTCCAAAAACAAAATAGTAAATGGTCAAATATTTTTCTTTACTAGAGGAAAAGATTTACTTAACCAAAATACAGATACTTGGGAAAGTCTAGTAAATCTCCAAAGCAATAAGATAACTGAAACTTTTGCAGATGGAAGTAAGCAGGAGACTTTAGTTTGTAGAAATGTAAAACTACCAAAAGATGTCAAGATTTTAAATAATGGGTTTAAGCCCTTTAATCAAAAAGATAAGATAGTCAATTCAAAGGATGATCTTGATACTGAAGTGATTGGTAAATTTAACTGCAAAACAGGAGAATTCAAATTAACAAAAGATGACTTTATTCTTGGTGAATCTCTAGAGAAAAATAGATGGTACTCAAAAGAAGATTTCATTTCAGCAATTAAAGCTAATTACGAATCCTATGGATCGGCTGTCTATAATAATCCAGTTAAACAAGCTGAAGAAAAATATAGAATTCGAGTAATGAGATCAAAATGTAATTAAACTTTAAAAGGACTAATAAACCTTTATAACTTGCAACGCTATTTTTAAGGACCTCTTATGTGACTTTTCATCTATCTTGAATCAGTCTGAGGATCAATCAAAATGATGTAGCTATGGTCCAAACTTATTTTGGAGATTATTAATATTACGAACCTAATGATGAAAATCTTTGCGGAAAAATGATTAGAAATTTTGCAAAAGCTAATTATGAATACAGAGCCGAAAAAGGTTTGATAACTAAAAAGTAAATAGAGAAATAGAGAAATAGGACGCTGAAAGAAATAAGCTTAGAGAAAGAGAAGTGGATAAATAGGTTATCCATGAATTTGATCATTCATTAAGGAAAATGGTAGGATGAAAATTAAGAATTTACTGTAAAATGACAGATTTTCTATCTGAAAGGTCTGAGAAATTAGAGAAATATAATTTAGCCGAAATGAAAGGCATACAAAGAATTCCCAATATAGCCATTGAAGCTTTTAGTTTGAATTTGTGGAATATCACGGGATTTCCATACAAGATAAGAACAATTGATGAGTTGTGGAGATATCACGATGGTATGCATAGGTTTGACAGTGTTTTAAATAGAAGTCTGCCTATAGCCAAGGAAGCCTCATTAGAGGATTTAAATATTCTTGAGAAAGCAGCTGATATAGTATTAAAATTTTCTGAGTACTATAAATTCCCAACTCCCACACCTGCAACTATTAATCTTATAAAAAACTTTTCTCAATATCTAATATTAAAGAAAAACCATCCAGATATGCATTCAAAAAAATGTACTATTTTTGAGGTAGGGCCTGGTACAGGCTATCTTGGCTTAATTCTAGGTATTGCCGGTCATTCCTATATTGCCTTAGAAGCATCCCAAGCTTTTTATCTATATCAAAGTTATTTACTGGAATTTGCATTTAAAGAAAAATATTGTGATGGGCTAAATGGAATAGTTTACAAGAATATTTCGCATATACCTTGGTGGGAATTTAACAAAGAGGGATTTACACTTCCTAAATTAGATTTGATTACTATTAATAATGCAATACGAGAAATGAATCCAACAGGCTTTAGACATGTTTTATATAAAACATTTGGCTCTCCAAATAATTCAAAGGGGGGAATGAAAATAATCTCTAACTATTTAGGCAATTCAACAGTTGGAGGAGAAGCTTTAATATCAACACTCCATCAATTCCAGCTAGAAACGAGAGAAATAGAGGATAATGTATTCATAACAAAAAAGAGTGATAAGCCAGGCCTATTTTATATAAATCGTAGATCTATTCTTGGGAAAATATTACATCTCCAACTAAAATTCCTAAAGAAAGTTAAAAACTATCTTTTCTTGACAACCTCAAACAAAGGATCTTCCTATAAAAAGTCTAGTATTTCAATAATAAAAGATTCTAATGATCCAGTATGCTCTCTTATGAAAGGTTTCAAAGGCTATGAGGAAGAATCAGCAAACACACGTTATTTAAATGGTGACTGGTAACTGCAAACATTAAGGATCTCATTTTTATTGGACAAGCTTAAAAGAATATTGGACAAAATATTAGTAAATTTTACGCAGAACCACCCAACGAGTCTTTATTTTTAATATTTTGACCATTTGAAATCAAGAGAGTGATGTCAATTTTCTCATTAAAAAAAGCGAGTCTGGGTAACTCGCTATTATGACTTGGTTTTTAAGAGTCGGGGCGATAGGATTCGAACCTGCGACCTAGTTCTCCCAAATCACTAGGTCAGAAGACCCTATATCTACGATTTGAAGCTATAACTTCAGTTATAAGACCTTTTTCTTCTAAAACCTTATAAGACTTTCTAATGCTTAATAGATTTTTCCCTAAATTTTCCCTAAAGTTGACCTAGTACTCCGAAAGGTTTTAAAAGATGCCACAAACTAATAAAACCTGTGTAAGTGGTAAGCGTTTGATTTATTCTTTTTTATTAGTTTATTTTCGATAAATGTTGCTTTTTAAATAAAATATTCAATTTATTATTTAGAAATTGGGCAACTTGGGTAAACATTCAGTACAGAACTTTTAATATCCTTTACTTCACTTTTAGATAAATATTTTTTTTCTGCATTGTTGATGTATTGCTGTGTATACTTTTTTGCTATCGAATAAGATAAATTATTTTCGTGATGCATCTCACAAGTTGCACCAAGCATTCCACCTAATACCATTTTCATTTCAGATTGTGTTAAAGCAGCAGAACTTTGACTTGGTAATGCAATAGTTGCAAGACTAAATGATGATAAAAGGAATAAGACTTTATTCATCAATGCCTTTTTAGTAAATTCTAGTATTAGTTTCATATTTAATACTTAATAACAATCTGCTTATAAAGATAGCAACCAACTCTACCTATTTATATAAAGTAGGCATATACCCTAAAAAATTTAAGAAAATTCTATAAAGTCTGGGGAAAAACCAAAAGAAAACCCCCTAAAAAGCAGGTCATTTCCCCTAATTTTTCCCTAAGTCAAATTAGGCAATCGCTTAAAAGCAAGTCGGTGCGACAGGATTGGAACCTGCGACCTAGTGCTCCCAAAGTACTCCTTTGTTAATTTGAGATTATCCAATATTCCCTTGCTATAACTAGATTCTATTGATGCTAGTGGAACGAGTTTGAGACAGCATATTGCACAAAGTACGTACTTGTATACAGTTAATACGTAACCTTAGCTACCCCCTAGCTACCCCCTCCACGACATAGTGTCTTAAGTTAAGTATGTCGTTAAAAGATAGAAAATTTTGTCGTTCGATCTAAAATAAAGTGAAAAATTTTGTTTATGGAATATACCGAAGATCAACTTAGATTTATTAAAGAAAATCGTCCGGATTTAGGATTAAAAATAGTTCCTTCTCTAGATAATGTAATAGTTGAATTTCTAAAAAAATATGAGGTTTTTGTTAAGCCAATGACCTCTGGCAAAAGAGATGTTGGAGGTGATGTTACTGCTGGAGTAATTACAGGATTATTAGGAGCTGATGTAGGGATGGATGCATATGGAGTTAAGGGGCAACAAAAACAAACTGAGGTACAAGAATGGACGCAATGGAAACAATGGGCTCTAAATCACAAGGACTTTGAGGTTTTTAGAATTGAAAAAATTGAAAAAGTTAAATCCTCGAATTTAGAAGTGATAAAAAAACTAAAAGATCCCAAGATTCAAAAAGAACTAGAACCTTTAATGAGAGACTATATAAGTCCTGAATCACGTGGTGTTAGTGATCGTACTTTTTTATTAGGCCTTGTTGCAGGGGTAATTTTACTGACTATTGCATTTAACCTTCCAAATTGGACAAAAGATGATGATTCCAATTCATATTCATTTGAAAAAATATATTTAGTCCAAAATTTGAAATGAAACGATTTCTTCTTGGATCGCTAGATTAATTACGATTGACAGTCGATCTAACATAGAGGGATAAAACCCTCTTTTTTATTATCTATGCTTAGAAAAAAAGAAAAAAAAGCAATTACTTCAACCATTGCATTATTAATTGGTTGGCCTGTGGGTCTTGATCAATTTCTTGAGGGACAAAATTCAGAAGGTGTAAAGATAATTATTGGTTGGCTTTTTGTAATTATTTCGTTTATTGGAGCTATTGCTTTTAATGAACCTAGCGTTTTGATCTTTAGCTTTCTGGCTGGCTTTGTTGGAATAATAGGTGTGTTTAGTAAATTAGTTTCTAAATTAAAAGCATTTGAAGAAGGGGAAGATTAAATTTTTATGATATTTATTATTGTCATATTTTGGATTGCATGTGCCTTTTATTGTGGTGCTGTAGCTGGCTCAAAAGGCCATGATAATATCCCTTGGTTTTTTGGAGGACTGTTTTTTGGGGTGTTCGCCTTAATTGCTGTAGCAGGTCTAGATGATAAAGAACTAAAAAGCTATGTCCGAAAGATTGATCAGATAGAAGATAAAGTTCAGGATCTAAATAATAAGAAAAATGATGACTGGGATGTATTAGAAGAAGATGATGAAGAAGAATTTACTATGGAAGATAGGATGAAAACATGGGAAAAGATTAATAATAAAAATAAAAAATGAAACGCTTAATACTTCCACTACTAGCAGCCCTCGCTTTACCTACGGCTGTTAATGCAGAACCAGCATCAAGATATAAAGTCAGTTTCGAAAATTCTCCTTTTACTGAAAACGAGGAAACTGCATTGCGATTAGTAAATGAAAACTATGGTAAGCAGTTAGAAAACAATCTTATAAATAACACCTATTATTCACATCCTTGGTATTTCATCTACAAACAAAGAGAATGTATTTTTAGAGTTTATGCCAAGGAAGATATGCCAACTCATACAGCAAACATGGAAACTTTTACTGTTGATATTTGCAATAAAACAATAAAAGCAATGTGGTTACCTGATGTATATCTAGAAGTTAAATGAAACGCTTACTATTTGCACCAAACTTATAAGAAGGCACAAGTATGTACAAAGTACGTAACCCTAGCTACCCCTAGAGCTACCCTTTCTCAATATGAGACTAAGTAAAATATTTATAATCCATTGGTATAACTGATCGGGGCGACAGGATTCGAACCTGCGACCTAGTGCTCCCAAAGCACTCAATCGGCAAATTGCGACAGTACCCATGATAACGAAGTGAGGCTATAGCTATTAGTTGGTATGACAGGGATTTATTTGAGTCTCAATATTGCTTAATCTTGTAGCAGCCTATGGCATAATTATGCAAATGATCGCCCAAGGATCGCCCAAAATGAAAAGAAAATTACTGGCACCTATCTTTTTGGGTTTGATAATTAGTACTACTTCATGTGGGATAATACCTAATCAACAAAAAGAAAATAATCTAAGGAGAATGAGTTATAGTGATTTTATAGAGGCAGTTCAAGATAAAGAAATAAGTAGAGTCCTAATATCTCCAGACAATGCAACAGCACAAGTTGTTGAAAATGATGGAAGCAGATCTGAGGTTAATTTAGCCCCTGACAAAGATTTATTGAAAATCCTAACTGAGAATAATGTAGATATAGCTGTAACTCCAACAAAGTTAGCTAATCCATGGCAACAGGCGATTAGTAGTTTGATTTTTCCTGCTTTTCTTTTACTATTGTTTTCTGCTCCTCCAATATTAATTATTTTAATTATCGTATTACTACGAAAAAAATAAATACTCTTAGTAATTTAAGAATTAGTTGGCTCTCAGTTTTTCAATAAAAATATCCGAGAACAAGGGATATATAATTTCATAAAAGATTTAATTAAAGGAAAATAATATGAAAGTTCCAAGTAAAGAAGACTTATATAAAAATCAATTTCATACCGAATATTTAACAATTAATGGAGAATGGAAAAGATTTGATACTTTTACTTTTTATGAATTTGATAGAGCAGTTAATTTTGTAATTAAAAGATTTTTAAATAATGAAACTCATCATAGAATTATTGATAATGATGGCAGAGTAATTGTTTTATTAGATGATACTTTTATTGAGGAAGATGAAATTACGAGAAGTATAAATTCAGATATTAGATGGCGACCTGGGAAAAGACTTGCTCGTAAAAAATTAATTAAAAAACTTTTAGTAATTTTATTTATAGTTTTATTAATAATGCTTATTTCTTTTGTTTTCTAATTATTTAATTAAATCATTAAATAATTTTAGAAAGCATTTTTGGGAATTTTGAGGGAAAGACTTTTTGAGTAAAATTTATTAATAGCTAAGACTTACTGCTATAACTGATCGGGGCGACAGGATTCGAACCTGCGACCTAGTGCTCCCAAAGAACCCGCAAGATTAAGGCTATATTTTAGACTTACGTTGCTATTAGATTTATTTGTGTTTTAAATACTGACTAAATAGAATAAAAAGATTAATTTTGGGCAACTTATGGGCACATAATCTATAAAGTTATTTATTGACAGTGGATTTAAAATTAGAGGGATAAAACCCTCTTTTGTTATGTCTTCCTCAGTTACCTCTGTGTTTACTTTTAAGATTGAAAGTACTTTCGATGAATGGGCTGCAATATTTGATAGTGCAGAAGCTGATAAAAGACATTCTGAATTTGATATTAAGCCACTATTTAGAGGAGTAAGCAAAGAAGATCCTCAAAAAGTTATTGTTATTCATAAAGCTCCAGAAGGTAATGTTCAAAAGTTTGTGGAAGCAAACGGTGACTGGATGGCAACGCATAGAGTTGACTTATCAACGATGGAGGAAACATCTTGGACTGATTCATTAACAAAAAAATAGTTGTTGTGATTAACAAATAAAATGCTCACTACTTGCACCGCTTAATTAAATGAGTAGGAAGAAAAAAACAGATGGGTTCAGGTTAACCAAATATTCTTTTTGTTGGATGGCTTTATTTATTTTTCATTTAAAAAATATATTGCAACTAAATCAAAAGCTATATCAAAAAGTTCCCACTTTTTTCGACATCATTACATGTAATAGTATCTTTTATTTCTAAAAATATTTCTTTTAAGTGTTTCATTACGATTATCTTTCAGTAAGATGTTTTTTAATTAGATTTAGTACTAATGAAAAAGTTTTTCTTTTATGGTACTACCGCCATTTGTTTTACATTCCCTGTTTCTCCCTCAGTTGCAGGTTATCCGGAATCTCCAGGCATGGGTTGTCGTTTTGGATATATAAAAACCAACAACAATACTTATTGTGCAAATATAAATACTGATAGTGGTTATCCGGAATCCCCAGGCATGGGTTGTCATTATGGTTTTCGTAAAGTAAATAATAATACTTACTGTACAAGATTTTGATTAGTTATATCTTTATAAACAAAATAATAAACAATAATTAAAAATATTTATAAGTAGTCTTAGAAATTTATTTTTTGGTAGTTGCAAGCGTTTCATTTATTAAAAATCCAAGTCCGCTACACAATGATTTATGCCAACTCTGAGAATCTTTTTTGAAAGGAAGAATTTTATTTTATTTTTAAAAAATATTTTAAGGGTAATAAACCTTTTTTATCATTTTTAGGATTCAGATCATCAAATTTACTATCATCCTTGTTTTCTTCCTTTAAAGTATTAAAAAATTCATTATATTCTTCAAATGTTTTTTGTTGTTTAAAAAAAATAAAAGTACCTGTAACAACACTAAGAAAAACTATAAAAAATCCTAAATTAGATAAATTTTTTGATTTCATAAATATCATCAATCCCTATGAAAAAGTTTTTTAGAGCTATTTAAGTCAAAATAACACTTCTATAATTGACAGTCGATCTAATATGGAGTGATAAAACCCTCTTTTTTTTATGGCTAAAAAGTCAAAAAAACTTTTAAAGAACATTGTTTTAAATCTTCTTTGGTTAATTGGATATTCTGTTTTCTTTGCCTTTGTAGAAAGTTGGTTACAAGGCATGGCAACTGATACTTCTAATCCAATCTTTAGAACAGCAGGTGTCTTATTTGATGCAGTAAATAAAAACTATCCAATTTTTCTAGGTTTTCCTGTAATTCTTGGTTGGATAATTATTTCTGTAAAAGTATGGTTTCCTAAAGTCGTATTAGCTGAACAAATAAAACCTGATCTGTCTAATGCAGATGAACTAAAAAAATACGCTGATTTAAGAGATCAAGGCATAATAACTGAAGAGGAATTTCAAGCTAAAAAGAAAAAGTTATTAGATTTATAAGGTGACTTATATGTATGACATAGCAATTACTTATGGTGTTGTTAGTTTGTTATTACTAGGTGGCTTTGTATGTTTAACCTTTAAAATGATTTCTAAAAAATGAAATGCTTACTACTAGCGTTTTGATCTTTAGCTTTTAAGTTGGCTTTGCGTATTTAACCTTTAAAATGACGTCTAATATCTATTTAAAATCTACAAACAGTTGATTTAAGGAGTTGATTATTTAAAAGATTCTCAGCGCTTTTATGTCCATATGATGCTGCTTTTCTTAAATCAATACAAGCTCCACGTATATTAGCTAGGCCTAATTTGGCGACTCCACGTTGGTAATAAGCATTTGCATAAGATGAGTCAATCTCAATCATCTTTGTATAATCAGAAATTGCTCCTCTATAATTTTTTAATTCTATTCTTGCGAATCCACGATCATTATATGCTTTTGCATATGTTGGATCGATATCAATAGCCTTTGAGTAATCAGAAATAGCCCCTCTAAAATCATCTAATTTTGATTTGGCAAATCCACGATTGTGATAAGCCATCGCATAGTTTGGATCGATATCAATAGCCTTTGAGTAATCAGAAATAGCCCCTCTAATGTCATCTAATTTTCCTTTATTAAATCCACCATTGATATATGCGTTTGCAAATGTTGGATCAATATCAATCGCCTTTGAGTAATCAGAAATAGCCCCTCTAAAATCATCTAATTTTGATTTAGCAAGTCCCCGTCCGTAATAAGCCAAAGCATACTCTGGTTTAATCTCAATTGCCTTTGAGTAATCAGAAATTGCTTTGTTATATTCTCCAGTATTTAATATTAAATTTGCACGACTTTTATATGCCTCGGCATACCTTGGGTTGATCTCAATTGCAGTGGTGAGATCAGAAATAGCTCCAAGATGATCACCAGCAATATATTTTTCTTTGGCTGAGTTGTAATATGAAATACTGTTATCTGCCTTGGACCCACTAGGACTGACAAGCATGATTGTAAAAATAGCTAGACCAGTTTCTGTAACTTTCAATAAAGGTGATCCCATTATCAAAAATGAAAAAAATGCTCCAACAAAAGAAATTTTCTTAATCTTCATATTATCTGAAAGAATTAAATTCTTAGGTATCAATATTATTAGGCAATAATACAGTAACCTAAATAGATAATTCAGGATTTGGTAGGTCAGTTGCAATATCGGAGAAGTTGTGAGCCTCAGAAATAGATCAAATGTATACAAAATTATCCATAAATATATAAATCCTCGCCCGCAGAGTTTTAAGACAAATGAGAAATAAAAAAGCGAGTTGGGAGACTCGCTAGTATGAATTGGTTTTGATTTAGTCGGTGCGACAGGATTAGAACCTGCGACCTAGCGCTCCCAAAGCACTTGGCACCCTTTTATCAGCACTACGTTTCAAGCTATGACTATTTTTTGCCTAGTTCTGTATAGTTGCTCCTGAGAAATTAAGCATTATTTGTCGACGATTTGTCGGTATTAATTCTTTCCAGAAGAACTTTTAATTATGTTAAAAACAAATAAAAAGTCTCTTGATCTTTAAAAGTATAGTTAACTTATAGAAAATGTATTTTTAAATGGGTTGTCCATACTGCAATTCAACAAATATTGGATTAAATGCTGGCAAAATAGTATGCAATTCATGCAATAGAAGTTGGAGCCCTGGGGGAGTTGAAGGTCAACCAATTAGAGTTAAAAGAAAATATACAAAATCAAATTTTTTGTCAAAAGGAACATTTTTGAACCAAGGATTAGATTACGGCAATATCAGATTGATATCACTTTGTGCATTATTCATTTCTCTTTTCTTCCCTGCATACCTGAATAATATTTCCGAAGGATTAAAAGTTTTTTTGATTATTGTTTATTTATTTGTAGGTTGGTTCACTTGGAGATTATTTGATGACGTCTTTCTAAAACCAATCGTTAAAAAATTAGGAAATAAACTGTAAAAAATGAGTATCCTATTTTTTATTATCTTTTGTACATTAATTATTGCTTGGTCTAAAGGGAACCCCAGCAGAGAAAGGGTTGTAGATAGGGGTTTTAAGGTTTGGAATTTAATACAAACTATCCTGATGATCCCTTTCTGTTTAATAGTTGGTGGTGTTCTTAGTACTCTAGTGGTTTATGGAATAACTCAAAATGAATATTTAACTTCTGCTTCGTTTGTATTTTTCTCAATGGCAACTTTTAGACTTTGGGAATCTTTTTGGGAAATATTATGGAGTTATATAAATGGGTAATTAAATTTTCTAAATTAAAAACTCAGCTTGCACCGCTATATTAAATACGATTGACAGTCGATCTAACGTAAAGTGATAAAACCCTCTTTTTTTTATGGATAGAAGATTTATTGCTGAAAAGATTATGCCTCTAATTATTTTTTTGATTGGTTAAATCAAAAGCTTGATGGTCTTATTTTGCAGTAATGGGAAAACATACTCATCAACAATGACATTATTTAATATTTAAAATGAAAGGATGAAGACAGAGCAAAAACTAATAAAATTACTTCTTGATAAACCAAATTCAAAAGATATTTTATTATTAGCTACAAAACTTGAAAGCAATTCTAATTTCATTCTTAGTAAAGATATTGAAAAATTACAGGGAATATGGGAATTAAGGTGGAGCAGTTCTAATGCTC
Source organism: uncultured Prochlorococcus sp. (assembly GCA_902572915.1). GTDB lineage: Bacteria > Cyanobacteriota > Cyanobacteriia > PCC-6307 > Cyanobiaceae > Prochlorococcus_A. The sequence goes on from CACGHR010000019.1 coordinate 12,813, forward strand.
CATTTTTAAATTATTCTCCATTAGTAGATAATCTACAAATCTTGGATCCTTTAAATTCAAGTGCCATGAACTTGCTTAAACCAAGAGGTATTAATGCAATTGTTGGGACCGGTATCATAGCCAAATTAAACCCAATCAATGATATTAGAGTTGGAGTTAAATTTACTCATGCTGGATTGATAGGTCCCCAAATAGGATTCAATAAAGTAAAAGCATTAGCAGAAATAAAAAAAGAGCAAAAAGGATGGCTTGATATCACCTATTTAAGTAAGGAGCTAAGAATATGTAGAGGAGATAAAGGGACATTATTTGTATTAAAGAAAAGAAGCGATAAAAAATTATTCAAAAGATTCCAAGGATTTATTGATAAGATTTCAAGTAAAAAAGAATTAGCTTAGCTACTCATAAAAAAAGGATTTTAGACCAAAATAAAATATATGAATAAAGAACATTGGCTAATAAATTCTAATAGATCAAAAGTAAAAAGATTCACAATAAATAAACAGAACAAAGATAAATTCTTCGAATATATGTTTGTTGATACTGGAAAAATAGTTGGTGTATTAGGAAAAGAACCACCAGTAATGCAAAAGAGGGAAGAATTGAAGATTGAAAAGGCTCGAGAGGAATGGAAAAAGTTAATTTCCCAGGGTTGGCGAGTAACACCAGAAGTATGGCTATAACGGGCAACACACTCTCCAAAGTTATCCTTAGATATACAAATAATCGCTAAATAATCGCTAAATAATCGCTAATTTAAAGAGGTAGTTTTTATAAATCTAAAAATCCTTTTAGTAGAAAGCTTATTATAAATAAAATTAATAGAATTCTTTTTTGCTTAACTAAGTGAATTCTGTTTTAAAAATTTAATACACGAACCAGGTTAATAACCAATTCAAATTTGCAATAAATAATGCCGTTGAAATTGCTAACAAAATAAATTTTGAAGTTTTTGTTGTTTTTTTATTAGTAAAGCAATTTATCAAAGAAAAAATAATTGCAAGTAATGGAAAGAAAACTTGTAAGCTTTGTAGTGTTATAAATATGTAATCTGGGAAAATAGAATCTCTAGTAATATCAATTAAATAAAGGAAACCATCAATAATCTCTATTAAAAGTCCAATTAAAAGAAAGAGAAAAGTAGTAAATCCCATATTATTTAAATTTTACTTACTTATTCAATATATCAAAACTATACAAATAATCGCTATTTAATCGCTATTTGTGTCTTTAAGACAAATGAGAAATAAAAAAGGCAACCTTGGGATGGATGCCTATGACTTGGTTTTGATTGAGTCGGGGCGACAGGATTGGAACCTGCGACCTAGTACACTCCTTTAATTAGGTCGGAGATTTGATAGTTTTTTTTAGGAAAGTCAAAACTAAAATAAGGAGCAATTAGTTAATTTTTTTAGATAAAGTACCTATATTTTGTTATTCATTTAAAGGTTATTATTTTGAACAAATAACAGGATTAAAAAAATGATGAAACTTGCAATCATTTTCTTACCAATTGTTTTTGCACTAATATGGGTTCTGTTTATTGGGTTAAGAATAAATAGGTTAGAAAATAGAGATGGAAAAAGAAAATTAATTAATTATTAATTGATTGATAGTCGATCTAAAATTGGAGAGAAAAAACCCTCTTTTTTTAATGGTTATGTTCATGCATACTGCATGGCATCCATTTATCTCCCATTTGATGAGCGCCTTCACAGTCAAATTTATAAGCTTCTTTTTCAGCCTGTTCTTTTGTATTAAATAACATTGGCATTTTCATTTCTTTTTCGACGGGTTTATTTGAACAACTTAACGAAAGAATTGACATGAAAAAAAAGGAAGAAAAGAAATAAAGTTTTTCAAAATTTATTTATAAAATCAAAGCAGTTTAGTATTAAATATCTTTCGAAATATTTAAAAAATTGATTTCTTTACATATATATATTGATTGACAGTCGATCTAAATAGGGGAATAAACCCTCTTTTTTAACGTTGTGAAAATATTTATTCTGAAAACATTTCTCTTATTTCCTTTTATCCTTTTTTCTTCAAGAGTCTTTGCAATTGATGAGTTACAAAAGTTTAATATTGCAAAACTATTTGGTTTTATGGAAGCAACCTGTTATTACCATGATCTAGGTTATATCCCAAAAATGGAAGCCGAGGTATTTATTAAATCTTCAATAGAAAAAATAAAAGTAGATCTTTCTCATGAACATTCAAAAAGGGCTATGGCATTATTATTAAAGAAACAACCATACTGCTCAAGCATTATCCCTTGAAAAGTGGTCAAATTAATTGACAGTCGATCTAACATAGAGGGATAAAACCACTCTTTTTTTATGATAAATGCCTCTCTTAATTGGGCTTCAATAATAGGAATAATTTTAGTAATTTCGGGTGTACCACTTTTTGCTTTTTCTGTTGCTTCTATAAGTAGAATATCAAGCTCTAGTGGTGATTATATTTTTAGGATCCTGAATTTAATTGGATTACTTTTTATACCTTTTTTATGCTGAGGAATATTATTCTTTCAAGGTTGGAGATTCGATCCAATTCTCCAGTTTGGACAATTTTTGTTAGTTGGTCACGTTATTAATTTACAAATTGCTTTGATACTTTCAGAACAAAGAAAATCTCGCAAAGAATTGTCTCTTGTGAAGGAACTTAAGACTCTAGAACCATTAAATGGAGAAACTTCACAAAAAGATGCTTTTGGAGATATTGAAACCTATTTAGAAATATTGAAAAAATGGCAAAGTAAGAAATTAATTACTGAAGAAGAATTTAAAGCTAAAAAGAAAAAGTTATTAGATTTATAAGGTGACTCATATGTATGGTGTAGCTATTACTTATGGTGTTGTTAGTTTGTTATTACTAGGTGGCTTTGCGTATCTAACCTTCAAGATGACCTCTAAGAAATGAAAAAGTGTGATTTATGCAATAAAGAGGATGAAATCCATTATCGAGTTAAATCTATAAATTACAAAAGTTGGATTTTTTGCTGTATGGAGTGTTGGCATATTGTTTCAAAAGAAAGTCAATATTCTTACGGTGGAACAAGAAAATCTAAAAAGAAGTAATGATTAATAAAGAAGAAGAAAAAAATTATAAAAAACCCAAAATAAGTAAAATTTGGAATTTTCTTATTTATGGAAGCACAATTGCAATTGGTGTTTTTTTGATCTGGTTATATTCTGCTTATATATTTATAAATAAATGAAACGCTTACTACTTCCACTATTATCAGCCATCGCTCTCATGACGCCTCTCTACTCATGTCCAATAGAGGATCAAGATAAAGACCAACTTCTAAGTGAGTTATGCAATATAGATGATGGTAAATGGAAATCTAACAGACTTAATGAAATGATTATTCTCGCTAAGTATGAGAAGTTACCTCCTGAAGGTACTAAGAAAAGTAATCGCACACTTGCAGCATTAACTTGTGAGTTTGGGTATCTCTGATGAAACGCTTACTAATTACACCGCTATATTAATTACGATTGACAGTCGATCTACAATAAGGGGCAATTAGCTCCATTTTTTAAGTGAGTTTTTTAAAAAGATTTTAAAATCAATGTGTGGAAGATTTGAGCTAAAAACAAGGTTTGAAAAGTTACCAAAAGTTTTAAAACTAAACTATCCAAGAGGACTTGACTCTAAATACGAGACTCAAAATTTAATAAGACCGACTGATCCTGTACTTGTAATTAAAAACGAAGGCAAAATTAAAACTACTTTTATGACATGGGGCTTTATTTCGCCTTGGACTAAAGACCCATTTGATAAAAAGATACCAAGACCATTTAATGCAAGATCAGAAACTGTAGAAGAAAAAAAATTATTTTGTGGAAGTTGGAAACACAAAAGGTGTTTAATACCAGCGAGTGGTTTTTTTGAAAAAAAATATCGTATTCGAATGGAAAATTACGAGACTTTTTGGTTAGGAGGAATATGGAGCAAGTGGACCGCAACCGATGGGGCTGAATTAGAGAGTTGCTGTGTTTTAACTACTGAACCAAATGAATTAATTAAACCTTTTCATAACCGCATGCCTGTAATTGTCCCTAATGGTTATGAGGAGCAATGGACAGAGCAGGTTAAAGATACTGATGAATTAAAAGGTTTACTTCCCATCATGTTGGGTTGGTCACCTGATGATTGGATAGTAGAAGATGTAGAGAGAAAGGAAAATGATCAAATGAGTTTGTTTTAAATGAAACGCTTACTACTTGCACCGCTATATTAAATACGGTTGACAGTAGATCTAAAAATTTTATAGTAGTTTAAAAGTTAGAATTTTAATGGCGATTATAAGCGCATTAACAATCTTGTTAATTTTACTCTTATTTATTGCTGTTATATTGATTATTGTCTTTTTGCTAACAAGAAAAAAATGAGATTTAATATTGAAAGTCGATCTAACATAGTGGAATAAACCCTCTTTTTTTTATGCCATACGATAAAGATGGAAAATATTATAGGAAGCCTGTAGTACATCAAAAAAAAGCAAACTCTGCAAATATAGGTTTAAAATCCTCTTTTTTTATGGAGAGAAAAGGCGAATCAAAATCGGGTATCGCATCATTAATTCTTTCTTTGATTGCGTTAATTATTTTTGTTTTAAAACTTGCCTTTATTTTTTTTAGACCTCAATTTTTATTTAAAATTTTTCCTGCTGGGTTTTATATTTTTTTGTTTATAGCTTTTATAACTCTTTTAAGCCTTGTTAGTTTTTGTTTAGGTTTGGTTGGGATTTTTCAAAAAACTAGAGTTAGAAAATTTGCATTTATTGGAACTTCTATTTCATCTGCCATCCTAATTGTTTATATACTAGATTTAGAATATCTATATTTGATTCAACTACCATTTTTTTTGAAATACTTATTATTTTAATATTTAGCTGGATAGCAATAATAATAAAAAGAATTAAATGAAACGCTTACTACTCCCACTACTAGCTACCCTCGCTTTACCTACTGCTGTTAATGCTGAAAGTTATTGGTTAATTTTGGAATCTTCGAGTTATCAATGGGGCCGCGCTTTGGAAAAAATTGAGGTTAATTCTATAGCTTCATGCCAAGAGCAGGGCGAAGAGTGGAGTAAATCTTGGAAAGCCAGAAGTTATTGGTGCATTGTAGGTAAATAAATTGAAACGCTTACTACTTGCACCGCTACTATTAGCTCTTACCAGTTGCTCAAACATCACTATTAAAAATGATTATGGAGAAAAATATATTGTTCAAAATTCAACTATTGAAGTAGAACCTATCACTATTAAAGATATTAAATATGACTTAAGTGGACAACGTGATCTTCGTTTTGCAAATAGATGTATAGATAATCCTGAAAACTATGGATGTGATAGTAATATTTTTTTAAAAGAAGAATATGAGGAATACCGAAATAAAGGCCTAAGATTACAATCGGAGTATCAAAAATATAAACCTCTTTTAGAAAAATATGAAGATAATAAATTAGTTCTTAATCGAGTAAGTTTTAAAACTATTTTTCAAGATATTAATAATAAAAAAAGAATTGATGGCCAAAGAACTGTTTACTGCAGAAGTAGAAATTCACAATTAGATGAAATAGCAAAAATTTATCTTATTAAGACTAAACCATATGGTGAAATTGATATTAGAGGCAATCAATACAGTAAAAAAATTTGTAGAAAATATTATGTATTTTAAAAATAGGCCATGGTTACTTCTTGGCACTTTCAACGTGGGTCATCAGAAAGCACGATCAAATTTTTGCCTCTGAAAATAATTGATTTATAAAATATTAATAAAAGAAGTTATTAATATTGCGGGCGATACCCCCTCCAAAGTTATCCAAAGATATACAAATCCTCGCCTATTCCTCGCCCGCAGAGATTTTAAGACAAATGAGAAATAAAAAAGCGAGTTGGGAGACTCGCTAGTATGAATTGGTTTTTAAATGGTCGGGGCGACAGGATTCGAACCTGCGACCTAGTGCTCCCAAAGCACTCGATCAGCAAATTGCGACAGCACCCAAGAAAACAAAGTCATGCCATAACTTTAGTTTGAAATATAGGCAGTCATAATGAGTCTCAAGAAATGCTTTAAATAGAGCAAAGTATTGCACAGTTAAGCATTTGATCGCCCAGGGATCGCCCGCTTAAGACCTAGTGTCATAAAGACACTAATAATTCTTTATGCC
>CACGHR010000020.1 GCA_902572915.1 uncultured Prochlorococcus sp.
AAGAACTGTTAAAGATGAAATAATAGACGTAGAAGTTGATTCTGATAATTAATAATATTTTAAATTAAATTAAAATTGCTAGACAGGCTTCAATATTAAAATAGGATATTTTTAAGAATAATTTGGTTATTTTTTTAATTAAATTTAAAGGGTCTTTATTTTTAATATTTTTAATTTGAATTATAAGAATGTTGTTATGAATCTAAAGCTACTTCGATAGCTGCTATTAAGTTTTCATCAAAAGGTTTAACACCTGGCTTGAATCTTGCAATTACTTTACTATCTTTTCCTATCAGAAACTTCTCGAAATTCCATTCAACATCCCCTTCAGGTTCAACTTTTTTAAGGGTTGTATATGGTTCTGTGGTGTTGCCTTTGGCATGAACTTTTTCATAGATTTCAAACTTAACTCCATATTTTGTTGTGCAAAAATCTTTTATTTCTGAAAGAGAGTCGGGTTCTTGTTTTCCGAAATCATTACAAGGAAATGCAAGTATTCTTAAGCCTTTTCTTGAATATAAATCATGTAGCTTTTGAAGATCCTCATACTGAGCTGTATTTCCGCAATAACTAGCTACATTAACAACTAAAATTACTTCCCCTGAATATTCACCTAGTTTTATGGATGATCCGTCTGCGGAAAGAACAGTAGTATTTTGTACGTCTACTTGCATGTCTAAAAAAAGGGTTAGATTTACCTTTAATATATACTTCGATAAAATATAAATCACCTTTATTTCTTGGTGAAAAAATAATAATTGAGAGTGAATTCAATATTGGGAAAAGTCCTAAGATAAATATAATTTCAAAATTTCTCAACAAGAAGAATCAAACCTTAACTATTGCAAAAGTTAATTTAGTTTTAATTAATAAACTGAATTTTTCTATAATCAGAAATAGACCAGACTTCTTATCGAATGCATTTATCAAATTAAACGGATAAACTTATTATCCTTAAACTGAACAATTTATTTAATTTTCAATTATGAATATATTTCAAGTTATTGACTCTTATCAATATGAAATGGAATCAAGATATCAAGAAGAATCTATGCTTACAAACCTTTTTACAGAGCACAAATTCATAGGATGGTTAGGGTTGTTTATTATTTTTTTTTCCATCTTTACAATTTTTGTTTTCCAATTTCTTGAGTGGGAAAGTAATGACAAAAATAAAAATTAAGATAATTTATTGCTTATAATTCAATTGAGCAATTAAAAAAATGGCAATCTACTTAAAAATAACTAACCCTACAGAGGTAGTAAAAAAAAAGACATCAAAATGGCTTACAGATATTACACCTGAAAGGATTGACAGGAAATTGGTCGAAGATGAAGTAATCAAAGGCATTATTGAACAATTAACTTTAGAAGGCATAAAAGGAGAAATATCAGCAATTAATGGTTTTGAAGTGAAAGAATCTGCAGTCATAACAACAAATAATTTTGTTATTAGAAAAACAAAAACTTTTTAGACAAAAAATAAAAAATATTTAATGAATTTTTTTTTTATTTTAATTATTTTCCTCATTTTTTTAATTTTTATAATTGTAAGAGATTATCAAATTAAAAAGAAAAAGTTAAAATTAAATAATGCCTTAAATTCCAATTTCTTTATTCAAACAATTAATAATTTAATAGACGAGAACAAATACAATTTGTTAGAGGAGAGGATCAGATTAAGGGAAATAGATGCATATGGTAACGAGGATTATAAAAAATGGATTGGCAATCCACCTCTTGATGAAAAAGCCATTGAGAAAAATATATTTAATGGATCTAAGCGATTTAAAGAGGGCATACCATACTTCTGGGAAAAAGTAATTTTAAAAAAATTTGGAAGTATAGAATTATTTTTCGAAAAGTGGAGATCGTATTGTAATGAAAATCCTTCTATTGATGATGAAATAGTTGGGTCTATTAGAAAGCTCGATACTGAAGATTGGTTTGTTTTCATAGCAAGTCAAATAGAGAAATCATGCTTAAACCTAATAGAAAAAAACTACTCAAGTAAAAGCAAGGAAAACTACAAAAAAGGTATTAGATTTGAAAATCATTGTATGGAAATTCTCAAACAAAATGGCTGGGAAGTAAAAGAAACCCCTAATACAGGAGATCAAGGGGTTGACTTAATTGCGTCAATAAATGATTTGAGAATATGTATACAATGCAAAGATCATGAAAAAGCAATTGGAAATAAAGCAGTTCAGGAAATTTCAGCTGGTAAATTATTTTGGAAAGGTACACATGCAGTAATAGTCTCAAAATCTGGCTTTACAAAGTCTGCTCATCAACTTGCAAAATCAAATAAAGTGGAACTAATCAATGAATATCAATTAAAAGATTTAGAAAAGTTTATTGTTTAAATAGTTTATATCAATTGAGTTAAGCCCTCTTTGTAAAGCAAAAGTGTTGTAAAAATTCCTGAGGCCCACATTAAACCTCTAGCTGTGGGGATATTAAAGACATAAGCACCAATATATAAAAAACGAAAAATAGGATGAATCAATGCTGCAATTATTGCAATATTAGAGTCAGCTAAAGTAATCAAACAAAGAAGACATGCGGGGGCATGTAGGGAAATACTTTCCCAACAATTTTGATGACACCAAACTGCTCTTTTTCCAAAAGAAGGTAATTCATCGAATAAAGCCCTTGGAGCAGACATATTTTCAACAGAATATCCCGCTTTAACTCTCCCAATAGTTAATGGAATAATTGATAATAAAACAACACCAACTGATAGACAAAGGCTCCAGGCAAAAGCTACTTGCATATATTTTAAATAATATTATTAGCTTAATAATTGAAGCTCGTTATCGTGATAAATGAAAAATCATTACCATAGATAAAACTTTGCAAAAAATGCTGTAATTTATAAAAAAAACATTTATGGATATTTCAAAGATAGTTTTAATTTTTGGCATAAGTTTACTAATATATTTTGTTTTTCTGTTTTTAGGATTTTTTCTTAAGAATAAAAATCTAAAGGCACAGAATCTAAAAAAAGAAGAATAGATTATTAATGCCACGAAAATGTACTATTTTTTTAATATTTTTATATCTTTTTGAATATATTTCATGGAAAAAAATTTGATCCTAATGATAATAAGAAATATTTGAAATTAAATAAGACAGTTGCTGGTATATGAAAAAATTTTATAAATTTCTTAAAAGTTTTTTATTTATATCACTTTGGCTTATTTTATCTTCATTTATAATTCAATATTGGGGCAAATTCCATTATGAATATATTGAATATAACCTTCAAATAATATTTTATAAAGAGTATTGGTTTGATTTAGAAAAATTATTATTTGGATTTGAAATTGGAGATTTCTTAGAAAAATGGTTAATTTTCCTAAGCTATGAAATACCTAAAGAATCTTTTAAATATTTTCCAATTTATTTCGTATTAAAGTCTATTTGGATAAAGAATTAATTTATTTTTTTAAAAGATTTAAATAAATTCTTTATAATTATTGAATAAAGTCGGAGAATTTATTTTTCTAAACAAATAAAGTTCCTTTATCACCTCTGCAAATTCTAAGATTACTACTTAAATAAGTTATCTCTAACCACCCTAATTGTTCATTATTTATTTCTTTCATAGCCTTTATATTTTTTCTTCCAAATTTAGGCCCCATAACACCAGCATTTGTAAATTTTATCCCAATTCTTTTTTATGTAATAAAGACTTATTAAAATACCAGTACCAATAATTGACCTTATTCCTCTCGGTTTAAGTAGATTAAGACCATTTAAATTAAAGGGATCAAGAATTTGAAGGTTATCAATAAAAGGCGAATATTTTCAAAAAGGACTATTAGAACTACTCCACCGAAGCTCCCAGACGCCCTTTAAATCATTTCTATTTTTGCTGAAGGAAAAATTATTACCAATTTCAAGTTGTTCGGCAATAGTATGTATACTCTCTGAATTTGGAGATTAAAGAAGTAAATTTAATAAATCATCTTCGGTATACATCTTATAACTGCTGAATATATATAGATAAGGATAAATACTTACCTCTTTGTGCTATATTCTACCCAGAATATGTTGATTTGATGACAAAGAGCTATTGGCTAAAGAAAATTTCAATTCCAAATGCTGATTTATTTTTGGAATATATAAGGACAGTATTACCTTGGATTAAATCGGTGGGTGGGGTAATAGTTAAAAGAGATTTGATACAAGAATCAACCTCAAATGAATGGGACGGAGGGCAGCTTGGATTAGTAATAGAATTCGAATCAAAATTTGCTGCTAAAAAAGCATTTTATTCTGAAGTATTTCAAAAATATCTGCAGTCCAGAGATTTAATGGAACTAGTTACTATAAGTACTCTTTAAAAAAACAACCAAGAGCGATCTCACACAAACAACTTATAAGTATTTATTACTATTAAATTATTTATGTAATATTTATAACTTCACTAGCAATAGCATATTTTACAAAATTTAATTGTAAAAGTAATCCGTTAATCAAATGAACTATTCAACAGAAAAGGACGATTATTTGATGACAACTCCATATACAAAAAAGATTCAGCAAAAATTTGAAAAGGTTAAATCTTTTTTAGAGCAAAATGGATTTAATCCTTCATCAGAGAGCTTAATGCAAGATATAGTCAGCTCAGAAGAATATATTGCTAAAAATGGCTTATAAAATATCAGAATATATTCAGAGTCCTTAAATAATAAAAACCGCCAATTAGAAAAGGTAATAATATTCCAATAAATAAAAATATGGATTTCTTTGATTCGCCTTCTGATATTGGGTTAATTTCTGGTTCAATTGCAAAACCATTTTGTCTACCACCGCTTTCGGTTGTATAACCTTTTTTATTCATAAGAAAAATAATCTAAGCAGATTATCTCATGTAAAAACTTATTTAAAAAAATTTTTTACATTTAGAATTAAACTAATTGTAAGATCTAATAATTGATTTCAATCTGAGATTTCAATTTGGCAGCTTTTTTTAAAAGACCTACAACTTCCTTACGGCCAGTAGCAAACTCAGCCTTGTTAAGTAATTCGCTATATTTTTTTGTGATTTCTCTATGGTTCATTTTGAATGTTATCTTCTATAAATTATAAATTTACAAAAAATATTTTTTGTATAAAAGATATCAAAATAAAGTTTAAGTACCTTTACCTATTTAAACCAACTTTTTTTCTTTGGTTTAATCTCTTCTTTAATAACTTCTTTTTTTCTCCCAAATAACCCCTTTTTTTGGACTGGTAAATTCTCTTCAACAGGTTTAGATTTTCTGTTAAATAAGCCTTTTTTTGGTTCTTTTGTGTCGGAAATATTTGTTCTTTTAGGATTTGATTTTGAATTTTTGGGTTTTCTATCTGCTAATAAAGTTTGATATACAAAAAAACCAAAAACAGCAAAGAAGCCTAATGCCTGTACTAGAGCAGTTCCAAGATTATCAAACATTTAGGCCTCAACTTTGTATAGTGTTTCTTTTTCTTTCGCTTCTATACATTTTTTATCATCAGACAAGCATTCAATTTCTGCCTTCTTATCAGTATGAGAACTGCAACCACCTGCATTTGCATTAGATATTGAAAAAAAAGTTAGTGCCCCTAAAATTAAGGCGCATGAGGTGTAAATCGGTTTCATGAGTTTTATTTTTATTATGGAAAAATAATTTCGCAATTGCGAAGATAATCTTCTCTTCGGCTAAAAGTATCCCTTTTTTATATATCTATTTGTAGTAATTAACTAAATCGATAATTAATATTGCTAGTAATGAAAAACCTAAAATGAAAGGTAAATAAGGATATTTATTTAAAATTATATTGAGTTGATTTTTCGATGTTTGTTTTTCCTTTTTCTTTTCTCTAGGTGGTAAGCCTAACTCTTCCCTTCTCTTAGCTTCTCCCATAATTTTTTAAATCATTTAAGACTATTTTATACACTTAGAAAAAGTAGTGTATTGTTCTTGATTTAAATTATTAACGATTAATTTAGTTTAAATTTTGGATATATTAAAAATATACAAAAAAATTACATGATAGAAGTAGTTTGGTCAGTAAATATAATGATTGCTATTCTGATTATTGGTGTTACCTGGGTTCTTTATTACATATTTACTTATGATCAAAAATTTACTTCCTAGATAAATGTCAGTTAAAGATCTAAGTAATTTTCTAAAAAAAATAGAGCAACTTAATCAAATTGCTGAGCTAATAAAAAATAATCCTAATAAAAAGTTATCCCTTTCAAAATGCAAGAATCATGATGAAGTAATTAGATTAACCACTGAATGGGGTTTTGATATTGGTAAAAGGTGGGGAGAATATTAATTGATTTTATTACCAGCATTATTAAAATTGCCATCAACTTCAAATTAAATTCCTAAGATTAGTTAGTATTTCTTGTATTGGAGTTATGAAAGAAATTGGAGAGATAAAGTCAAATATATATAAAATAGCTGCTGTTACAGATAGAGGGCAAAGATTAAATAAATTAATTTCTCCTATGTATGAGGAAAAAGCTAATGAAATGGATGAATTGATTGATGCTCTTAAGGAATTTAGTTTTGAAATATCAGAAGAATTATTGTCTGGAGAATGGGAATTGATTTTTTCTAATGTTGAATTATTTCGAAGTTCTCCTTTCTTCCTTGCTATTGAAAAGGCATTAAATGATGAATTTAAAAGTAATCTTTTTTTTAAATTACATCAATTGCAAGTAGGATCCTTTGGCATATCAACTATTGGGAGAATTGCTCAAAAGATTGATTTTGACAAAAAAGAATTTATATCTACTTTTGACACTACAATATTTGGGCTCACAACAATTCCTATCTTGGGTTGGTTCAAACTATTGCCTACTTTTGGTGGAAGAGTAATAACCCTAGCAAGTGATTTAGTTTTAAGAAATAATTTACTTGATATGAACTTACAAAAGACAAAAGTTTCCAAAGTTGATGGACTTAATAAGATTCCATTATTTAGTGAATTACTTATGGATAGATGGTATCCAGTTAAAGAGGTATGGAATAAGTTACCTTGGAATAAAGAATCGCCAAATTGCCAGGTTTCAATTTTATATTTAGACGATGAAATGAGAATTATGCAGGATATGTATGGGTCTATTTTTATTTATATAAGGCCTTCAATTTCCCTGTTAAATTCAAATAAAATCTCTAATAATTAATTAAAAAACTGAATAATAATTTTGTAATTTATAGAAAAAACCATTAAAAATTTATTTTAATGATTAATTAATAAAAACATCTCACATCTTAAATACAAATAGGTTATGTTCATAATGAACATTTTTTATTATGCTTAGAAATCAAGAAAAAAATTCAGTTGTTAGAGGAATATTCCTAATAGGAGGTTGGGGCTTAGGTCTAGACAGATTCTACGAAGGTGATAAAAAAGGTGGCTTTTTATCAATCATTGGTTGGAGTATCACATTTTTTAGCTTTATATTTCTTAAATGTTCAGGTTATGAATATGTTGAAGGTGTGAAAAATTATTCAGATTATTCCCCTAACCCTTTAATAGTATTACCTTTACTAGCAGGAGTATATGGTGGCTTTCTAATAATTAAGAAGGCATTTAGATTAGCAAAGCAATTTGAGAATGCTGAATAATAATTCCAGCAGGCAAATTTAAGATAATAATCCAGATCCTTTCAAATAAAATTTAAATAAAAGAATTACTAAAAGGTTCACTATTGCTAAGGCTACTAACCCATTTCTGTTTTTTACATCTAATTTCTTGACCAAATTAGAAAGATAAACGACTGGATTTTCTGGCTCTTTATTATCCAAATTTTATTTAAATATTAATTTGAAAAGAAATTATCACAGTTTCATTTGAAGAATCAAAATTGTAAAGATGATTATCCAAAAAGAAATAAATAATTTCTAACCCATAATTCCAGCATTTCTTAAAAAAGCTTTACCCATATTGCCTATTACAAAAAATAGAGACAAATTAATTAAAAGGATTATTAATAATGCCAACATTTTATAGTTTGGATTTGTTGAAATTCCATCAAATCCATTATTTAGAAATCTTTTAAAAAGTGATTTGTCAATTTTTGGTTTTTGTTGCACAGAATCAAGTTTTACTTTTTCTTCTGAAGAATCTTGACTACTTGCTTTCTCTAGAAATTCTGTAAATGCTTTAACATTTTCTTCTTTTTTAATCCCCTCATTAAGATCTTTATTGTCTTCATTTAAATTGGGAGACGATTCGATTGAATTATTTTCCTCAGGATTAAGTTTTGAATCTTCCAAATTAGTATTAAATGCTAGGAGTATATTACACCATAAAAAAAACCCACTCGATTAATTGAAGAGGGGGTTAGCTAAGGTTAAAGTTCTTATGTATATAATAATTTATTTTAATTAAGTTTGCGGTTGTAGCATAATGAAGTTTTAATTTAGATTGAATTCAAGGTGATTTTTTTTAGTAAATATGTTAGATGCGAATACTAAAAAAGCATGTAAAGATGATCCCTCAATAAGAGAAATTAAAATTAGAAATATAGAACATGCTATTGAACAAGCAGAATTGATGATAAAAGAATCAAAAATGAGCCAAGAAGAATTAATCTTCTTAAAAAGAAAAATATCGGACTCAAGACAGGATTTAGAAATACTATATTTAATGAAAATTCAATGAACATAAATATTTTAATCTTTTAAAAGAATTGAATTTTTGCAAAGAAAATTAATTTGTATATTTGAAGACTTATAAAGTTTAAAAAGAATGTAAGAATTTTTATAAAGGTTTTAGTTATGCCTAAAAATAATCTATATATACCTTTAAAGGTTGTTCCATACATCTTCATTTCAATTACTGCCATAGCAATAACAGCAGCGACATATGTAATTACTTAGTTCTATAAGCTGTGTAAAGTTTTTAGATATTAAATAAATTAAAATATTTGTAATAACTAATTGTATGAATAAATTCAAAATAGCAATTTTTACAATATTAATAATCATATTTTCCTTTATCGGGATTAAAAAATTAATTTATATAAATCAAGTTAAAGATTTAAAAAATAAAGAAGAATCATTTTTAAACGAATCTATACGTGTTTTAAATGAATGCTTCGATCTAGAAAATAAAAATAAAAGAACTCTTAATAAATCAATTGAATTAATTGAGTATTGCTTAGATGAATATGGATATAAAAACTGATTTCAAAACTTCAATGATGAATTTCCTTAATACTCTACTAATATGCAAATAAAAAATTTCTCATCAATAATTTTGATATGTTCCATAATTTTTTATTAATAATATTTTCCTAATTTAATTTTTTAAAATGACTAAAGTTAAATGTTCTTATTTAGGAAATTTAAACTGTGAGGCTATTCATCTACAATCTGGAAGTCTTATTAGGACTGATGCACCTTTAGATCACTGCGGTAAAGGTGAAAGTTTTTCCCCAACTGATTTATTAGCAACATCTTTAGGTACTTGCCTGCTAACCATTATGGCAATCAAATCTAAATCGAAAGGATTTGATTTGAAAGGTATATATTTAAATATTGAAAAAGTAATGACACAAAATAGCGAGAGGAAGATAAAAGAACTAATAATAGATATCTTTATACCAGAAAGCACTTCTAAAGAGACTATTGATTTTTTGAAAAAAGCTTCCAAAGAATGTCCAGTTACAAGAAATTTATCTCAAGAAATAGATATTAAAATTAGTTGGCATAATGAATAAATCTTAATCATAGTAATTACATAAAATTAATGAAATACTTTTTTGGAATAGTCATTCTTTTATTTGGAATATATATAATTACAGATTTGGCTTTGAAGACTAGGTACACAAGAAAAAGACTTTCAAAAGGAAAAAAATAAATCTTATAAATTTTAATATTGCATATTAAGGAAATAGATTTATTTTTAAACTGACAATTAAGGAATGTCTTAGTTTTATTTTTTCACTATTTTTTGGTCAATCAAACTAATCAAAGGGATCATAAAATTTACATTTATTCCAACAGTGCACCATGCATAAATAATAAGAAAAAATATTTTTATAAATAAATTAGGGGGTAAGTTGAAAAATATTTTGAAAAACCCTCCAATGAATAATACTAATATTCCAATTTGAAAAAGACCTTTGATTATCCATTTAGGGCCATTTTTTTTCATGTTTATATAAAACCAAAAAAAAACAAAACTAGATAACAATAAATATATAAAATTTATGTTCATATTTTTTGAGAAAATCTAATAAATTTGTCATTATCAAGGCATGATGATAATTATCACTTTTTTATCTGCTAATTTTTTTTCAAAAAGGGAAAGTTATACAAAAAACAATAAAAATAAATTATTTTTTTAACTTTTTATTTTAAAACATTTTCGATTTTAATAAATCAACTCTTTTTTGATTCACACCCAAATCACTTTCCCCAACTCTTGATTCTGATCTTATTGATAAAATGCTTGATTCAGGTAGAAAGGATACTTCTAAGTCGTCTACATACTTCATCCATTTACTGGTTGCCTCAGCATGAAGATAATCGCCATCAATTTCTACAATCTCAGTTCTTGGAGTGTTTTCTATAAATGTTTTAATCTCTTCAAAAGGTTTCTCAATATTGTTAACGTTCCATTCTTCTCGTACACAATGAGCGATCTCTACACAAGGTTTTAGTTCTACATGTGAGGCAAATGATGAAGAAGGGAATAAAAAGCTTGAACAAATTAAAATTGCTAAAAAAAGTATTTTCATTAACAGAAGTATCTAACGAACCATAATCTAACGAATTAAATTACTAATTTGTAATGACGTTTCTAATTATTTTGGAAGAAAGCATATATGTTTTTATATTCAGAATTTAATATGTATTGCTAAAAATCCCAAAAAAAAAGACCTCTCAGAAAGAGATCTTTTTAAAATTGATTTATATCAAGTGTTTCCTTGTTTCCACTGAAATAAATCAATTCCTCCTACACACAAGTTCAATATCACACTTAATTTCAAAATATGTAATGCCTAATAGACCTCTATCTTAACTGTCACATCGCAAAAAATACAAAAAGTACTCAAACATTGCGGTCGAGTACTTTTAAAGTTATCAGAAAAAAGTGTGTGAGGAGTTTCTGATGTATTTAATCTACTCCGTAGGTAATTTAAAAGGCTACAGTATAAATTACTAATTATTTAAATCTTTCAGATAAATTGGGCGTTGATGAAAAAAATAGTCAAAAACATAAAAAATTCATGAAAAGCATTTACAAAAAAATCATTTTTATTATTTCGGCAATTGCTCTTTTTTCAGTAATAGTCGGTATTGTCAAATATTAGCTTACTTATATTGAAAATAATCCCGAAAAATACTTACCTACACAAAAGTAAGACAAAATTAAGTATAAATTCACTTCAAAAAATCTATAAAGTGTCTTAAATATGTTCTACATTGACAGATTGAGTCATGAAAATCAAAAATACTTCAGTTCTGAATCAGAATAATATTCATTTAAGTCAATTTGAAAATATGCATAAATATAAAATACTTGAGAATTACTGGAAGAAAAGAAAGAAAGAATGTGAAAAAAATCTTTCAAAATTTTGCTAACCGATAATTATGAATTTTATTTTTTCTTTTTTATTAGCATCTGTGATGTGGGTACAAGTTCCACAGTGGGAAGCTGACTGGTCAAAATGTGCTGTAGATGTTCCCGATTCGTCATGTCACTGGTACGTAGCTGCTCCCGATAATACGTTTGGTGAAGGATTTAATTGGGAAAACGCTCCTTGGTTTGATGCTAATGGATTACAGGATGTAGCTAAAATTGAGAAAGAATCTGTAGTAGAAAAACTTCAAAATAACTAAAGTTTCTATTTCATCAATTAACTTTTAAAAGTATTTAAATCTAGTTGCTTAGTGGTTAACTTTTGATTAATTAAAAAATTTTTTTATGCGTTTCAAAGTAAGTCTCAAAAAAAATGGAAAGGAATTTGATGAAGTTGTTATAGCTAATAATAAAAAAGAGGCTATGGAAGTAGCTTTAAAAAACAATCCAGAAGCTCAAGCATTAAACTCTGATTGGACATTTAAGATTTAATTATTTACGAAGTTTAGGAATCAAAAGAGATGCGACACAAATAACACTAATTGCAGGTCCAGGCGACAAATTAAAGACTATAGAGAGAATAAAGCCCAGAAGTGATATACATAATCCAAAAAATGAAGACCTCATCATTGCAATTCTTAAACTATGAGCCTTATTAAGCCCTAACAGTGTTGGGGTAGAAAGAAGAGCAATAACAAGAATCACTCCCACTGCTGACATTGAACTAACAATTACTAATGCCGTTGTAAAACTCAAAGCAAGATTTAATAAAGAAACGTTTATACCACTCGCGGATGCACCTTCTGGATCTAATCCAACATAAACAACCTTTTCATATCCAAAAGTCATTAAAAGTATAAATACTAAAAAAGCAATTATTGTTCTAAGTAAATCTCCAAAATTTGCTGTCAATAAGTCGCCAAATAATACTGCCTCCAAATCAATCCTTATTCCGAGTAGAGGGATTATGAGGACTCCGAACCCAAGCATTCCAGCGAGAATAGTATTCATAACTGCTTCATAATTTTCACTTTTTCTATTAGTTAAACTTTCCGCAATTACTGAGCCCAGAAGACCACTTATAAC
Organism: uncultured Prochlorococcus sp.; assembly: GCA_902572915.1. Lineage (GTDB taxonomy): Bacteria > Cyanobacteriota > Cyanobacteriia > PCC-6307 > Cyanobiaceae > Prochlorococcus_A. The sequence continues at coordinate 12,673 of CACGHR010000020.1, forward strand.
ACCACCAATTGAGGGGTGAATTCCAAGCGCTAATGCGAGAGCAAGTCCAGGCAACACACAATGAGAGATTAAATTAACTTGTAATAATCTCTTATGAGTGATTAATACAGTTCCCATAGCTGGGCATAAAATCCCGGAGAATATAGTTATTATTAATGGAACCAGCCACCAGTTGTTATTAATAAAAGACATTATTCGAATGATTCGGTATGATCAAAAATACGGGACAAAAAAAGATTTCGGAAACAATGGTAACTAAGTCTGACATTACCAAAAGACAAGAACAACTTCTTGAAGAACTTAATAAATGCGAGGATGAATTGACTGGTCAAGAGTTGCATAGACAATTGATAGAAGGCGGAAAGGCTATGGGTCTTACGACTGTTTACAGGAATCTTCAAATTCTGATAAAGCATGGTTTAATACGTTCTAGACATCTACCAACTGGAGAGGTTCTTTACACTCCCGTAGATAGAGATATTCATCATTTGACCTGTGTTCAATGTGGTGAGACATCAAAAATGGAAGGATGCCCGGTAAAAGATATTCATACACCCAAAACAAATCCAAAGAAATTCCAATTGTTGTTTCATACCCTCGAGTATTTCGGGCTTTGCCAAAACTGTTATCAAGCTCAGAATTGAAAAGGAACATTCTCTAATCACAGAAATTATTTTCGTTTATAGAGCTAATGTTAATTGCCTCTAATTTATCTTTTATTTGGTCAGGACTACCAACTGCCAAAACACTTTTATCAAGAACTATTACTTGATCATAGTTATTTAAAGAATCGCCCCAATCATGGCTACTTACGAGCAAAGAAAATCCCGCATCCGCAAGTTGACGAACAATTTTAAGAAAATCCTCTTTTGCAGGGGGGTCCAAAGCTGCACAAGGTTCATCTAAAAGAAATATTTTTGCCGGGGACATAAGAGTTTTTGCTAATAGAGCTCTTTGCTGCTGTCCTCCCGAAAGAGAATCGAGTCTTCTATTAGCCAAACTTGCAATGCCTACTCTCTGCATTGTCGCCTCTAATTCACAACATTTATTAATCCAAGAATTAGGATATGCTAGAAGAGTCTTAATTTGAAATGGGTTATTACTTCTTGATTTTGAATACTTTATTTGACCAAGAGATACCAATTTTTCAACTGTAATGGGGAACTTCCAATTCATAGAACTTCTTTGAGGCATAAGTGCCACAAGAGCTCTAGATCTATATAAATTTTCACCGTCAATTTTTATTTCGCCTTTATCTGGAGTATTTTGTCCTTGCAAAATTCTCAAAAGAGTTGATTTACCTGCGCCGTTTGGGCCAACTAACGCTGTTAGAGTTCCAGGTTTAATCTCAACCGATACCTTATTCAAAACTGGCTTACTTTTTTTTGCGTATGCAAAGGTTAAATTTTCAGCGACTAAAGTAGCCATTAATTAATCTTTTAAAAAAAGTCACTTTACAAGCTTACCAATAATACAAGTTGCGTATTATTTTCATAACATTTGATACCTTTGCTTGTCAGACATAATGAAAATGATTATCATTTTTAAGTATTAAATTATTTTTCATGTCAATTTTTAAAAGACTTTTAACAAATAAAAAAGGTTCGAGTAAGTCAATTATTAAAATTTCCGTAATCGCTGGAACGATTATATTTTCTGGTTTTGGGCAGGATGTTATGGCAAAAGGAAAGTCATATGTAGCAGTAGAACCACTAGTTTGTGATTTAGTTAAATCAATTGCATTACCATCTGACGAAGTTACATGCTTAGTAGATAGAAAACAAGATGTTCATGACTTAAAGATCAATCCAAGGCAAGCTCAATTACTAAATAGCGCAGATAAAGTATTTACTCTTGGTAAAGAAATGACTCCAAGTATGAAAAATTGGGAAAATAAAAAGAATACTGTTGTTGTAGGTGTTAGTGCAATAGACGTAGATGATCATTCTGATCATGGAGGTCATGATGATCACTCAGACCATGGTGGACATGATGATCATTCTGAACATTCAGCTAAAGTAGATGATCATTCTGATCATGGAGGTCATGATGATCATTCAGACCATGGAGGACATGATGATCATGCTGAAGGTTCTTTCGAATGGGCAGGAAAATTTCAACTTTCTAAGGGTTCTTACAAATGGTCATTTGAAAAAGTCGATGGCGAATATGCTGACCCTGCAATGAAGATGGTAATTCTTAAATCTAATGACATAGAAGGGTCTGAAGATTTAGCCAAAGAATTATTAGGATCTAAAGACTCAATAAGCAGAAAAAATGATGGTACTTTGATAGCAAGTAATAAAGCTTTTGTTCTTAACTTTGATCAAAGAAAAGAAAGTACTGTTTTTAACGTGGATATTAAAGAAGATGGTCAATATATATTTTTTACTGAACACATGCCTTTTGAGTTTGAAGCAACTCAACACTTTTTTAAAGACGTTTCAAATAGTGATGTAGAACCAATAGCACAAGTTCCAGACGAAGGAGAGGGGCATCATCATCATGACCATGGAGGTCTTGATCCACATGTATGGCATGATCCACATAACATCATAAAAATGGGAGATCTTATAAGCAAAAGTTTAAAGAAAGATATTTCAGTTTTTAATAGAGGTGACAGAAAACTAATTAATGAAAGATTCGAAAAAGCTAATTCTCTCTTAGAAGGCTTAGATAGTTGGATCGTCGAACAAGTAAGCTCTATTCCTGAGGAAAACAGAGTAATTGTCTCTAAACACAAAGCATTGGAATACTACGGAGATGCATTTGGTTTTGAAACCATTAGTTTACTTGACTTTCTTGGAGACTCCTCAAGCTTAAGACCAGACAACATTAGTTCTACTTTAAAAATGTTAAATGAAGAGAAAGTTCAGGCAATATTTCCTGAACAAATTCCAGCATCTAAGTTATTAAGGAACTTAAGTAGACAAAGTTCAGTTCCTTTAGCTTCTAATCAAATATTCGTTGATGGATTGATGATGGATGGCAATACGGTTTCAGTAGCTGTTCACAATACTTGTACAATTGTTGATTCATTAGGTGGAAGCTGTGATAAAGAATCTGGCTCCAATCTTGAGTCTGAATGGTACAAACTTTCAGATTAAATTTTTCTAATAAAAACGGTTTTCATTTCTTATTATTACTATGATTAAACTATTGTTTATTTTGTAAAAATCAGTAAATGAGCATCCAAGATAAAGTTCCCGTAACCATCCTCACTGGATTCTTAGGATCAGGGAAGACTACTTTGCTTAATAGAATTTTAAGTGAAGAGCACGGAAAAAGAATAGCTGTAATTGAGAATGAATACGGTGAAGTAGGTATAGATCAAGGTCTCGTAATTAATGCCGATGAAGAAGTGTTTGAGATGTCAAACGGGTGCATTTGTTGCACTGTTCGCGGTGATTTAATAAGAGTCCTTGGCAACCTTATGAAAAGAAGAGATAAGTTTGACTATGTTTTAGTAGAAACGACAGGATTAGCAGATCCAGGCCCAGTTGCTCAGACATTTTTCATGGATGAAGAGATTAGTTCTGAATTCACTCTTGATGGAATTGTGACTTTAGTTGATGCTGCCCACATTGATCAACAGCTAGGCAGGAGTGATGAAAGTTCAGAACAAGTGGCATTTGCAGATGTTCTTGTCCTTAATAAAACTGATTTAGTCTCTGATGATGCACTAAATACTCTTGAATCGAGATTGAGAGATATGAACCGAATGACCCGAATTATTAGAGCCGAGAATGCCAAAGTACCAATTGAAACAGTCTTAAATCTAAGTGCATTTGATCTTGATCAGATCCTTAAACGCAGGCCAACATTCCTTGAACCAGAATATCCTTTTGAATGGACAGGTGTTTACGATCTTGATGCGGGTAAATATGAATTAATGCTAGAAGAAGGACCCGATCCAGAAATGTCCTTAGTAGCCCTCGCTAACCAAGGAGAGAGTGAAGAAGAACTTAAAGATGGTGCTGAATCCTCCGTGAGACTTTATGCAGAAAAAGCTAATAGTTTAGATCCTGGAAATACCATCCCATATGGTGAACATATAAATCTCAAATTGGAGGATAAAGGAAATAAATCCTTCATCTTGAACATAGAAAAACCAACAAAAATAGGTTTGTTTACACAGCACACTGCTGAAGAATTCAATATGAAAGTCATTAAAAGTGACGAAAATAAAGAGATTCCATTTAATACTGAAAGATTCTGGCAAGCAGAGCACGAACATGATGATGAAGTAGGCTCAATTGCTATAGAGCGTTTTGGAGATGTTGACCCAGAAAAACTAAATACTTGGATGGGAAGACTTCTATCAGAAAAAGGAGTGGATATATTCAGAACTAAAGGTTTCATAAGTTACTCAGGCAACCCAAGGAGAATAGTTTTCCAGGGAGTTCACATGTTATTTACTGCACAACCTGATAAAGAATGGGGTAACGAACCTCGTAGAAATCAACTTGTTTTTATCGGTAGAAATTTAAATGAGAAAGAGATGCAAGAAGGCTTTGATAAATGCCTGATATAGAACCATTTAGCCCAAGAGGCATGTTCCATGAAGGATGGACAGCAGAAGTTAACGATTACGCCATTGCATGTGGTTGGGCTCTTAAAGGGAAACAATTTATTGTTGGCGACGTGGCAGGTGGTATTTTTGCATTCGAAGGAGATACTGGAAAAATTATTTGGAAAAAAGAAAATACACACTCCGGTGGTCTATTAGCAATGGCCATTCATCCAGAGGGTGAGATTTTTGCAACATCAGGTCAGGATGGAAATGTTCAAATTTGTAATTGCCACGAAGGTAAAGTAATTAAAACACTTAATCTTGGTAAGGCTTGGGTAGAACACCTCAAGTGGTCTAATGACGGTTTATTTCTAGCGATAGCTTCCTCAAAAAAAGTATATGTTTTTAATGAAACTGGAGAAGAGAAATGGATCTCAGAAGACCATCCAAGCACAGTAAGTGCAATAACATGGTCAAATAAAAATGAGCTCGCAACTGCATGCTACGGCAGAGTGACATTCTTTGACATTGTTAATAATAAAACGAATCAAAAACTGGAGTGGCAAGGATCATTGGTCTCTATGGAATTAAGCCCTGATGGAGATATAGTCGCCTGTGGGAGTCAAGACAATTCAGTTCATTTTTGGAGAAGATCAACAGGAATGGATGCTGAAATGACTGGATACCCTGGAAAACCAAGTCACCTTTCTTTTGATGACAGCGGAAAATTATTAGCGACTAGCGGCAGTGAAAGAATTACAGTATGGAGCTTTATAGGCAATGGTCCAGAAGGGACTATGCCAGGAGAGCTATGTCACCATACAGAACCCATTTCGAGCCTAGCCTTTTCAAATAAAGGAATGCTTGTAGCCTCAGGATCTAGGGATGGTTCTGTTGTTGCAAGTTTCCTCAAAAATGATGGCAATGGTGATCCCGTTGGGGCTGCATTCGCAGGAGATTTAGTAGGGGCAATATCTTGGAGACCTGATGATTGCGCACTTGCAGCAGTCAATGCAAAAGGTGTTGTAAATGTATGGAAATTTAAAGTTCGTACTAACCTTTTTTCAAAGGGATTTAAGTAAAAAGTAGAAATTTATTAATTACCAATAGT
>CACGHR010000021.1 GCA_902572915.1 uncultured Prochlorococcus sp.
AACTCAATAGCCATCAATTATCTAATATCAAAGAGGCCGTTGGATCAGATTTAAAATGGGTTGAATAAAATCAGAAAGTTAATAATGAATCAATCGGAAACAAATGATTACTCAAAAGAAGCCATGCAAATATCAAACTTAAAACATGGAGGAAATGTATATGCAAATGCAAAAAAATTAAATTTATTACCGTCTGAAATCATTGACGCAAGTGCCTCATTAGTACCCTTTGATCCCCCTCAAATACTAATAAATTCATTAACTGCGGAAATTAAGAATCTTGGATTTAGATATTACCCTGAGAGAAACTTAAGTGATTTGAAAGAAATAATCGGAAAATTCCATGGGATAAATCCAGACAATATATTACCTGGAAATGGAGCTTCTGAGCTAATAACATGGGCAGGTTATGAAGCATCCAAATTTGGAACAAGTTGTATTCCTTCTCCAAGCTTTATTGATTATGAAAGATCTTTAAATTGTTGGAATAGCAATTTCATACATTGCGAATTACCAAAAAACTGGAATAATATTTTTCCTCAGTCATTTCCACTTCAACCAAAAGGTGATGTTATTTGGATAACCAATCCACATAACCCCACTGGCCAGTTATGGGGAAAAAATACATTAGAGGAAATTATAAAAAAATACAAATTAGTTATCTGTGATGAGGCTTTCTTATCGATAACACCTAATGGAGACAAAGAATCTTTAATACCATTAACCAAAAAATATGAAAATTTATTAGTCTTGAGAAGCTTGACCAAAATCTTCAATATTCCTGGTCTTAGATTAGGTTATGTTATTGGCTCTTCTAAAAAACTTAAGCAATGGAAAATGAATAGGGATCCTTGGCCATTAAATTCATTTGCTATTAAAGCAGGTATAGAACTACTAAGTAATAATAAATTCTATTTACAATGGACAGATCAGATTCACAAATGGATAAATATTGAGAAAGAGAGAGTATGTAAACAATTATCAAAAATAGAAAACCTTAAAGTTCATAACTCTTCAACTAACTTTTTTTTAATAGAAAGTAAAACATCTTTGTTACCAAATATAAAATACTTAGAGAATAAGGGAATATTACTTAGAGAATGCAGTTCATTTAGATTTCTTGACGAAAAATGGGCAAGGATAAGTTTGCAGAGTAGGAAAAATAATAGTCTTTTATGTAAAGAAATTCAAAATTCCTTTAAAAAATAATTAATCAATTTTTTAATTTCAATTTTAGATTTAATTTTATTATTATTTTCCATATTTTTCTTCATTAGATCTAATATCTCATAGTGATTTTTTCCGTTTTTTAATTTTATTTTAAAAATTCTCTCCAGAGTTTCTTCAAGAACTTCTTTAGAAATTATATTTTGATTCATGAAAACTGAGCCTCCTTTTTCAGCAAGAATTATTGCATTTTTCTCCTGGTGATTATTTTTTGAATAAGGATATGGAATTAAAATTGAAGGTTTTTCAGTCTCTATTAGTTCATTTATTGTTCCTGCACCAGATCTAGATATTACAAGATCACAGTTTTGAATTAAAGCCGCGATTTCATTAGTAAATTTCTTTTGAACATAATTTCTTAAATTTTTTGCCTTTACGGATTTTTGATTACTTTCTCCAATAATATGAACAATACGAAACTGTTTTTTCACTAAAAATTCTAGAGATTCATAAAGAATTTGATTTATAGCTTTTGCTCCTTGACTACCTCCCATAACAAGCAAAAGAGGTCCTTTTCCTTTGGGAGCCCATTTTGGCAAGAGATTAGACTTATAAAATTGCTCCCTTAAAGGGGTACCCGTATAAATAGTTTTACAATTTTTTAAATAAGGTTTTGTTTTCTTAAATCCTAAAAGAACATAGTTACATAAAAAACCAAAGTATTTAGTGACCATTCCTGGTATTAAATTTGATTCATGAATAATGATAGGAATCCTTAGGAGTTTTGATGCAACAATAGTTGGTGCAGATATATAACCTCCAGTCGTAAAAACTAAGTTAATTTTTTTTTCTTTTAAAATCCGAATTATTTGGAAAGTTGACATTAAAATTTCCATATATTGATAAAACAAAAAAATGTTTCTTGTTGGTGTTTTTATATTCACAGTCGTCAAATTATATTTTTTAGGAATAAAATTTACATCAAGTCTTTGATGAACTCCCAACCAATGAATATTCCATTTATCCTCTACTTCTTTAGAAACTGCTAAAGCTGGGAAAATATGCCCCCCTGTTCCACTAGCTGCAACTAATAAATTATTTTTTTTAGACATAAAACATTAAATTAGTAGAATAAAAATAACAAATAATAAATATGTTTAATTTGAACTTATTCAAAAATATAGGAGTTCCTCTCTACTTATTTATTTATCTCATTATTCCCTATTCAGCAATGGTTGGGTGTTCATCAAAAACGGAAAAAGTTGATTTTATAGGAAATCTAGAAAATTCTTTAAATGAGAGAGATTTTGATTTTATTAGAAAAAGTTTTAGAAATGATGAAAGCAATAATATCCCAAAAGAATTTTCAAAGATTATTAATGATTTCCCTGACAGCAAATGGAAAATCAAGAAATTAAGCTCTAATATTCCAAATAAAGATATTTTGCGAATAAATGTTTCTGGCGAAAAATTAGTTAATGGAGAAATTCATATACTCGAATCAAATTTTGATTATTTATTTTCAATCGTAAATGGGAAAATAGATGAAGGGATTATCAAAAATTTATTCACAACAATAAGAAATGATGATAAAGAGATAGATATTAGTTTTAAAATTCCTGATAGAGTTCTTACTGGTTCAAAATATGATATCGATATTATTCTAAATAAGCCTCTTGAGGAAGTTATTATTGCTGGAGCTATCAAACCTCATCAAGTAAATTCATTTATTGAACAAGAAATATTATTAGAACCATTAGCATCTGGGGGGATTTTCAAAAGTACAAGAGCTCCTTCGGAACCAGGGATACAAATTTGGTCAGGAATCATAGCTCATCCAAAGGGAATAATTACTTTCACAAAGAGTATTGATATAGTTGATGCGATATAGACTAAGCGTCGTTTAGAGCTGCCACACCAGGTAAATTTTTACCTTCCAAAAGTTCTAAACTAGCCCCACCCCCAGTAGATATATGAGACATTTTCTCGGCTAATCCTGCTTTCTCCACTGCTGCAACTGAATCTCCACCACCAATTATTGTACAAACTTCAGAAAAAGCACTTAAGTCAGCAAGAGTCGTAGCTATTGCATTTGTACCGTCTGCAAATTTATCAAATTCAAAAACTCCCATTGGACCATTCCAAATAATTGTCTTACATTCTGCAAGAGCATTCTGAAAAACTTTAATGGAATCTGGACCAATATCGAGACCCATCCAATTCCCACTAATTGCATCAATTTGAGATATTTTACTATTGGCGTCCGGAGAAAATTCATCAGCTAAAACAACATCAGTAGGTAATAACAATTCGACTCCTTTTGCTTTTGCTTTTGCTTCTAAATCTTTAGCAAGCTCGAGTTTATCTTCTTCTACAAGGCTCTTTCCGACATCTAAGCCTCTAGCTTTATAGAAAGTGAAAATCATACCTCCACCAATCATGATTTTGTCACACTTATCTAGTAAAGAATCAAGTACTCCTATTTTGCTACTAACCTTTGATCCTCCAACTATTGCTGCCAATGGACGCTTTGGAGAATCTATTGCTCCTTGTAAGTATTTCAATTCTTTTTCTAGAAGAAATCCAGCTACTGAAGGACTTAAATAATTAGTAACACCCTGAGTTGAAGCATGAGCTCTATGAGCGGCACCGAAAGCATCATTTACATACATATCTGCATGAGATGCTAATTTTTTAGCAAACTCCAGGTCGTTCTTTTCCTCTTCACCAAAAAAACGAACATTTTCGAGTAAAAGAACATCTCCATTAGATAAGCTATTTGATTTTGCAATTGCTTTATCACCAATACAACTGTTTGTAAGAGCAACATTTTGCCCCAACAATTCACTTAATCTTGCTGCTACTGGAGTTAATCTCATTTTTTCATTTACCTGACCTTTTGGTCTTCCAAAATGGGCAGCTAAAATAACTTTTGCAGAATTATTAATGAGATATTCAATTGTTGGGATCGCTGCTCTAATGCGTGTATCGTCAGTTATCTGGCCACTTTCATTTAATGGAACATTAAAATCTACTCTTACAAGAATTTTTTTCCCTTCTAAATGTGTCTTATCAAGACTGGAAAGAGATAATTTTGACATTAAGCAACCTATTTTTAATCTTAAGACCCTAACGTTTATTTAGACTTATTGGGTTAAAAAGTAGTAACTGTTACTTATGCCTTAATAAATTTTAAAAATTAACTATGATAAAAATTTTTTAGTTATTAAATTTATACTAAAATTTAAAAGTAAATACTTTTGAAACTAATAAAAATTAAAAGGAATACAAAAATTTTATTTATTTTATTGAAGTGGACATACCCAAAATTCAATGGTATCCAGGCCATATCGCAAAAGCAGAAAAGAAATTATCTGAAGTTATCAATAAAGTAGATTTAGTTATAGAAGTTAGAGATGCACGAATCCCAATATCAACAGGGCACCCACATTTAAATAAATGGATCAACAATAAAAAACATATCCTTGTTATTAATAGATCAGACATGATCTCTCGTGAAACAATAACTAATTGGAATAAATGGTTTAATGAAAAAGATCAATATCCGCATTGGTGTGATGCTAAAAGAGGTATAGGTATTAACGAAATTTGTAAATCTGCAAAAGAATCCAGATCATCAATTGATTCTAGAAGGATTTCTAGAGGTATGAGAATAAGGCCAATAAGAGCACTCACACTTGGTTTTCCAAACGTAGGTAAATCAGCGTTAATTAATAGAATTGCAAAAAAAAGAGTTGTTGATAGTGCCAGGAAAGCTGGAGTGACACGTAATTTAAGATGGATAAAATTAGATAGTGGTATTGATCTACTGGATGCACCTGGTGTTATACCTCCAAATTTAGAAGATCAAAAATCAGCACTTAATCTTGCACTATGTGACGATATTGGAGAAGCTGCTTATGAAATAGAGAGTGTCGCAATTGGATTTATCAAAATTATGTCCACTTTAAACAAAGATAAAAATGCGAATATCTCAGTAAAACAAATATCTTGTAGATATGGAGTTGATATTACAAAAGGCTTTGAGAGTCCTTCTGATTGGATCAATGAAGCAGCTTCAAAACATACCTCAGGCGATAAAAGAAGAATGTCTCATAAATTACTGGAAGATTATAGAAATCAAATGCTTGGTAAAATTGCTTTAGAAGTCCCACCATGGAATTAGATAATAAAAATTCTTTCGGCATTGGAGAGGGTGAACTTATAGAAATTATTTATGAGCTACCTCTTCCTATGAGACTAGATAGATGGTTGGTAAGTAAAAGGCCAGAACAAAGTAGAGCAAGAATTCAACATTTTATCAATTCAGGATTAGTTCTTGTAAACTATAAGATTGCGAAAGCAAAGACCCCATTAAAAAATGGCGACAATGTTCAAATCTGGATGCCTCCTCCAGAACCTCTTGTATATTTGAAACCTGAAAAAATGGATTTAGAAATCCTTTTTGAAGACGAGCACATCATAGTAATCAATAAACAATCAGGACTAATTGTTCATCCAGCCCCGGGACACAAATCAGGAACTCTAGTCAATGGATTACTTTTTCACTGTAATGATCTTCCTGGAATTAATGGAAAACTAAGACCTGGTATTGTTCACAGATTAGATAAAGATACCTCAGGATGTATGGTGGTAGCAAAAAGCCAAGAAGCATTGGTAAGTCTCCAGAAACAAATAAAGGAAAAAGTAGCTTCACGCGAATATATTGCAGTAATACATGGTGCACCTAATTCTGAAGAAGGCCAAATAGTTGGGCACATTGGTAGAGATAAATTCAATAGATTAAAATATCAAGTAGTTGAAGAAGCTTCAGGAAGATATGCCTGCACTTATTGGAAATTAAAAGAAAGATTAGGTAATTACTCATTAATGAATTTCAAATTAGATACTGGTCGAACGCATCAAATAAGAGTTCATTGTGCTCACATTAATCATCCTATTGTTGGCGATCCTTTATATGGAAGATGTAAAAAACTTCCATGTAAATTAGAGGGTCAAGCATTACACGCTTTTAAGCTGGGCCTTATACATCCAATCAATGGCAAAGAAATGATATTTGAAGCAGAATTACCATTAGATTTTCAAAAATTACTAAACGTTCTTAAAACTAAATAAGATTTAAAGACGAATTTAGAAGCGATTTTGTATAGATGTTTTTAGTTTTAGTGAATATTGTAGAACTTTCTCCTTCATCAACTATCTTTCCTTGATTCATTACTAGCAACCTATTACAAAATCTTTTAGCAATACCTAAATCATGTGTGATAAAGATAATGGTTAAATCCATTTTTCCTTGCAAGACTTTAAGTAATTCAAGAATTTCTATTTTTACTGAAGCATCCAACATGTTTACGCTCTCATCACAAATCAAAATTTTTGGTTTCAATAATAGCGCCCTGGCTAATGAAATTCTTTGCAATTGACCACCAGATAATTGGCTAGGATAGGAATTAAAAAAATCATTCTTTAAAGGAAGATTTAAATTTCTAAACATTAATTTTATTTCCTTTTCAATTTTTCTTTTATCCGAAATTTTTTGAATAAAAAATATATCTTCCAAAAGATTCTTAATTGTCATTTTCGGGTTTAAACTTGAAAAAGGATCTTGAAAAATAATTTGCATGTAATTGTGCTTCTTAAAAGATTTATTTTTTTTCGAAAAATGATTTGTATCATAGATTTTTATTTCACCACCTCTTACTTTAAGAAGTCCAATTAAAGCTCTACATAATGTACTTTTCCCGCTTCCTGAAGAACCAACTATTCCAAGAGTCTCATTTTTATATAATTTGAAACTTACTTCATTTAAAGCCTTATTCCATTTATTAATGAATATTGAAGAATTTAATTTATACCAATGTCTTAAATTATTAACCTCTAAAACGACTTCATTTAGAACATTGTTTTTAGTATTTGGTTCTAAAACTATATTCGAAGCATTTACTAACTTTATACCAATATCTGACTTTGGTGACTTAAGAATGTCTGAAATATTTCCATTTTCAACAATCGAACCTTTCTGAATTATTGCAATTTTTTTGCACCACTTTGCTGCAAGATTTATATCATGACTAATTAGAATTAAAGTAGTTTCAAATGTATTACATAAGTGAATTATTTCTTTCATAACTTCAAAACTTGTTATGGAATCAAGGCTTGTCGTAGGTTCATCAGCTATTAATAATTTAGGTTTTAAAGCAAGAGCCATTGCTATAGATACTCTTTGTCTCATTCCACCACTAAATTGATGTGGAAAAGAATCAAGTATACTTTCTTCAATTCCCACTTTTTGAAAAACTTCTTTGACTAATTTTTTAATGTGCGAAGATGATTTGGTTTGATCATGAGTTTTAAACAATTCATGTAAATGATCACCAACTTTCATTAGAGGATTCAGTTTTTTTATGGAATCTTGATATATAAATCCAAAATTTTTTCTTCTAAATAATTGAACTTCTTTCTTATTTATTTTTCTAGGGTCTAAACATGAAATTGATATATGACCTTGAGAAGTTGCTTGTTCAGGCAACATATTTACTAATGTTTTTGCAAAAGTAGTCTTTCCGCACCCAGAGGGGCCAATGATAGCTAAATGATCCCCTTTATCTATTTCAAGATTAAAATTTTTGATTGTTGGGCTCTTCTTTAAACTATATTGAACAGTAAGGTTTTTTACTGTAAGAATTTTTTCTTTTTTTATTTCCATGATTTTATAGCAAATTTTTCTAGACCTAAATAAAATACATCTAAAGCAATATAAAATGTCTGAGGCAGCTGCAAATTCAAAAGAAAAAAACGAAATTGAAGTTTCCAAAACTATTTTGCCTGAAAATAAAAAATATGAAAGTGAATCTTTGAATTATCAAATAAAAATTCCCGATTGGCTTCTTAAAGATATTAATAATTTTGAAAAATCAAATAAAGAAAATGACGATAAACAAAACCTTATAGTAAAGGCTTTTAAACTTGCTTATAAAGCTCATGATGGACAATTCCGCGCGAGTGGTGAGCCATACATGATCCATCCAGTTGCCGTTGCAAATCTCCTCAAAGAAATAGGTGCTAGTTCATCTGTTATTGCTGCAGGACTTTTACATGATGTTGTTGAAGATACTGGCATTGATTTAACCGAAATAGAAGCAAATTTTGGATTAGAAGTAAAAATACTTGTGGAAGGTGTAACAAAATTAGGAGGGATTCACTTTAACAACAGGACTGAAGCACAAGCTGAAAATCTGAGGAAAATGTTTTTGGCTATGGCCAGCGATATCAGAGTTGTTTTAGTAAAACTTGCAGATCGACTTCATAACATGAGAACAATTGAATGGCTAAATGATGAAAGAAAACAAAGAATAGCGAGAGAAACAAGAGAGATTTATGCACCTCTAGCTAATCGATTAGGAATTAACAGATTTAAATGGGAATTAGAGGATTTAGCCTTTAAATTCCTAGAGCCTAAAGAATATCAAGATCTAAAAGATCAAATCGCTGTTAAAAGAAGTGATAGAGAAAAAAGATTAAAAGTAACTTTAAATCTTATGAAGGAAAACTTAGTTGCAGCGGGTTTAAAAAATTTTGAAATTACTGGAAGACCTAAACATCTTTATGGCATCTGGAGCAAAATGGAAAGACAACAAAAGCATTTCCACGAAATTTATGATGTTGCTGCCTTAAGAATTATTGTTGATAATTCAGATAGTTGTTATAGAGCTTTAGCAGTTGTTCATGATACTTTCAAACCAATTCCAGGTAGATTTAAAGACTATATAGGATTACCAAAGCCCAATGGATATCAGTCCTTACATACTTCTGTGATTGGAAGACATCGACCTATTGAAGTTCAAATTAGAACTACTTCAATGCATCAAATTGCAGAATATGGTATTGCCGCTCATTGGCAATATAAAGAGGGGGGTTCTCCTGCTAAAAGTAATGCAGAGAGATTTAATTGGTTAAGACAATTAGTCGAATGGCAACAAGAAGGGAATGAAAGGGATCATAATGATTATCTAGCTTCAATTAAAGAGGATTTATTTGATGAAGAAGTTTTTGTAATTACACCTAAGGGAGATGTTGTTGGTTTAAGAAAAGGATCAACCGCAATAGATTTCGCATACAGAATTCATTCTGAAGTTGGAAATCACTGCAATGGAATAAGAATTAATGAAAAGCTTTCTCCATTATCTACAGCATTACAAAATGGTGACTTCATAGAAATTCTGACAAATAATAATGCCACTCCAAGCTTGGATTGGCTTAACTTTGTAGTTACGCCAACAGCTAAAAATAGAATTCGCCAGTGGTATAAGAAAAGCCATCGGGATGAAACGATTAAGAGAGGTAGAGATTTACTCGAAAAAGAAGTAGGTAGAAAAGGTTTTGAAACATTACTTTCTAGTGATGCCATGAAAAAAGTTGCTAATCGATGTAATTTAAAAAATACAGAAGATCTTCTAGCATCACTTGGTTTTGGCGGTTTAACTTTGCATCAAGTATTAAACAGACTAAGAGAAGAAATAAAATTACAGACAGAAGAAATAAAAAATGATTCTGATTCTGAAATAGCAAAATCTCTTAAAAGTAATAGTAATTTATCCACTAATAAATCTCCGGCGGCAGCTAAATCACCAATTTCTGGTGTAGAGGGTCTTGATTACAGAATAGGTAAATGCTGTACCCCACTTCCAGGCGAAGATATAATCGGAACCGTATCGCTTGGTAACCATGGGATAACCATTCATAGAGCAGATTGTGAAAATGTAATGCCAATTCCAATAGAAAGAAGATTACCTGTTGGATGGAATCAAGATAATAAAACTTGCGATAATAAGTTTCCAATTCAGCTTCGAATCGAAGTAATTGATAGAGTTGGGGTTCTTAAAGATATTCTTATGCGTTTATCTGACAAAGGTATTAACGTTAGCGATGCAAATGTTAAAACCGCTTATGGAAAACCAGCTATAATCAATCTCTGTGTAGGTCTAGAAAGTTATAATCAACTTCACAAAACAATTGACCAAATTAAATCAATGGCAGATGTTTTAGATATTGCCAGAGTTGGCCAAAGTTAATTTCAAAAATCAGATCAATCTATCTTTTAATTTTTATCTTATAAATAAAGAAAGTGATACTGCCACAAATCAAAGCTAATAATAAACCAACACAAGATGAACCTAATAGTATAGTTAATGAAAAAATTCCACCTTGTTTCCATAAGTCATCAATAACTAAACTTTTTTCAATTATGTTATTAGAAGAGTTATTTAAAAAAAAAGAACCAACTTTATAGTTGAAATAATAAAGAGGAATATAAGTAAATGGGTTGCTGATCCAAGTACCAATTGCAGCTAGAACAATATTTCCCTTAGCTAGTTTCGCAAAAAATACCCCTATTACAGTCTGAAACCCGAAAAAAGGAAAGCATCCGCTAAATACACCTATAGCTAAACCCTTAGCATTAAAAAAAGGACTCCCATTCTGATGCCTAAATAATGATAGAATTTTTTTAAAACTAATATCTCTTTTAGATCTCATTCAGAAAGAAAAATTCAAAATTAAATTCTCGATAATTTTACTTAATTATCCACAACAAAGCGAGAGATGGATTCGATAGTTACTACAGAAGATACTATAGCTGCAATTGCTTCAGCTATAAATGTAGGGAAAGGAGGAGTTGCGATAATAAGAGTATCAGGGAAAGACTCAATAAACTCTTGCAAAAAGATTGTTCAAACTAAATCAAAATATGCATGGGAATCACATAGAGTTTTTCACGGTTTTATTCAGGAAAATAAACAAAATAAATTTATTGATGAAGTTTTAATTTTGGTGATGAAATCACCAAATAGCTTTACAGGAGAGGATGTTGTTGAACTACATTGCCATGGTGGAATTATCTTAGTAAATCAAGTTCTCAAGATATTATTATCAAGTAATTCTAGAGTTAGACTTGCAAATCCAGGAGAATTTAGTCAAAGAGCTTTTCTGAATGGGAAAATAGACCTTACTCAAGCCGAGTCAATTAATCAATTAATTAATGCAAGCAATATCAGATCAGCAGAGTTAGCTTTTAGCGGGGTTCAAGGAGAAATAAAGAAAAAAATTGATGATATTAAAAATGACCTTATAAATCAACTTTGTGAGATAGAAGCGAGAGTTGATTTTGAAGAAGACTTCACAGATTTTGATTACACCAAATATCTAAAAAACATTAAAAAAGTCAAAGAAAAAATAGAATTACTAATAGAAAATGCAAAAAGAAATTCATATATTCACAATGGAATATCCATTGCGCTTATAGGTAAAACAAATGTTGGCAAAAGCTCTTTATTAAATTTGCTTGCAAAAAAAGAGAAAGCAATCGTAACTAATATTCCTGGAACAACTAGAGATGTTATTGAAGTTAATTTAACTATTAATGATATTCCAATGAAAATAATTGATACTGCTGGCATAAGAGAAACTTATGAACAAATTGAAAGTATTGGAATTAAAAAAAGTTTTGGGAAAATAAAAGAGTCAGATTTTATAATTTATATTTATAGTCTTGAAGAAGGATTTAATGAAGAAGACAAAAAAATAATACAAGAAATTCCCAAAGAAAAATTAATTACTATTTTGGGCAATAAAAAAGATTTAATTGATTGCAAAAATATTAATTCAAATGAGTTAAAAAACACAATTCTTATGAGTATTAAGAATAATGATGGTGAAAGATTATTAATAGACACAATAATAAAAAAATGCGGATTAAAACAAGTAGAAAATATCAATATATTTTTAAACGAAAGACATCTAACAAATTTGTCTGCTTGCTTATCTAATTTAAATGATACTGATGAAATAATTGAAAATAAATTGCCATTTGATTTATTATCAATTGAGCTGAGAGATGGAATTCAAAACTTATCTAAAATAACTGGTCAAGAATTAACAGAGGAACTTCTAGATAATATTTTTTCTAAGTTTTGTATTGGTAAATAAATTTGAGTTAAATTACATAGTGATATATAGTTGACTCTCTAACTTCAGTTTAATTTTTATTAATTAATTATTTCTTAGTTTAGTGGATTTAAATACTCCAATAATAAGTAAAATCATTGATAATTGGATCGATGAAGATATAGGTAGGGGAGATCTTACAAGTTCCTCTATTACAGAAGAGAATGGTAATGCATATTGGATTGCAAAAGAAGAGGGTATATTCTGCGGGGTTGAAATTATAAAAGAAATCTTTAGAAAAATTGATTTAAAAATCAGTCCAAAATTTAATATCTCTGATGGAGATCAATTTGTTAAAGATCAAAAACTCTTAGAAATATATGGGCCTTCAAAAAGTTTGCTAGCTAGTGAAAGAGTAAGCTTAAATATAGCAATGCATTTATCTGGAATCTCAACATTCACAAAGAATCTTGTAAATAAGTTAGAAGGTACAAATATAAAATTAGCAGATACTAGGAAAACGACTCCTGGCTTAAGAATATTTGAAAAATATGCATTCAAATGCGGAGGTGGAGTCAATCATAGAATGGGATTATACGATGCAGCTATGATAAAAGAAAATCACATTGCATGGACAGATAATCTTAATAATGCAGTAAAAAAAATTCGACTAAATTCGCCTTTTACAACTCATATCATAATTGAAGCTGAGAATATCGAACAGGCAAAAGAAGCAGTATTAGCAGGAGCAGATAGTGTCTTATTAGATGAACTTAGCCCTGAAATAATCAAAAAAAACGTTCAAGAATTAAGAGATTTATCAATGAATAGCTTAAAAAAAGAAGTAAATAAAAATTTGATAATAGAAGTTTCTGGAATTAACCCTGAAGAAATTAGTAAATATCTAATAAAAGGTATTGATTTGATTTCAACAAGTTCTTCAATCACCAAAAGTAATTGGATTGATTTGAGTATGCGTTATATTAATTAATTATATAGATAAATAATTGAATAATTAATGCTAATCATTTTTAAAGAATTAACAAAACAATTTGAACAATCTCTTTTAGATAGTCTTGAAAAAAATGATAAAAAAGGAGAATTCGAAATTCTTCGAAAAAATTTAATTACACAATCATCAAAAGAGGAATTTGGTGATTATCAATGTAATGTTTGTTTAAGTTTATCTAAAATATATAAAAAAAACCCAAGAGATATTTCTAATGATTTTATTAACCTTTTAAATAAAAATAAAAGCATATCAAAATTATGTAAGAGTCTAGAAATAGCTGGACCTGGATTTATAAATATAAAATTAAAAGATGAGGTTCTAATAAATGAAATTAAGTCAAATATTCAATGCAATAGGGCTGGCATACCTCTATTTAGAAAAGATTTAGATAGTGGTTTGTCCAATAAAGTTATTGTAGATTTTTCTAGCCCTAATATTGCTAAAGAAATGCATGTAGGGCATTTAAGATCAACAATAATAGGTGACTCAATATCTAGAATTTTCGAGTTAAGAGGTTATGAAGTATTAAGACTCAATCATGTTGGTGATTGGGGAACACAATTTGGCATGCTTATTACTCAGCTCAAAGATTTATATTCAAATGATCTAGAAGAAATAGGAAAGATCAAAATAAGTGATTTAGTTGAATTTTATAAAGAATCAAAAAAAAGATTTGATAACGAATCTGAATTCCAAAAAAGATCTAGAGAGGAAGTAGTTAAGTTACAAAGTGGAGATATTAAATCGATTAAAGCTTGGAAATTATTATGTGATCAATCAAGGAAAGAATTTGATGAAATCTATAAAAATTTAAAAATAAAAATAGAAGAAAGAGGTGAATCTTTTTATAATCCCTTCTTAAAATCAGTTATTGATGACTTGAATTTAGAAAAAATATTAGTAGAAGATCAAGGAGCAAAATGTGTATTTTTAGATGGGATGACTAATAAAGAAGGCAAACCTTTACCGCTAATTATTCAAAAAAAAGATGGGGGTTTTAATTATGCCACTACAGATCTTGCTGCTATAAGATACAGATTCAATAAACCTCCTAATGGCGATGATGCTTCAAGAATTATTTATGTAACTGATCATGGGCAAGCAAATCATTTTGCTGGAGTTTTTCAAGTTGCAAAAAAAGCAAAATGGATCCCAGAAAATTGTCAAGTAGACCATGTCCCTTTTGGGTTAGTTCAAGGAATTGATGGCAAAAAACTAAAGACAAGAGAAGGAGAAACAATACGCCTAAAAGATTTATTAAATGAAGCAGTTAGAAGAGCAAAAGAAGATTTATTGAAAAGATTAGAAGATGAAGATCGTTATGAGACCGAAGAGTTTATAGCAAATACTTCAAGAATTATTGGATTAGGAGCTGTTAAGTATGCAGATTTAAGTCAAAATAGGATTACCAATTATCAATTTAGTTTTGATAAAATGCTTTCCCTAAATGGTAATACTGCTCCTTATTTGTTATATACACTTGTAAGAATTTTAGGAATTAAAAGAAAAAATAATTTTGTTTATGACTCTAAAGATTTTCAGTACGTAAATTATGAACATAAATCTGAGTGGAAACTTATCAGAAAATTACTTAAGTTCGATGAAGTCATGATTTCTATTGAAAAAGACTTAATGCCAAATAGATTATGCAATTATCTGTTCGAGCTATGTCAGACTTTTAATAGATTCTATGATCAAGTTCCAATCCTCAAAGAAGAAAAACATATAAAAATTTCTAGGCTTAATTTATGTGACCTAACTGCAAAAACACTAAAATTAAGCTTAGAGCTTTTAGGAATTGAAACTTTAGAAAGAATGTAATGAATGATTTTGATCCATTAAATAATCTTTTCCCAAAACCAAGAGAAGAAATAATAAATATGCAGTCTTACTCTGCACCTTTAGAAAATAGAAGAAATTTACTCCGCTTAGACTTTAATGAAAATACTTTAGGTCCAAGTCCTAAGGTTCTAGAGGCATTACAAGCGATAAAATTAGATGAGATTTCAATTTATCCAGAATATAATTTTTTAAAAAAATTTTTATGTGATAAATATCTTGATTCAAGAAAATTTGGTAATGATGAAATCGGAATTTTCAATGGAGCAGATGCAGCAATAAATGCAATTTTCAATTGCTTTGGAGAAAAAGGTCAAATATTTCTAACCACAAATCCAACTTTTGGTTACTATTCTCCTTGTGCAGAAATCCGAGGAATGAAAAAAATAAGTTGTTCTTACATTGGAGAAAATTTTCTATTCCCCATCGAAGAATTTAGGGAAAAAATAATTAAGCATAATCCAAAGTTAATATTTATTTGCAATCCAAATAATCCAACAGGAACTGTTCTAAGCTCTTATGAAATAATTAATTTAGCCAATATCAATAAAGATTCATTAATAGTTGTTGATGAACTATATGAAAAATTTAATGGAGATAGTCTTCTTGAATCGATAGATTTTGAAAAGAATAAAAATATACTAATAATCCAATCTCTTTCAAAAACTGCAGGTCTAGCTGGTTTAAGAATAGGTTTTACTTTTGGCAATAAAAGTTTAATTCAGTACATTAATAAAGTTACAGGACCATATGATGTAAACAGCTTTGCTATAACAGCTGCATTAGCAGCACTTAAAGACAAATCATATATTGATAATTATGTTTTAGAAGTAAAAAAGGCGAGGGAATGGATTTTAAATAAATTTAAATCAACAAAAATCAGAACTCACTTTAGTGGAGGTAATTATTTCTTAATTTGGCCAAAAAAAGACCCTAAAATCTTAATACAACAGATGAGAGAAAAAGGTATTCTTATTAGAAGTATGGAAAACAAAAAAGATATCGGTAATTCTATAAGGGTTAGTATTGGAACTAAAGAACAAATGATTTTTTTCTGGGACAATTACAAGATCTTAGATTTAAAAATTAATTACTGAAAATATAAATTGTATTTTGATCGATTCTTTTAGGCTTTATTTGAAAATTTTTTCCAACATATTTTACTTTAAAATCTTTCATATTTTCGATAAATAAATCAGCATTTGAGAAATCACATTCTTTATTAATTTTTTTGCCGCTTTCAAAGTGAACAGGAATAACTACATTAGGTTTTAAAAGCTTAACTATTTTTGAGGCTTCTTTACCATTGTAAGATTTTATTCCTCCTCCAATTGAAATAAACAATATATCTGGACCAGACAAAATGATTTGACTATTTATATCAATATCACCAGCAGCTCCTCCCATATGAACAATTTTAAGATCATTCTGCTCCCAACTCCAAACAGTTGCCATCCCAAATCTTCTTCCATCTACTCTGTCATGTGGTACAGAAATTCCATTTAATAAAATATCCTCAAATTGATAGATTCCTGGCTCAACGAACATTAATTGATCATTAGGGTTATATCCTTCATCTGGAAGCCTAGAACTAGCCAAAATAAAATCTACGTTGACTTCTTTTGGCTCCTTTAAATTACTTGCACAACCTATTGCTTTAAAGGGATTTATAAGAATAGATTTATCCGCACTAGTAATTAAAAAACTACTATGTCCCAAACTTTTTATTCCTAAGTTCCTTGCCAGTAATGAGGTAGGTAAAAAAGAGCTAACTAATATCAAAAATAAAAAGTTTTTAATTTGAGAAATCATAATATTATTTTTTTTTATTTTACTTTTGTTCAGCCATTTTTAGGAAATTACTAATTAATTTATGACCAAATTGCGTCAACACACTTTCAGGATGGAACTGTACCCCATGTAAATGTTTATATTCTTTATGAGAGATAGCCATAATTGTTGAGTCTTCTAAAGTCGCAGTTATGTCGAAACAAGATGGTAAAGAACTTGAATCAACTATAAGACTATGGTATCTAGTAGCCACAAATGGAGTCTCGATATCTTTAAACAATCCTTTTTGATTATGAAATATTTTGGATGTCTTACCATGCATAAGTTCTTTCCCAACTATAACCTTACCTCCAAAAGCTTGGGCCAAAGCTTGATGACCTAAACAAACTCCCAAGGTCGGAATATTTTTAGATAATTTTTTTAGAATTGGCAGACAAATTCCAGATTGATCTGGATTACCTGGACCTGGAGATAAAAGAATTCCACCAGGATTTAGTTTGATAATTTCTTCTAAAGTAATTTCATCATTTCTTTTAACTATTAATTCTTTAGTTATTTCATGCTCAACTGAAAGTTCTCCTAAATATTGAACAAGGTTATAAGTAAAACTATCGTAATTATCAATAACAAGAAACATATTTATATGGATTTAAAATAACAACTTTATTTTAGGAACAAAGATATATACAGCAATAATAACAGAATTAATGGAAGCTAATAATACTGCTCCTGCAGAAGTATCTTTTGAAATTTTAGCCAAAATACTAA
>CACGHR010000022.1 GCA_902572915.1 uncultured Prochlorococcus sp.
TGGTTGTGGAGAAGTTTTGGATGATTTCAAAAAACTTAAGAGAGTTGTGGATACTCCAGACTTTATAAGGAACGCGATTAGAGATTAATAATATGTTAGATATCCGACGAATTTCTAATAGTCGTTGGTGGCATAAAAAGAAAAATTGGATATTGTTTGGAATTTTTTTATTTTTAGTTTTAGTGAGGTTTTCAAAAGGTGCTCTTTATAAGGATTTTTATTATTTTATTTCAAAGCCTTTTTGGCCTGCTCAATCTCAAAAAGAAGTTATTCTTGAGAGTATAGATCAAGAATTAGTAATAAGATTAAATCTTCTTAAAGAGGATAATATAAGATTGCGGGAAATTTTATCTCTTCAAGAATCATCTAATAATGGTAATATTTCAGCTGCAGTTATTTCGAGAAAAACAGGAAGTTGGTGGAGACAAATAATATTAAATAAAGGTTCAAGAGATGGTGTAGAAATTGGTAATACTGTGATTGGTCCTGGTGGATTATTAGGGAGAGTACAAAATACTTCTTTATTTACTTCGTCGGTAATATTATTGACCTCTCCAGAAAGTAAAGTAGGCGCTTGGGTGGATAGAATTCAAAAAAATGGATTACTTATTGGTTCAGGAGATGATTATCCTAATTTAATTTTTTATTCTAAAGATGTTGATATAAAAGTCGGAGACTTTGTATCATCTTCTCCTGCAAGCACTGTGTTACCTCCAAATATCCCTATTGGTATTGTTCAGTCAGTAGATGAGCAATTTAAATCAAAAACGATGGCAAAAATATTACTTTTGGCAAAACCTAATGCAATTGATTGGGTACAAATTTTAAAAGTAAATATTTAATGAATAAATTTCTCAGAAAACAATTATCTATAATTTTATTTATTTTTATACCAATCATTTTTTTATGGCACCCAAATTGGCTTGGATTGTTAGGTATTCAGCCATATTGGCCTTTATTTTGGTTGTTGCCTTGGTCAATGATTAATGGATCAATTTATGGACTAATATTTGGTTTGTTTTTAGGTCTAATTCTTGATTCTTTAACTCTTGATAGTAATTTCACTCAAATACCAGGTTTAATCTTATGTGGAGTTTGGTTTGGGAGAATTAAAATACACAGTGATATTTTCGTTGGACATTTTAGGTATGGTTTAATTTGTTCTATTGGAAGTTTTTTTTGTAGCACTTTGTATTTTTTGCAGATTTTGTTTAAAAATTTTTCAGACAGCAGTTTTTTGCTCTATATTCCCAGTGTTCAAAACATCCTGGCTGAAGTATTTCTGACAGGTTTTTTTGCTCCCTTCTTTTGCTCCAGACTTTTTAGACTTTTTAAATTTTCTGTGAGAAAAGCACAATATTAAATTTCGCAAAGAAGTAAAAGAGATCGAAAAAAATTTATATCCTTGAATTATTTAAAAATTTTTTAATCTGCGTAATATTACTTTGACGGTCCTTAATGTTATATTTTTAATTGTTAGAATAAATATTCAATGCAATTATTCCTTGCTTTGAAATATCTAGAAATCTTTTTTAACTATGTCAAAAGCAAGAATTTTAGTTGTTGATGATGAGCCAGCAGTTTTGAAGGTATTAGTTACAAGACTTCAACTCGCGGGATATCAAGTTTTTTCAGCTACTAATGGTGAAGAAGCTCTTGAATCTTTTCATAGGGACTCCCCAGATTTAATAGTTCTTGATGTAATGCTTCCAAAAATGGATGGATTTGCAGTTTGCAGAAGAATTAGAGCCGAATCAGTAGTACCAATAATATTTTTAACAGCTTTAGAGGCAATATCAGAGAGGGTCGCCGGATTAGATTTAGGGGCTGATGATTACTTATCCAAACCATTTAGCCCAAAAGAGTTAGAGGCTAGGATAGCTACCATTTTGAGAAGAATGGGTCCTACTGTATCTGTTACTGAAACTAAAGAGGTTCCTTCTGGTAAGGGAGTTATGAAATTTGGAAGTCTAGTTGTTGATACTAATCGCAGACAAGTTTCAAGAGCCGGTGAGAGAATTAGCTTAACTTATACTGAATTTAGTCTTCTTGAATTATTATTTGACGAACCTGGAAAAGTTGTTCCGAGAGCTGAAATTTTAGAACAATTATGGGGTTACCCCCCCCCGTAGAGCTGCTGATTTAAGAGTTGTAGATGTTTACGTAGCGAGACTAAGAGGTAAGTTGGAACCAGATCCAAGAAATCCAGAATTAATTTTAACTGTTCGAGGAATTGGCTATGCATCTCAAAGAGTTGGCGAAACGGCAACATCTTTGGCAAGTTGAGCCATATTCTGATATTTTTATTAAATAAAACAAATATATTAAAGTAAATTTTGTCTGAAATAAGAGAAGCCCGCTTGCAAAAAGCTAATACATTAGTTAGTAAAGGATTTGCTTCTTACGCAGAGAGTTTTACTGTTTCCCATAATACAAAATTTCTTCTTCAAAAATTTGATTATTTAGAAAATGGGCAAGATGAAGACTTCAGTGTCTCTATTGCCGGTAGAGTAATGGCAAAAAGGGTAATGGGTAAAATTGCCTTTTTTACAATAAGCAATCAAGATGGCCAGATTCAGCTTTATTTAGATAAAGGGATCATCAATTGTAATTTAGAAAATCAAAAATCACTTTCTTTTGAAGACATTAAGGAAATAGTAGATATTGGTGATTGGATAGGTGTCTACGGAACCATTAAAAAAACTAACAAAGGTGAGCTTTCAATTAAAGTAGGAAAATGGGAAATGTTATCCAAATCATTACAGCCTTTACCCGATAAATGGCATGGATTGACAGATATTGAAAAAAGATATAGACAACGTTATCTAGATTTAATAGTGAATCCTCACTCTAAAAATGTATTTAAAACAAGGGCTAAATGTATAAGTTTTATAAGAAAATGGTTAGATAATAGGAGTTTTTTAGAGATAGAAACCCCAATTCTGCAATCTGAAGCTGGAGGTGCCGAAGCAAGACCATTTATTACTCATCACAACACATTAGATATTCCGCTTTATCTAAGAATAGCTACAGAATTACATTTAAAAAGAATGGTTGTTGGAGGATTTGAGAAAGTTTATGAATTGGGAAGAATTTTTCGTAATGAGGGGATAAGTACAAAGCATAATCCAGAATTTACTTCAGTTGAAATTTATCAAGCTTTTTCTAACTATGTAGATATGATGGATTTAACAGAAGAATTAATTAAAGACATCGTATCTGATGCATGTGGTTCTTTAGTTATAAATTATCAAAATAGGGAAATTGATTTTTCTAAACCATGGGTAAGAGTATCCATGAAAGATATAGTCAAAAAATATACAGGGATTAATTTTGATTCTTTCAGTGGAGACTTTAAAGCAGCAAAACAAGCCGTAAAAAGTATAAATGTTGAATTACCTAATAAAGTAAATACAATAGGCAGATTATTAAATGAGGTCTTTGAGCAAAAAGTAGAGTCTAAACTTACAGATCCTACTTTTGTTATTGATTATCCGGTTGAAATTTCTCCTTTAGCTCGACCTCATGTTGATAATAAAGAAATGGTTCAGAGATTCGAATTATTCATTTTTGGTCGAGAGCTAGCAAATGCTTTTAGTGAGTTAATAGATCCAGTAGATCAAAGAGAGAGAATGAATTTACAGCAATCTCTTAGAGATGAAGGGGATTTTGAGGCTCATTGTATTGATGAAGATTTTTTGAATGCTTTAGAGATTGGTATGCCTCCCACTGGAGGATTAGGCATAGGCATTGATAGACTCATTATGTTAATTACTAATAGTCCATCAATTAGAGATGTAATCCCTTTCCCATTGTTAAAACCAGAAATAAGTTCGAATAAAAATGAAAAATTACCCTTGAATGAAGTAAAATAAGTAAATTAATCCAATACGAAATTTTTAAATGAGTGGTGAACGTGTTGGTTTCCGTTTCAAACACGCGGATGCAGTAGTGAAAAGAAATCCTCAAGGCCGATCGAGAAGAGGATGGGTTATTGAGCCAGTAGAGCAAACTACAAGCAGGGGTACTAAAATGCCTGCATATAAAATCCGCTGGAGAGATAGTGAGAGACCTGAAACTGTGTTGCAGCATATGTTAATTGCAGATCCAGATCCTTCCCCTCCTCCAAGTTCAGTAAGTTTAGATTCCTAGTATAAATAGATCAGAATAGTATTTTCATCTTTTAAGTGCAGAGTTAATTTCTTTTATAATAGTTTTTTGTTTTTCATCTTGTCGTTTGTCATGTAATTTTTTCCCTTTACCAACTCCAATAGTTAGTTTAATCCATGACCCTTTTAAATAAAGAGATAATGGGACAATAGTCATTCCTTTTTTTTCAGTATTGGATTTCAGTTTTAATATTTCTTTTTTATGTAATAGCAGCTTTCTATTTCTTAATGGATCATGATTAAAAAAAGACCCCACATTTTTGTGTGGTGAAATGTGGACATTTAATAAAAAAATCTCACCATCTCTGAATGAACAGTATCCATCTCTTAAATTTGCTTTTCCGTTTCTAATAGACTTTACCTCAGTCCCTAAAAGTTCAATTCCAGCTTCGATTGTGTCAGATATTGCATATTGAAATTTTGCATATCTATTTTCAGCTAGACGTTGAAAATTATTTTCTTTTTTTGTATTTTTTTGAACTTTGCTTGAATTTTTTGCCATTTTTGTTGTAAAAAATTTTTCTACTCAGAACAATTGCAATTAACCTTTTATTATGGCAATAATTTCCTCCAATATAGGCGATAATGAATTTTCTCTTGGAAAAAAAGAGCTTAGACTAGTTGATTCAAAAATCATTTCAGAAGAAAAAAAAAGTAAAAATAATCTGAATTTTTCTCGGCCTGATACTTTCAAAGAATTTATTGGCCAAGACCAACTTAAGTCTTCTTTAAGAATCTCTATAGATGCTGCAATTTACAGAAAGGAACCTTTGGAGCATACTCTTTTATATGGACAACCTGGATTAGGTAAGACAACCCTAGCTTTTTTGATAGCTAATGAAATGAATACAAAATGTAGGATAGCTAGCGCACCCGCAATTGAGAGACCTAGAGATATTGTAGGTTTATTACTTGGATTAAAAGAAGGTGAAGTTTTATTTATCGATGAGATACATCGCTTAAATAGGTTAACTGAAGAGTTGTTATATTCTGCAATGGAGGATTTTAGACTAGATTTAACTATGGGAGCTCATAGAGGAGCACGCTGCAGAACAATCAATCTTCCTAGGTTTACTCTTATTGGTGCGACAACTAAATTAGCCTCAATTAGTTCCCCTCTTAGAGACAGATTTGGAATATCTCAGAAAATTGAATTTTATACATATGAAGAATTAAATCAAATAATTGTAAATTTTTCCCGATTAATTAACCTTAATTTAGATAATGAAGCATCTTATAATTTAGCAAAAATATCACGAGGGACTCCAAGAATTGCATTGAGATTATTAAGACGAGTAAGAGATTACGCTCAAGTTGTTAAAAAAACTAATGTTATCTCTGTGAATTTAATAAAAAAAGCTCTAAATTCATACCAAATAGACGAAAAAGGATTGGATTCTTTAGATAGACAATATTTATCTTTTCTAAACCGAAACTATAATATTCCCACTGGTCTTGATTCAATAGCAGCCGGATTAGGTGATGATTCTTCAATGTTAGAATTTGTAGTTGAGCCATATTTAATCCAAATTGGCTTTCTTACGAGAACTCCTCGAGGAAGATTGCTTACTGCTTTGGGAAAAAAGTACATTGATTCAAAAGATGATAACTTTTAAAAAAGTTAAGGTTTGTTTTTTATTAATTTTTATTTTTTTCAATATTTTTTATATTGCACCATGTTATTCATTATCTTTGAGAGAGGATTTGTTTCAAAATGCGTTAGATCTTAGTTCAACCGGAAAATTTAATCTCGCTTTACAAGAATGGAATCGCTATCTAGATTCTTATCCTGATGATGCTGCAGGTTTTAGCAATAGAGGAAATGTAAGACTTGTTGTAGGAGATGTTAAGGGATCAATAGATGACCAAAATAAGGCAATAAGTTTGAATCCTAGTGAAATAGATCCTTACATCAACAGAGGGATAGCAAAGGAATCATTGGGTTTATGGTCGGAAGCGAAAAAGGATTATATGTTTGTAATTTCGAGAGATAGTAAAAATTTCTCTGCATTATATAATTTAGCTAACGTCGAAGGATCTACATCGCATTGGCAAAAAGCAAGAGATTTATTCTCAAAAGCTGCTTTATATAATCCAGGATTTGCCATGGCTAGGTCAAGTATGGCGTTAGCAGATTTCCAGTTGGGAAATATTGATGAAGCTGAAAAAGAATTAATAAAGTTAATTAGACGTTATCCAACTTTTGCAGATGCTAGGGCAGCTTTAACAGCTATGAATTGGTCTAATGGTGAAGCTGGTAAAGCAGAGAGTAATTGGATAGCGGTAACTGAATTAGATCCTAGATATAGTGATGAAGAATGGTTAAAAAAAATAAGAAGATGGCCTCCACAACCAATTAAAGATTTAATGAATTTTATCGATTTAAAATAAGTAATGAATAGAGATCAGTTACATAAGAAAATTGATTCTTTTAATGATGAACTCATTAACTTAAGAAGACATATCCATGAACATCCGGAATTAAGTGGACTTGAAAATCAAACAGCGATCTTGATCAGTGGTTTTTTAAAAGATATTGGTTGGAATGTAAGAGAATCTATTGGCAGGACTGGAGTTATAGCTGATTTTGGCCCTCTAGATAAAGGTATTATAGGTTTAAGAGTGGATATGGATGCTTTGCCAATATTTGAGGAAACTAAATTAAGTTTTTCTTCCAAAGTAGATGGTGTTATGCATGCTTGTGGTCACGATTTGCATATCTCGATTGGATTGGGTGTGGCAAAAATTATTAAGGATTTAAAACTAAATTTTGGGACTCGGATAATTTTTCAGCCTGCTGAAGAAATTGCGAGTGGAGCTAGATGGATGATTAAGGATGGTGCAACTAATGGTTTAACCCATATTTTGGGAGTTCATGTCTACCCGGATTTATCCGTAGGGACTATTGGCATTAAAGAGGGAAGTTTAACTGCAGCTGCGGGAGAACTTAATGTTGAGATTAAAGGAAAATCTGGCCATGGTGCTCGACCTCATGAAGGAGTTGATGCTATTTGGGCGGCCTCAAAAGTTATCTCGGGAATTCAAGAATCAATAACACGGAAGTTAGACCCTCTAGATCCAGTAGTAATAACTTTTGGGAAAATAAATGGTGGCAATGCATTCAATGTTCTCGCAGAAAAGGTTAATTTAATTGGTACTGTCAGATGCACTAATCGTAAAGTATTTACGAATATTGGTAATTGGCTCAATGAAAATATCGCTTCCTTAGCTAATAGTTGTGGAGCTGATGCAAAAGTAATATTTAGAGAAATTACTCCGGCAGTTAATAATAATTCTGCAATTAATAGAGTCTTCAGAGAATCGGGAATTAAGGTTTTGGGTCAAGAAAATGTTATCGAATTACAAAAACCATCATTAGGGGCTGAGGATTTCGCTGAATTCTTAAATGAAATTCCTGGAGCTATGTTTAGGCTTGGGGTTTCTAGTCCCAATGGATGTGCTCCTCTTCATAGTTCTAAATTTGATCCGGATGAAAGAGCTATTGCTGTTGGAATTAAAGTGATCACAGAATCCATAGTAAAATTAAACAATGAACAAATTAATACAATTGGTAAATGAATATTAATAAACGATTTATTTTATCTTTTGTTGCTCCTTTCATGATCCTTATATCTGCTATTGGATTTATATTTAGGGACAATTCTAGGAAAATTTTTTATTTGCCTATGGGCTTAATGGGGATTTCCATCATTTTAGAGAAAGATGTAAGAAGAAAATTGGATAGGAAAAATATTTTAAAAAAGATAAAGTCTTATCAAAAAGCTAAATAAAATTATTTTATTTATTTTTACGAAACATGAGATGACTATTTTTTAGAAAAGAGCTATTAATAATATAAATACTAGGGGTGCTAAGAATTTTAACTTGGCTGAGATCATACCCTTTGAACCTGAATCATTAACCTTGATGCAGGGAAGTGAAGACTTGATCAAACTTTAGTAATAACACTTTTAAAAAATTTGTAAATTATGAGAAGTTCGTGGATTAAGTCTCGCCTTGGGAAAGAAAATGTCACTCAAATGAACTTTGCGAGAAACGGATATATCACCGAAGAAATGGATTTTGTTGCTAAAAAAGAGAATCTTCCTTCTTCTTTAATAATGGAAGAAGTGGCAAGAGGAAGATTAATTATTCCAGCTAATATTAATCATTTGAATCTTGAGCCAATGTCTATAGGCATTGCTTCAAGATGCAAAGTTAATGCCAACATTGGTGCTTCCCCTAATGCAAGTGATATCAATGAAGAAGTAGAGAAGCTAAAACTGGCAGTTAAATATGGGGCTGATACTGTCATGGATCTATCTACAGGAGGAGTAAATTTAGATGAAGTTCGGCAAGCAATTATTAATGAGTCTCCTGTTCCCATTGGAACAGTTCCTGTGTATCAAGCATTAGAAAGTGTACATGGTTCAATAGATAGACTAACTGAAGATGATTTTCTTCATATTATTGAAAAACATTGTCAGCAAGGCGTAGATTATCAAACTATTCATGCTGGTCTATTAATAGAGCATTTGCCAAAAGTCAAAGGAAGAATTACTGGAATTGTCAGTAGAGGAGGAGGTATTTTAGCTCAATGGATGTTACATCATTTTAAACAAAATCCTCTCTATACAAGGTTTGATGATATATGTGAGATTTTCAAGAAATATGATTGTACTTTTTCTCTCGGAGATTCACTAAGGCCTGGATGTTTGCATGATGCTTCTGATGATGCTCAGCTAGCTGAATTGAAGACCTTAGGTGAGCTTACTCGAAGAGCTTGGAAACATAATGTTCAAGTAATGGTTGAAGGTCCTGGTCATGTACCAATGGATCAAATTGAGTTTAATGTGAGAAAGCAAATGGAAGAGTGTTCAGAAGCTCCTTTTTATGTACTTGGTCCATTAGTAACAGATATATCTCCTGGTTATGACCATATATCAAGTGCTATTGGAGCGGCTATGGCCGGTTGGTATGGTACTTCTATGTTATGTTATGTAACTCCAAAAGAGCATCTAGGTCTTCCAAATGCAGAAGATGTAAGAGAAGGATTAATTGCTTATAAGATAGCTGCTCATGCTGCTGACATAGCAAGACATCGTGCTGGAGCTCGTGATAGAGATGACGAACTTAGTCATGCAAGGTATAACTTTGATTGGAATAAACAATTCGAACTTTCTTTAGATCCGGAAAGGGCAAAGCAGTACCATGATGAAACATTGCCTGAAGAGATCTTTAAAAAGGCTGAGTTTTGTTCAATGTGTGGCCCAAAACATTGTCCAATGAATTCAAAGAT
Source organism: uncultured Prochlorococcus sp. (assembly GCA_902572915.1). Lineage (GTDB taxonomy): Bacteria > Cyanobacteriota > Cyanobacteriia > PCC-6307 > Cyanobiaceae > Prochlorococcus_A. Next base: position 9,469 of record CACGHR010000022.1, read on the forward strand.
TTCAGATGAATCACTAGATCAGCTAAAAGATAAGCTTGAAGAATGTAATACTTCAGTCTAGTTATCAACTACAAGTTATAGAATTTCCTTCGTTTTATTAACTACGTTTTCGACTGTAAATCCAAAATTTTTCATACATTCTCCACCTGGTGCTGATGCCCCAAACCTATCCATAGTGATACAAATACCATCAAAACCTGTATATTTATGCCAACCAAATGAATGAGCAGCTTCTACTACAACTCTCTTTTTCACACTACTAGGTAATACACTTTCTTTGTAAGATTCTTCTTGCTCTTCGAAAAGTTCTACACAAGGCATAGAAACAACCCTAATTTTTTTACCTAAGCTTGAAATTTCCTTACTTGCTTCAATGCAAAGATTCAGTTCGCTTCCAGTACCAATAAATATTAGATCTGGCGTTCCTTCGCAATCGGAAACTACATATCCTCCTAGAGCAACTTTATCTATCGAGGTATTTTCTTGATTTGGCATACCTTGTCTACTTAAACAAAGGGCAGAAGGTCTTTTTCTATTTTGAATAGCAAGTTTATAAGCTCCACTTGTTTCATTCCCATCTCCTGGTCTGAAAACTAGCATGTTAGGCATGGCACGAAGTGAAGGGATAGTTTCAATGGGTTGATGTGTTGGGCCGTCTTCTCCTACACCAATTGAATCATGGGTTAAAACATAGATGACTCCAAGTTCGCTGAGTGCTGAAAGCCTCATTGAGCCTCTCATATAATCGGCGAAAACAAGGAAGGTTCCTCCATAAGGAATAAGACCACTATTGTGATAGGCAATGCCGTTAAGTACAGCTGCCATTGCATGCTCTCTTACACCAAAGTGTAAATATCTTTTTTCAGGACTGTGTGGCTGGAACGATCCAGTTTCTCCTTTGATATCTGTGTAATTAGAATGAGTTAAATCTGCTGATCCACCAATTAATTCAGGTAAGTTAGGACCTAGGGCACCTAAACATATTTGTGAATGCTTCCTAGTGGCTAAACCTTTGTCATCAGGAGTATAAGAGGGTAGGTCTGAGTCCCAATTTTCAGGCAATTCGCCTTTTAACATTCTGTCTAACTCAGCTCCTTCAGAGGGATATTTTTTTTGATATTCTGTAAATCTAGAATCCCATTCTTTCTCTAGAGTTTCACCCTTGATTATTGATTTTCTAAATTGCTTATATACTTCATCTGGTATTTCAAATGGAGGATATTCCCAATTTAAAAACTCTCTGGTTAATGTAGCCTCTTCTTCTCCCACTGCAGCCCCATGAATGCCCGCAGTATCTGATTTATTAGGTGATCCATATCCTATAGTTGTAGAAATTTTTATAATAGAAGGTTTGTCTGTAACTAATTTTGCTTTTTCGATAGCTTCAGTTATTCCTTTAACATCATGATTACCATCTTCAACATGTTGTACATGCCACCCATAAGCTTCGTATCTTTTTAAAACATCTTCAGTGAATGAAACATCGGTTCGCCCATCAATTGTAATTTGATTATCGTCATAAAGTGCAATTAATTTTCCAAGCTTAAGATGACCAGCTAATGAGCAAGCCTCTGATGCTATACCCTCTTGATTACAGCCGTCACCCATTATCACGTAAGTATAGTGATCAACAATATTGCAATCGGATTTATTGAATTTAGCTGCCAAGTGAGTTTCAGCTATTGCTAGCCCAACTGCATTAGAAATTCCAGCTCCTAGAGGACCAGCTGTAACTTCAACTCCTTCAGTTTCGAATGTTTCTGGATGTCCAGGAGTTTTGGATCCCCATTGTCTAAATTCTTTAATGTCTTCTATGGAAACTGATTTATATCCTGTCAAATGTAGTAATGAATATAACAGCATACAGCCATGACCAGCTGATAGTACAAAACGGTCTCTATTGAACCATTTTGGGTTATTGGGGTTGTGATTAAGTATGTTTTGCCATAATGCATAACCCATAGGAGCACACCCCATTGGCAATCCGGGATGGCCACTATTAGATTTATTTACTGCATCTACAGCAAGCATTCTTATACTATTTACACAAAGTGATTCTAATGAAACAGATGCAGCGACCATTTTTTTAAAGTAAGTTAAGTTGGAAATACAGAATTGGTTGTCTTCAATTCATTTTGCTGAAAGCAAGGCAAACATTGTGACCACCAAAGCCGAAAGAATTAGAAAGAGCAACTCTTACTTGAGCTTCTCTTGCATTATTTGGTACATAATCAAGATCACATTCAGGATCTGGATTAACGTAGTTAATTGTAGGAGGGATAAAATTATGTGTCAAAGAAAGTATACAAGCTACAGCTTCTATACCTCCTGAGCCTCCTAGGAGATGACCAGTCATCGACTTAGTAGAGCTTACAGGAATGAGGTAAGATCTGTCTCTAAAAATAGATTTAATTGCAGAAGTTTCATTTTTGTCATTAGCTGATGTACTTGTTCCATGAGCATTTATGTAATCAACTTTTTCAAGGCTAAGAGAAGCGTCTTCAATAGCTAGTTTAATAGCTTCAGCGCCTCCAACCCCTCCTGGAGATGGAGCAGTAATGTGATGAGCATCACATGTTGTTCCGTATCCAATTATTTCTGCATAAATTCTTGCATTTCTTTTTTGTGCATTTTCTAAAGTTTCTAAAACAAGAATTCCAGATCCCTCTCCAATGACAAATCCATCTCTTTCAGCATCAAAAGGTCTGCTAGCAGTTTGAGGACTTTCATTTCTGAAAGAAAGAGCTTTGGCACTGGCAAAACCAGCTACTCCAAGAGGCGTGATGCTTGCTTCTGCTCCTCCACAGATCATTGCATCTGCTTTTCCAAGTTGAAGTAATCTAAAAGAATCTCCAATCGCATTCGAACCGGCAGCGCAAGCGGTGGAAACCGAGGAACTTGGTCCTTTTGCGCCCAAAGCAATGGCAGCCAATCCAGTTGCCATGTTTGGGATCATCATTGGGACTGTAAATGGACTTACTCTTTTAGGTCCTTTATGACTCAAAATTTGAGCTTGACTTTCCATAGTTAGTAAGCCTCCAACACCAGAGCCAATAATTACTCCAACTCTTGATGAATTAGCTTCAGTAATTTCAAGTCCAGAATCAATGATGGCTTGCTTTGCAGCAATAACTCCAAACTGGGAAAAACGATCCCATCTTTTGGATTCTTTAGCTTCAATAAAATTTTCAGACTGAAGATTTTTAACTTCTGCTGCAAATTTGCAAGGATGTTTTTCAGGATCAAATAGAGTAATATCTGAGACCCCATTAGTCCCTGTTTGAAGACCGACTAAATATTCATCAATGTTATTACCAATTGGAGTTACTGCTCCGATACCGGTAATAACTACTCGATGGAAATTTGGCATTCTTTATTATCCTTTTTTTTCTTCGATGAATTTTACTGCATCGCCAACAGTTGCGATTCCTTCAGCTGCTTCATCAGGGATTTCAATATCAAATGCCTCTTCAAGAGCCATTACTAATTCAACAGTATCTAAAGAATCTGCACCTAAATCATTTTGGAAATTTGAATCTGATTTTACTTCTCCTGTTTCAACACTTAATTGCTCTGAAACAATAGAACAGACTTTTTCGAGGATTTCTTGTGACATAGTTTATGAAATTTACTAATTATCTATATGATTTTATGCCCTAGAGTTAACAAGAGTGAAGCATATCTTAATTTTTTTAATTTCTTTGTAAGACAATAGTATTATATAACGAGGTTCAAAAGACAATTTTTACATGTCACACGCAGTTAAAATTTATGACACTTGCATTGGATGCACCCAATGTGTAAGGGCTTGCCCACTTGATGTTTTAGAGATGGTTCCATGGGATGGCTGCAAAGCTGGTCAAATTGCCTCATCGCCTAGAACAGAAGATTGTGTAGGTTGCAAAAGATGCGAAACCGCTTGCCCAACAGATTTCTTAAGTATCCGTGTTTATTTAGGAGATGAAACTTCTAGGAGTATGGGTTTAGCTTATTAATTTTATAGTGCAGTTATAAGAGAGTCCATGATCTAATAAAAAATCCTTTTTTTTCAATATAATTGAAAAAAATTCTAGTATGTGTGGAATCGTTGCTGTTACTGGTTATAAAAAAGCTTTGCCATTGCTACTTAATGGTTTAAAAAAACTTGAGTACAGAGGTTATGATTCGGCTGGTATAGCAATAATAAATTCTGAAACATCAGATATTAATTGTAACAAAACAGAAGGAAAACTTAAGAATTTAATTAATAATCTGAATGATAAGAATATTCCTGGAACCGTTGGTATTGGACATACTCGTTGGGCAACTCATGGAAAGCCTGAAGTTAAAAATGCGCATCCTCATATCGATAGTTCAGGAACTATAGCTGTGGTTCAAAATGGCATTATTGAAAATTTCCAAGACTTAAAAAATAAATTAGAGAAAGAGGGTGTTATTTTTAATTCTGATACAGATACTGAGGTGATTCCTCATCTAATACAGAAAGAATTAAATACATTAAATAAACTTAAGCTTGAGAATAACGGTTCAACATTATTAGTAGCTGTAAGAAATGTAATCTCTGATTTAGAAGGCTCATATGCGATGGCAGTTTTATGGTCTGGTGCTCCTACTTCTTTGGTAGTTGCAAGAAGACAAGCACCTTTGATTATAGGTCTTGGAGAAGGTGAATTTATATGTGCAAGTGATACACCAGCTATTGCAAACTTTACCAATATTATTCTTCCTTTGGAGGATGAAGAAATAGCTTTATTAACCCCTCTTGGAATAGAAATATATGACTCAAATAATGAAAGACAGTATCGAAATCCAATTTCCTTAAAAGTCTCAGAGCAAATAATAGATAAGATGAATTTTAAACACTTCATGTTAAAGGAGATATATGATCAGCCTGAGACGGCAAAAAATTGGCTGGAAAATTATTTAATTAAAAACTTAGAAAATGGTCAATATCAAATTAATTATCCTTTTGATACAAATTTTTTTAAATCAATAGAAAGAATTGAAATTATTGCTTGTGGAACAAGTAAACATGCTGCAATGGTTGGTAGCTTTTTATTAGAGCAGTTTGCAGGTATCCCTACAAATGTTTATTACGCTAGCGAATTTCGATACTCACCTCCTCCTTTACTGCCAAATACATTAACTATTGGTGTTACTCAATCTGGAGAAACTGCAGATACAATTGCAGCTATTGATATGGAAATCAAAAGAAGGTCAGTAATTAAAGATAAAACATTTAAGCCTAATTTAATTGCAATAACTAATAGAAAAGAGAGCTCTATAGGAAGGCAGGTTTCAAATATAATCGATATTTGTGCGGGAATAGAAGTTGGAGTAGCAGCAACAAAAACTTTTTTTGCACAATTACTTTCTTTTTATGGATTAGCTATAAATTTTGCGCAAATTAAAGGTAGTCAAAGTCGAAATGAAATAAGTAAATTAATTTCAGAACTCATAAACCTTCCTCCATTATTAGAAGATCTCCTAGAACAACATAATCAATCATCAGAAAAGCTTGCACATGACTTTTTTAATATTAAAGATGTTATTTTTTTAGGTAGGGGAATAAATTACCCCATTGCCCTTGAGGGAGCATTAAAGCTCAAAGAAATTAGTTATATTCATGCAGCTGGATATCCTGCGGGTGAAATGAAACATGGACCGATTGCTTTATTAGATAAAAAAGTTCCAGTAATTTCCATCGCCTCTCCTGGTGAAGTTTTTGATAAAGTTATCAGTAATGCTCAAGAAGCAAAAGCTAGAGATTCATATTTAATCGGCATTGCTCCTGAATGCAATGGAACTGAAATCTTTGATTATTTAATGAAAATTCCTTCCTCTAATGAATGGGTTACACCTTTACTCAATATAGTACCTTTGCAATTATTGAGTTACCATATTGCAGCTCATAGAGGTCTGGATGTGGATCAACCAAGAAATTTAGCTAAAAGTGTAACTGTGGAGTAATTCATCCCCAATAAATTTTTATTTTTTAAATTTACAGATCTAATAGTCCTTTCGGGGGTTTGATGATAAGGAAATTATTTTTTATATCGACTAATGGTACTATTTCTTTAACAAATGGTACTAGAACTTTTTTTTGATTTGTTAATAGTTCAATAATAAGTAAATTATTTTTTTCATTTTCTAAATTAATAACTTTCCCAATTATTTTTAATTCATCATTTTCTAAAGTCTTGACCTCCAGATCTATAAGTTCTAACAAGTGGAATTCTTCCTTTTTTAATTTAGGAAGTTCATCGGTTTTTACCAGAATTTTAAAATTTTTAAATTGCTCTGCGTGATTTCTTGTATTTATGCCCTGAAACTTAACTATAAAGGTTTCTTTACCAGGATGTTTGAAACCAGATTTAAGTTCTATTTTTGAAGGAGGTTCATTTTCTTTTTGCAGCCATCTCATCCCCGATTTTAAAAATCTTTCTTCAAAATCACTTAGAGATTTAACCTTTACCTGTCCATTAATTCCGTGACATGATGTTATCAATCCAACAATCAACCATTCATTTTTAATTATCATATATTGTATTAGAAAGAGTGTTTTATGGAATTATCTACTAAACCCATACTCCCCGGTTCTTTTGTTGTTGTAAAAGACACTAACTCTATATACAGAGGATATAAAGGGTTTGTACAGAGAGTTACAAAAAAAAGAGCAGCTGTCTTGTTTGAAGGCGGCAATTGGGATAAACTCATAACTTTCCAGCTAACTAATTTAGAAATAGTATAAAAATTAGATTTTGCCTATAGTTATCAATTTTTCTATAAATACCCTAGCTGCATTTGTTTCTGCCTGTTTATGGGATTTGCCGAATGCCGATGATTCTTTTAATCCTTCTATAAATATATCGCAATAAAATCTTTTAGGGTCCCCATTTTTCTTTGAGACTTCAATTATTTTGTATACTGGCAATTCAAAACCTTTTGTTTGACACCACTCTTGCAATACTGTCTTAGATTTAAATTTATATGGAGCTTTTAAAAATATTTCTGAATCTTCTTCCCAAATATCATCTAACCAAAGATTTACTTCCTGAATAGAATTAAAGCACTTGTAAACTGCACCTAT
>CACGHR010000023.1 GCA_902572915.1 uncultured Prochlorococcus sp.
GTTGTAAAACCATTTAGCCCCAAAGAATTAGAGGCAAGGATTAGATGTGTTCTAAGAAGAATTGACAAAGAACAAATCCCTGGAATGCCCAATTCAGGATTAATTCTGGTTACTGATATAAAAATCGATACAAATCGAAGACAAGTTTTTAAAAGCGATGAGAGAATTAGACTAACTGGAATGGAATTTAGTCTTTTAGAGCTTTTGGTGAGTAGGTCAGGTGAGCCATTTAGTAGAGGAGAAATTTTAAAAGAGGTTTGGGGATATACCCCTGAGAGGCATGTAGATACAAGGGTAGTTGATGTTCATATATCAAGATTAAGATCAAAACTTGAGGCTGATCCAGCAAATCCTGAATTAATATTAACTGCGAGAGGTACAGGATATCTCTTTCAGCGTATTGTCGATATTGCTCCTTTTGAGGGTAAATAAATGGAGAAACAAAATGTGAATAAAATTAATAAGTCCAGAGCTATCAGAAGATTAGTTATTTGGTATAAAAGAAACTCTGCTGTGACTTCAATAGTTGATACTGCTGCTAGTTCTGCAGTAACCGCTAGTAATGTCGCGGGTAACGTAGTTTCAGGTGCTGGATCGGTCGTAAGTACAGCTAGTAGTGTTGCAGGTAATGTTGCAGGTAATGTAGTCTCAAGTGGTAAATCTGTTGTGAATACCGCTAGTAGCGTGATGTCAAACGCTAGTTCATTGGCTAAAAATACGTTGCAGCCATTAGTTTTTGATCCATTAAAGAGATTACAAAATAGTGATGATATTTTAGATAATTTTGAAGACAAGCAATCTAAGAGAATTTGGATTGCTGTGGATGGGATGGGCGGAGATTTTGCTCCTGGCCCAATTCTCGAGGGTTGTCTTGAAGCGATAAGCAGATTTCCGATAAATATAAAATTTGTTGGAAAAATTGAAAAAGTTAAAAATGCAGCAGAACAAATTGGTTTAGTCGAATTACTCGAAAAAGAAATAGATAATAATCGTCTTGAATTAATTGATAGTGGAGATCCTATAGGCATGAATGAAGAAGCTACTGCAGTGAGAAAAAGAAAAAACGCAAGTATTAATGTCGCCATGGATTTAGTAAGGAATAATAAAGCACAAGCTGTTTACTCAGCTGGCAATTCAGGTGCAATGATGGCCTCTGCAATATTTAGAATTGGTAGATTGAAAGGGATTGATAGGCCTGCTATAGGTGCATTATTTCCAACTAGGGATCAAACTCGACCTGTATTAGTTTTAGATGTTGGTGCAAATACTGATTGCAAACCGTCTTATCTTCATCAGTTTGCTCTTCTAGGGAATATTTATGCAAAAGATGTCTTACAAGTAAAAAAACCAAGAATTGGCCTACTAAATATTGGAGAAGAAGAATGCAAAGGTAATGATTTATCGCTAAAAACATTTGAATTATTATCAACTGAAAAAAATTTTCATTTTGGAGGTAATTGTGAAGGCCGTGATGTATTGTCAGGTAGTTTCGATGTAGTCGTCTGTGATGGGTTTACAGGCAATATACTATTAAAATTTCTTGAGTCTGTGGGAGGAGTTTTATTAGATATCTTGAGATCTGAGCTCCCAAGAGGGAGGCGGGGAAAAGTTGGTTCAGCTTTTTTAAAAAGTAATCTACTCAGAATTAAGAAAAGATTAGATCATGCCGAACATGGTGGTGCTTTATTACTTGGGGTGAATGGTATTTGTGTGATCGGTCATGGTAGCAGTAAGTCTTTGTCAGTAGTTAGTGCTCTTCGATTGGCTCACTCGGCTGTGAATCATGGCGTTATGGAAAATTTAAATCAACTTCAAAAGCTTCAAGTTTTAAATTCTTAAAACATATTGCGTCAAATTTATGTTTGACTTATATAAGTAATAAAAAAATCTCTTTTGAAAGGAATAAATTTTAACCAGATTGGAGTCTCATTTAAAGGAAGTGGCAGTTGTGTACCCGATCAAATACTAACCAATCAAAAAATTAGTCAAAAGGTAGATACAAGTGATGAATGGATAAAATCTAGAACCGGTATTTCTGAGAGAAGAATTTCCAGTTTAGGTGATAATGTTGCTGAGATGGGTTATGAGGCCGCATTAAATGCGATTGAAATGGCTGATTGGGATATTAAAACAATCGATTTGATTGTTCTAGCGACTTCTACCCCGCATGATTTATTTGGTTCAGCAGCCTCTATACAAGCTAAATTAGGCGCTAACAATGCTGTGGCTTTCGATTTAACTGCAGCATGTAGTGGTTTTTTATTCGCCTTAATAACGGCCTCACAATTTTTAAAAGGGGGTAGTTTTAAACGGGCTGTAGTTATTGGGGCGGATCAACTATCAAGCTTTGTTGATTGGAATGATAGAAGAAGTTGTATTCTCTTTGGAGATGGTGCCGGTGCATTAGCAGTTGAAGCTACAAATCAATTTGATAATTTAATTGGTTTTGATATGAGAACTGATGGGGAAAGGGGTTCTTTTCTAAATCTCCCATCAAAAATTAATAAGGATTTAATTATTGATGACATTGATTTTTTAAGTGCCAGCTTTTCTACAATTCAAATGAATGGTCAGGAAGTTTATAAATTTGCTGTTAGAGAAGTTCCGATAATTCTTGAAAAATTGTTTATGAATACAAACTATAGTTCTGATCAAGTTGATTGGCTTGTATTGCATCAAGCTAATCAAAGAATATTAGACTCTGTAGGCGATAGATTGAAAATTTCTAAAGAAAAAATTCTGAGTAATTTAGAAAAATATGGAAATACTTCAGCAGCAACTATCCCTCTAATGATGGATGAGGCTATTAGAAATAATAGAATAAAACAAAATGATATTATTGCTACTAGTGGTTTTGGTGCTGGGCTAAGTTGGGGTGCAGCCCTCATTAAATGGGGTTAAAAAAATTAGGAACATTATGGCAGTTGCATGGGTATTCCCTGGACAGGGTTCGCAAAAAATCGGAATGGCAAAACAAATTGAAAATTTGCCTAATTCAAAGGAGAGGTTTAGTTATGCCTCTGAGATATTTGAGAGAAATTTATTTGAAATTTGTGAATTAAATTCTGACTCAAAAGATACTCTTAATGATTTAAATAACACAACAAATACACAAATTTGTCTTTTTTTAGTTGAATCTATTTTGTTGGATGCACTAAAGGCTAATGGTTTTAAACCAACTTATGTTGCTGGGCATAGTCTAGGAGAAATTACGGCACTATATTGTGCTGATGTTTTTTCATTCGAGGATTGTGTATCGCTTATAAAAGTAAGATCTCAATTGATGGTAAATGCCGTGAAAGGATCTATGGCAGCAGTAATAGGTTTCGATAGAAATCAACTTGATTTGTTAGTAAAAAAAATTGATGATGTTGTAATTGCTAATGATAATAGCTCATCCCAAGTTGTATTATCTGGATCTGATGAAGCATTAGAAAATTTATCGAGTCAAATTTCCTGTAAAAGATTCCTGAAATTAAATGTTTCAGGTGCATTTCATTCGCCATTTATGAATGAGCCTTCAGCAAAATTTACTGAGTATTTAAAAAAGATTGAATTTAAAAATCCTTCTTTTCCAGTAATAAGTAATTATGAACCTTCACTCTGTATCGATCCGAATGAGCTTAAAATTAAATTGGAAAATCAAATGTGTAATGGAGTCAGATGGAGAGAAACTATGGATCTAATGGCAAAAGATAGTGATCTTCATATTGTTGAAGTTGGCCCTTCAAATGTTCTGAGTGGTTTAGGAAAAAGATATCTGAAGGAGGTAAAATTTTCGAAAGTTTCATCTTCTGATCAAATAACTTATTAATTTCGTATGAAAAATGATATTTTTCAAAAAATAACCTATCAACTGGTTAGCAAAATTTTTGTGTTACCTATTTATAAAGTTTTATTTAAGGGTCATTTAATAGGTAGAGAAAATATTCCGAAAAAAGATTCTTTTATAATGGTTTCTAATCATGGTTCTTTACTTGATCCTCCTTTATTGGGACATGCTTTGGGACGCAATATATCTTTCATGGCCAAGGCAGAGCTTTTTAAAATACCTTTCCTTGGGTTCGTTATAAAGGCCTGTGGAGCTTATCCTGTAAATAGAGGAATTGCTGATAAAAATACAATTAAAACAGCATGTAAAAAATTATCGAATAACAATTGCATCGGGATTTTTATTGATGGTACTCGTCAAAAAAATGGACGAGTTAATAAGCCAAAACAAGGCGCTGCATTATTATCCTTTAAAAATCAAAAATTATTATTGCCTGTTGCAATAGTTAATTCACATAGACTAATAAGATTTAAATTCTGTATTCCTTTCTTTTCGAAAATAGTTATTAATGTGGGCAAACCTGTTCAACCTCCTCAAAGCTCATCAAGAGATGATCTACATTCTGTAACCATGCAACTTCAAGATGATATTAATAATCTGATTGGATGAGCACTTAGTTGATTGGAGAAATAGGGTAAAGAGGCAAAATTTTTTTCCAAGAATTTATATTTGCATTTAATAAATTTTTATTTGATAAATCTAATAATTCTGTTAAATCTTCTTTATCTTTATAGTCTGCTTCAAAAAAAGGTTCCTTCCTTTCCAATTCTTTAAGAACTTTTGGTATAACTATTTCTCGAATAACTAGATTAACTTTGTCTCCTTCGTCATTCCCAATCTCATATTTGCCTGCAATAAAGCCCTTTCGTTTTAGTTTTTTGTAAATCCAGAATGATTGTTTGTTTGTAAAAATATGATTTTTTGATGCAATTCTTTTTGCCATTATTTCAAATGAACTAAAACTGTCTAAAGGACAATTAATTTGTTGTGAAATAGTTCTTGCTAAAACTACAATAAGTCTTGAGGCATTAAAATTTGCTGGCCCTATGCTGACAGATATTTTATTTACTTTTTGTAAATTTTCCTTAGAAATAAATTTGTTAAATTCAACAATCAGGTTGTTGCATAAGTCATTATCAAATTTCTTTATAAAAAATTTATCAGATTCAATATTATTGTTGATTCTATATCCAAATCCAAAAGAATTGTCTGTGCTATGTATCACTAATGTAGGGTAGTTTTTTATTGGTTTGCGATTATGTTTCATCAAATAACTTTAAACAGGCAATTCCATACCTGGATTACATTTAGACCATTTACCAAATTCATTAGTAAAGCTTTCACAAGATTGAACATCCCAATCAGTTTTATAAGCACCATTCTCATCCCTAACTATACTTACATGAATGAATGGTTTTCTTGCTTTAAAATCAGGCAAATCACAAATATTATCCACACCATGATTATTTTCAACGTCATGGTATGTAATACATCTATCAACCCATTTACAGTTGATGCAAATGCACATAATGAATAAATTAAATGAAAAGTAACATTCTCACCGATCATACACTAATAATTGATGAAATAGATAGATGTATAAAATTTCATAATTGGAGTTCCATCTTATCTCTTTTACCTAAAGGTTCATATTTAGTTGGTGGTTATATAAGGGATATTATTTTAGGAAGAGTTACTGAAGATATAGATGTGGATATCGTGGTACCTTTTAATGCTATTGAAATTGGGAAAAAGATTGCAGATAAAACTGAATCTAAATTTATAATCTTGGATCAGAAAAGAGAAGTGGTCAGAATTATTTTTAATCATATTTCAATAGATATTGCTAATCAGATTGCTTCTACTGTTGAAGGAGATTTGAGAAATAGGGACTTTTCGATTAATTCAATTGCTTTTTTATTTGATAAGACGTGTTTGTTTGATCCGTTAAATGGGCTAAAAGATTTAGAAATTTCTTTGATGAGAACGTATTCAGAAAAAAATTTATTGAATGATCCGTTAAGAATATTAAGATGTTTTAGATTTGTCTCGGAATTAAATTTTGAAATTGATCTTAAGTTAATTAATTTTATAAAGAAGAATAAAGGGAAATTATATTTTGTTGCTAAAGAAAGGATTAATTATGAAATTCAGAAAATAGTAAATGGAGAAAATGCCCTTGAAGCGGTAATTTTGTTAAAAAAATTTAATATATTTGAATCTGATAATCTTTATGAAGATTCTTTTTTTTTGGATTTAAAGAAAATTAATTATGCAGACCTTAATCAGAGTGAAAAAGAGACATTCTTACCATTATTTTTTGTTGCTCAAATATTAGATTCAGTATCTCTTGAAAAACTTAAATTTAGCAAAACTGAAATAGCTAAAATTAAGTTATTGCGAAAATGGCACATTTTTTTGGAGAACAATAATATTACTCAGTTAAATGAATTAGATAGATTTAAATTACATCAAGAATTAGAAATTTTTCTTCCATCTTTTATTTTTTATTTACCTCAAAATTTGCGCTTAGATTGGTTAAACAGATGGCGTAACAAGGAGGACAAATTATTTCATCCCTCAAATTTACTTAATGGGGAGGTAATCAAAAAATACTTTAATATAAAGGACGGCCCTATCTTTGGAGAGCTTTTACAGTATCTTTCAAAGGAGCTTGCGTATGAAAGATTGAATAATTTTGATGAAGCTATTTATAAAGCAAAGCAATGGATTGAACAAAATGCGCCAAAATGTGATTAAATACACATAGCTTAGTTTTGTTTAGAAGTTTAGACTTCAAAATCATTTTTAAAAATTTATGAGTATTCGCATTTACATTGGCAATTTACCAAATGGATTTAATCCAAAAGAATTTGATAAGATCTTAAAATCAGTTTCTGATTCAGTTAGATTTAAAGCAGTTTTAGATAAGGAAACTAAAGAATGTAGGGGTTTTGGTTTCGCGACAACAAACAATGAAGAGAACGCTAATTTACTAATTCAAAAATTAAATGGTTTTGAATTTAATGGTTCTAAATTGAGAGTAGAGTTATCAGAAAAGAAGGATTCTGCTTCTAATAAAAGAAATAGCGGAAACTTAAATAAGAACAAAAAGAGGAAAGATTTCAAGAAAATAGTCCATAGTGATGCTCCTAATTTGGAAGCACCTGATCCAAGGTGGGCAGGTGAACTATCTAAACTGAAAGATTTGTTAGCTAATCAGAAGACACCTGCTTAATTATTTGATTCGTGAAATTAAAAAAGATATAGGTATCTCAAAAGCTTTTACTGAATTTTTTACAAAAGCTCTGTTATTAAAAACATCGTAGTCTAATCTTTCAATAGAATCTAATATTCCTCTATAAAGACGTAAAGATGTCCAGACTGGCCATCTTGCGTCAGAAGATAACCACTTAATCCCATCTTCAGACTTTTGGAACCAATCACGAGCCCTTGTTAATTGAAAATGCATCAGAGACTTCCACTGATTGTTAATTATTCCTTCTAAAAGTTCTTGTTCAGAATAATTAAATTTTTCAATATCTGCTTGTGGGATATAAATTCTTCCTCTTTGTCTATCTTCGCCGACATCCCTTAATATATTTGTTAATTGATTAGCTATTCCTAAAGCTATAGCTGCTTCAGAGGGATCAGGCTTGGCACTCCATGGGGCAGATGTATATGCGCTATCAATACCCATTACATTCTGAGTCATTAAACCAACAGTTCCCGCGACTCTATAACAATAGAGTTTTAGTTCATCAAAATCTTTATATCTAAATTTATTAAGATCCATCCTTTGACCATCTATCATGTCTAGATAAGGTTGAATACTTTGTGGGTATTTTTCGATAGTATCTAACAAAACTGAATCTAATTCGGATTTAATAATTCCTTGAAATACATTCTTTGTATTTTCTTCCCATGCATCTAAATTATCTGAAAGCTCATCTTGCGATTTTGTTGAAGCTTCTAAACTATCCATTATTTCATCTGTTCTTCTACACCATACATAAATAGCCCAAATAGCTTTTCTTTTTTCTAGTGGTAGTAGAAGAGTTCCCAAGTAAAAGGTTTTAGCCCATTGTTGAGTTTCTTTACGGCATATCTCATATGCTTGATCTAGATGAGAAATTGAATTTTTCAAAAAGTTTTAGCTGAATTGAGGAATTTTAAATGTTATTAAGAAACATTTTGAGGGATTTTGGAATACTCCTTATTAATTGATTCCGCGCATAATTTACCACTTAAAACAGCACCTTCCATAGATGCTAAATATTTTTGCATCGTGTAGTCACCAGCCAAGAAGAAATTTTTTATGGGAGATTTTTGGCTAGGTCTAAACTCTTGGCATCCAGGTACTGCCTTGTAGACAGATCGTGGTGTTTTGACGACTTTATATTTTCTTAATTTCGTCTTATCATCACCCATGAAATGTGTTGGGAATAATTTTTTCAGTTCTTCCATAGTTGCGTCAACAATTTCTTGATCACTCTTATTTATCCAATCTTTGGCTGGTGCGAAAACTAATTCAAGCATTGATCTATTTGGATCTTCATATTCTTTACATGTAATGCTCATATCTGCATAAACACTGAGAAGTGGCGATCTGCTAAAAAGTAGATGATCAATATCTGTTAATTTTTTGTCAAACCATAAGTGGATGTTAATAACTGGTACACCATTTAAACCATCTAATTTAGAGAAAGCATCAATACCTTTCCATTGTTTAGGTAACATTAATTTAAAGAGATCTACAGGCATTGCACTAACGTAGGCATCGGCCTGAAGCTCTTTCTTTTCGTTTTTATCTAATGAGGCAATAGTGAAGCTTTTAACGGTACTGTCTTCGTTAAGGTTGATTTGCCTTAAAGGGCTATTCATATGAACTTCGCCGCCGCGAGCAGTGATATAGTCAACCATTGGCTGGCAAAGTCTTTCTGGAGGAGCTCCGTCAAGAAAAGCCATTTTTGAACCATTTTTTTCTTGTAAAAATCTGTTGAGTGCAGTTAGTAAAACTGTAGATGATATCTCATCCGGACCAATGAAATTTAAAGCTTTACTCATGGCTATAAAAACTTCATCATTTACTCTTTCTGGGATATTGTGTTCTTTCAGCCAATCAGTCCATGATTTGGTATCGCACTTATCTAAATACTTTTGGCCTCTCAACATTGCAGGCACTAAACCTAATCCAAAAAGAATCTTTTCATTCCATGAAAGCATGTCATTATTACTAAGAATGGCTGAAACTCCATTCACAGGGGCAGGTATATCAGGAAAGTCAAATCTACTGTAAGTTCCTGGCTCGGATGGTTGATTAAAAATCATTGAATGACTTTTCCATTGGAGTCTATCTTCAATTTCTAATTCCTTGAAAAGTTGCAACATGTTTGGGTAAGCTCCAAAAAATATGTGCAAACCAGTTTCATACCAGTCTCCATCTTCGTCTTTCCAAGCAGCAACTTTACCTCCAAGAACATCTCTAGCTTCAAGAACTATTGGAATGTGACCATTATCCACTAAATATTTAGCACAAGATAATCCCGCTAAACCAGCACCTGCAATTACAACACGCATTATAAAATCAAGAAATAAATTAACACTTACTAATAAGCTACATTAAAGTTAGAACATTATAGTTTTTTTCGTTGATTATTTCGTAAAATTATGGAAAAAATGCTTTTGAAATCAACTACTCGACATGTAAGAATTTTTACTGCCGAAGTCGTTGATGAAAAATTACAGTTTCATCCCAACAAACTAACTCTGGATCTGGATCCCGATAACGAGTTTATTTGGAACGAAGATTCTTTGAACAAAGTTAAAGAAAAATTTAATGAATTAATAAAAGATAGAGCAGGAAAGGATTTAGATGATTATGCGCTACGAAAAATAGGATCAGAAATTGAAGGTTTAATTAAATTTTTACTTCAAAATGGGAACTTAAATTACAACCCTGATTGTAGAGTAATGAATTATTCAATGGGTCTACCAAAAACAAATGAAGTACTGTGAATAGACCACCCTCAAATAGAAGGCCTAGGAGAGGCTCAAATAGAAATTACTACTCTTCAAATCCAAGAGAAGTTGATCCTTATGGACAAAGAAATAATAGATTGCCTGCTTCATCTGAACAAAAGATTAATTTCAGTACTGGAACCATCGCAATTCTTGCTGGGGTACTAATTTTAGGTGTTGGTATTGGGAGTGCGATTACAAGTACAACAGATGGTGGACAAGGAAATATAGCTAGTCAGCAACAATTAGATATGGCTGTTCCAGATCCTGAATTTTGTAGGCAATGGGGCGCAAGTGCCTTTGTTATTGATGTTGAAATGTATACTACTTTAAATCCATCTACGAGTTTTGTAACGCAACCAGCTCTTCAGCCAGGGTGTGTGATTAGAAGAGAGAATTGGACAGTTCTACAAAAACAGGGTGCAATTAGTAATGAAGATGTAAGGGAATGTAAGCAGAGGATGAATACTTTTGCTTATATTGGATCCATAAGAGATAAGCCAATAGTTAAGTGCGTTTATCAGACTGATGTAAACGAAAATAAATTTATAATTAAAGGTGATGGACAAGCCGAAGATGGAGGCGTCGGAATTAATAAAGAAGCAATTCAGTTTTGACCAGAATTATATGTTCCTTAATGGACTTTCTAAACTAGCAAATTGTGGCAGAATATTTTTTTTAAATACTTCTGACGCTCTTGATGTATATCTTGATGGATTAGTAATTAATTTAAGTTCTCTTTTAACTTCCAAGTCAGCAACGAATGCTTTGTGAATTGTTCCAGCTGATAATTCTCTTTCAATAGAAACCACAGGCAAAAAGGAAGCTCCTAAACCTGATTGAACTGCATTCTTGATTGCTTCGAGAGAGTTAAGTTCCATCTCAATTTTTAATCTTTGCATATCAAGCCCAGAATCTTGGAGAAGTTTGTCAACAACTTTTCTCGTCGTAGATTGTGAGTCTAATGTTACAAAATTTAATTTGTATAAGTCTTCTTTTAGTAGCTCTTTTTTGGTCGAAAGTGGATGTTTAGAGGGTAAAACTAATGCTAATTCATCGGTGGCATATGGAATTACTTGTAGCAAATTTTCCAAATCTCCTGGTAATTGTCCGCCAATAATAGCTAAGTCAATTTGTCCATTTGCAACACTCCAACCTGTTCTTCTAGTACTGTGAACTTGAAGTTGAACGGATACATCAGGGTATTTTTGTCTGAAAAGTCCTATCATTCTAGGCATTAAATAGGTACCCGTTGTTTGGCTCGCTCCAATGACAAGAGTTCCACCTTTTAGACTATTTAAATCTTCAATAGCTTTGCAAGCTTCGTCGCATTGATTCAAAATTCGTTCACAATATTCAAGTAATAGTCTTCCTGCTTCAGTCAATAGAGCTTTCCTACCACCTCTGTCGAAAATTGTGATTTCAAGTTGTTTTTCTAAATTCTGTATTTGTAAACTAACGGCAGGTTGGGTTACGTATAAGAGATCTGCAGCTTTTTTAAAACTTCCTTGAGCTGCTATAGCTTTTAGTATTCTTAATTGGTCGAGTGTAAAAGGTAATTCTGGCATCTATTTGTGCCTACAATTTCTTATAATTCTAATGCTTAGGAGCATTCTTGTTAAGAACAAAAATTATTTGAACAATTTAAATATATGGAGACTCATCAAACTTCTCTAATAATCTTACTTTTGATTTTTATTTTTGCGGTAATTCATAGTGGGGGAGCTGCTTTAAGAATAAAAGCAGAATCTATTATGGGTCCGAGATTGTGGCGGTTATGTTTTGTTTTTTTAAGTTTGCCATCCGCAATTATCTTGATTAGTTATTTTTTAGCTCATAGATATGACGGAATCAGATTATGGAATTTTCAGGGCAATAATTTTATATTTATAGTCGTTTGGTTCTTAACTGCAATAAGTTTTTTATTTTTGTATCCCGCTACTTATAATTTGCTAGAAATTCCCTCGGTTTTAAAACCTAAAGTACGAATCTATGGAACTGGGATAATGCGAATCACTAGACATCCACAAGCATTTGGTCAGATAATTTGGTGTTTTGCTCATACTCTATGGATTGGTACTTCATTCACATTATTAACTTCTATTGGCTTAGTTTTGCATCATCTTTTTGCAATCTGGCATGGGGATAAGAGATTAGCGAATAGATTTGGAGAAGAGTTTGAAAAGTTTAGAAAAAGTACTTCTATAATCCCTTTTATGGCAATACTTGAAGGAAGGCAAGAATTTAAAATTAAAGAATTTTTTAAATTATCTCAACTTGGTATATTGATTGCAATAGGGGTGCTTTGGTGGTCCCATCAGTATATAAATATTGCCGTTAAAACATTTAATTCATCATTTTTGTCGGAATTTTTCAATTGACAGTTTAAAATCAAATTATAAGTTTTTTAGAACATGCCTCAAGCTTCAGAAATTGCCTGGTTAATTCCTGTTTTCCCACTTATTGGAGCAGTGCTTTCTGGTTTAGGCCTAATAAGTATTAATAAGAAGATTAATAATTCAAGAGAAATCGTTTCTGTAGGTCTTATTTCGTTTGTTGGCATTTCTGCGGTAATTAGTTATAAAGCTCTTTTTGAACAAGTTAATGGTTATCAATCTGTAGAAAAATTATTTGTATGGGCTAGTGCTGGGGATTTTACAATCCCGATGGGTTTTGTCCTTGATCCTTTGGGGAGTGTAATGCTTGCTCTTGTAACGACTATAACTTTGCTGGTAATGATCTACTCTCATGGTTATATGGCGCATGACAAAGGTTATGTCAGATTTTTTACATATTTAGCATTATTTAGTAGTTCAATGATGGGATTAATAGTTAGTCCGAATTTATTAGAAATTTATGTTTTTTGGGAATTAGTTGGGATGTGTTCTTACTTGTTGGTTGGTTTTTGGTATGACAGGGATGGCGCTGCCCACGCTGCACAAAAAGCATTTGTTGTTAATAGAGTGGGAGATTTTGGATTATTACTAGGAATTCTTGGCCTATTTTGGGCAACAAATAGTTTTGATTTTAATGAAATAGCCACTGGAATTTCTCAATCAATTTCTGATAATTCGATACCTATCTGGGCTGCTTTACTGCTTTGTTTTTTAGTTTTTTTAGGGCCAATGGCAAAATCTGCTCAGTTTCCTCTTCATGTGTGGTTGCCTGATGCAATGGAAGGCCCGACACCTATTTCTGCACTTATCCATGCAGCAACAATGGTTGCTGCAGGAATATTTCTTGTAGCAAGACTCCAACCTTTGTACTCAATATTCCCCTCTATTCAGTTCATTATTGCTTTAGTAGGCACCATTACTTGTTTTTTAGGGGCCTCTATAGCTTTGACCCAAATGGATTTAAAAAAAGGTTTAGCTTACAGCACAGTTTCTCAGCTTGGGTATATGATGCTTGCCATGGGTTGTGGAGCGCCAGTAGCAGGAATTTTTCATTTAGTAACTCATGCTTGCTTTAAAGCAATGCTATTTTTGGGATCTGGTTCAGTAATACATGCTATGGAAGAAGTAGTTGGCCATCAGCCTGTATTAGCTCAAGATATGAGATTAATGGGTGGTTTAAGAAAAAAAATGCCATATACATCAACAACATTTTTAATAGGTTGCGTAGCAATTAGTGGTATTCCACCATTGGCAGGTTTCTGGAGTAAAGATGAGATACTCGGAAATGCTTTTATATCATTTCCAGCTTTTTGGTTTATAGGACTTCTAACAGCTGGTATGACTGCTTTCTATATGTTTAGGCTTTATTTCTTGACATTTGAAGGAGATTTCAGAGGAGAGAATAAAGAATTGCAAAAAGAGCTTCTAATAGCCTCTAAAACAAACCAAGATGAAGAAAATGAAGAAATGCATGAAGAACATGGCTCTATTCATGAGTCACCCTGGTCAATGACTTTTCCCTTGGTATTTCTAGCTGTACCTTCTCTAATTATTGGTTTTATGGGACTTCCATGGGATAGCAAAATTGCAAATCTACTAGATCCTGAAGAAGCAGAGATTGCTGCAAAAGCCTTTGAATTAAATGAATTTTTACCTTTGGCGATAGCTTCAGTTGTTATTGCTACGACTGGAATCTATATTGCTTATCAAGCATATTTTGTTAAGAAAATTAATTTGTCAATTTTATTTGCAGAAAAGTTTCCTTCTATCAATAAATTTTTATCTAACAAATGGTATTTAGATGATATAAATGAAAAACTTTTTGTTAAAGGTAGTAGAAAACTAGCCAAAGAAGTTTTAGAAGTTGATTCAAAAGTTGTTGATGGCGTTGTCAATCTTACTGGACTTGTAACTTTAGGCAGTGGAGAAGGGTTAAAATATTTTGAGACAGGTAGAGCACAATTTTATGCTCTTATTGTTTTTGGAGGAGTAATTCTATTAGTTGCTATATTTGGCTTTCAAACTCCTCAAGTAACTTAATTACAATTGTGTGTCTTCACTGTCCATTGGGGTGAAAAAATACAGATAATTTCTAGACTTTATTTAAGATAAATTTCTGATTAAATTGAGTACTTATTTATTTTTACATTTTGCGACAAAAATGTTAGGAACTTTGGGAGCTGGATTGTCTAATTTCCCATGGCTATCTGCTTCAATTTTGTTTCCAATTAGTTGTGCATTTGTGATACCTTTTTTCCCAGACAAAGGGGATGGTAAAGAGGTTAGATGGTTTGCCTTGTCTATTGCATTAATAACTTTTTTAATAACTGTAGGTTCATATATAAATGGCTTTGATATTAATAATGAAAATGTTCAACTGCAAGAAAATATTAGTTGGCTTCCTGATTTAGGTCTTACTTGGTCTGTTGGAGCTGACGGTATTTCGATGCCGTTAATATTATTAACTAGTTTTATAACTGCTTTAGCAGTTTTAGCTGCATGGCCAGTCAAGTTTAAACCAAAGTTATTTTTCTTTTTAATATTGATAATGGATGGCGGGCAAATAGCCGTATTTGCTGTGCAAGATATGCTTTTGTTTTTTCTTACTTGGGAACTGGAGTTAATTCCCGTATATTTATTGTTGGCTATTTGGGGTGGAAAAAATAGACAATATGCAGCAACAAAATTCATTATTTATACTGCTGGTAGTTCTATATTTATTCTCCTAGCAGCATTGGCAATGGGTTTTTACGGCTCAGAAATTCCTAACTTTCAGTTTTCTCATTTAGCAGCTCAAGATTTTAGTCAAAAATTCCAAATTCTCTGTTATGTTGGCCTCTTAATTGCATTTGGAGTAAAACTCCCAATAGTACCCCTCCATACTTGGCTACCCGATGCTCATGGAGAGGCTACAGCTCCCGTTCATATGCTCCTAGCTGGAATTTTATTGAAGATGGGAGGTTATGCTCTTTTAAGATTTAATGCACAATTATTACCTGTTGCTCATGCTCAATTTGCTCCATTATTAATAGTGTTAGGGGTAGTGAATATAATTTATGCTGCACTAACTTCTTTTGCGCAGAGGAATTTAAAGAGGAAAATTGCCTACAGCTCTATAAGTCATATGGGTTTCGTACTTATTGGAATAGGGAGTTTTAGTAGCCTTGGAACAAGTGGAGCAATGCTTCAAATGGTTAGTCATGGATTAATTGGGGCCAGTTTATTCTTTCTTGTTGGAGCTACCTATGACAGAACAAAGACTCTTAAGCTTGATGAAATGAGTGGTGTAGGACAAAAAATGAGAATCATGTTTGCATTATGGACTGCTTGTTCTCTTGCTTCACTCGCTTTGCCAGGAATGAGTGGATTTGTATCCGAATTAATGGTATTCACAGGATTTGTTACGGATGAAGTTTATACACTTCCGTTTAGGATAGTTATGGCTTCTTTAGCTGCCATAGGTGTAATACTTACTCCTATTTATTTACTCTCAATGTTAAGAGAAATTTTCTTTGGTAAAGAAAATCCTAAATTAACTGAGGAACGCAAACTGATCGATGCGGAGCCAAGGGAAGTTTATATTATTGCTTGCTTACTTTTACCGATAATTGGAATAGGTTTATATCCAAGATTAGTTACTGAAAGTTATCTTGCATCTGTTAATAATTTAGTGGATAGAGATTTAAGTGCCGTAAAAAGTGCTGTAAAAACAAATATTTTTTCAGGAAATAAAAAAAGTGACATCTTCAAAGCTCCAACAATTTAATTTTTAATTTAATGCAATATTATTTGGCATTAAATAATTAAGAAGATATCTTATATTTAGATATTTGCTATTTTCAAATAACTA
>CACGHR010000024.1 GCA_902572915.1 uncultured Prochlorococcus sp.
TATTACATTTGCTGTAATCTATATATCATATGTAGCTTGGAAAGATAAAAAAAGATTAAAAAAATAGGTATTATTTTTTTTGATCTTTTTTCTTATCCTTTATTCTTAGCTCTTCAATTAATTCTTTGGCTTGTTCCATTTTTGATATGGTGCTTTTATAGATCCCAATATCTTTTTCTGCTTTATTAGGAGATAAGTTTAACTTCTCAAAAATATCAGAGATAATCTTATTAGTCTCTGATTCGTTTTTGGTTTTGATGTCTTGTGAGTTTGAAATTAAGATATATATTCCTAAATTAAGTATCCTTGAAGGATAAAGTTTGGTATTGCTTTTGTCAGTAAAGACTATAAACGGATATAAAGCTATAGCAAGGAAAGGTAAAACAGCCCAAGAGGTTTTTATCTCTACAGATTTAAGTAAAGAAGAATTAAAACAAATGATAGATATTTACAATGATTAGTAATTTAATATTAATTGAATTAAAATTATTAAAAAATTTATGAAATTATCATTAAATATATCTATATTTTTAATTGTTTTTTTAATGACAGAGGGCGAATTATACGCACTTACAGATTACAAAATTAAAAAAATTTGTAAAAAGGAGAAAAGGGAATTAACTTGCATAAAAAATTTAAAAGAGAAAAGGTCTAATCTGCAAAAAGGAAACCTTATAGAAATACCAGTAATACCTTATAAGCGGTAATTTAAATTTCGAATTCTGATTCAAAAAGATCAAAAGCATTTTTATAATCTGTCAGAAGTCCTTCAGAATAATCATTAAATCCTTTTTGCTCATAATCATCTTTTAATTGCTCATATAAAAATACAACTCTATTAAATGCAGCGATATACTCCTTTTGTATGTCTTCATCGTCAATATCATAGATTTTAGCCAAAACTAATTCCACATCTTTTTTTGATGAATATATTTTCTTTTCGAAATCTTTATTTAACTTCCTTCTTTTTTTTGACATTTATAATTTAAATACAAATTTACAATAATCAAATTCATAGATAAATTAAATTAAAACTTATAAAATAAAAATATAGTTTCCAAATCAAAATAAACCTCTATGTTCCAAATAAATTATTGGATGATATAAATAAAAAAGAAGCAAGTAAACCCAAAGAACTTAGAGATCAAAATTATGAAGCCAAGAAAATGAATAGTTCCAATAAATCCATGAAAAAGAAAAAGAAGGATCTCCCCTGGTGGGTCGAGTTGTTATTTGTTCAAATAGGATTGCCAGATAACTTGCTAATAAAAATATTAAATGCGAAAAAGAAAACTAAAGATTTATTTAAAAAAGATAAAAAACCGTTAATAATATTTTTTTCTATAATTACTTTATTCACTTATTTTTATCCACTTATTAAACATGCAAAAAATAAATTAGATTGTCATAAGGTTGCCCAAAATTACATAACTGAGAATAAAAATATAACAAGAATTAACAAGAAAGAGTTAAAAATGTTATCAATAAATTTTTGTTATGGTGGTGAAGAAATCTATGAAATTGAAAATTTAAAAATTTAAAACTTTTATTCTATGAATGATATAAATCAAAATAAAGAAAACGTAAAAATGCATTTAAAAGATTTAAGGCAAACCCTAAAAAAAATGCATTTAGCAGTAACAGAAGAATTAATTTTGCCTAAGCCAGATGAAGTTAAAATATTAATGAATAAAATGGATCAACTATTAAAATTAATAGAATCAAAATAAACTATAATTAATAAATATTTGGAACTATAAAATTTTAAAAAATGAAAAAAATAAAACAATTTTCGAAAATATTTTGTTTAGCAATTTTATTAACTTCATGTAAAACATCAATAAATAATGATAAGCCTATTATTGATTCGAATGTAGAGATTAATGAGAATATCAATTCTGAAAAGAAAAGAATGGAAATAAAGTTTTCTTGTGGAGACGATGGGCTTTCAGAATACTTAGAGGATGGATGGATTATTTTAAAAGAAGAATCTCAAGAAAAGATTTGTACTTGGAAATCTGTTCCTGCAACAAAAGATTGTGATATGGAAAAAGATAAAGGATGTAGAATAACAAAACCGGATAAAATTGGAGAAGAGAAAATTTATTTATTAGAAAAATAATTTTATATAATGACATCAAAATTGGACTATCTAGTAGAAAAAATTTTTAAGAAATTAAAAAACCAAAAAAGTAAAGAAATCTTTTTAGAGAAAGACGATTTTAAAAAGTTTATTTTTTCACTTTTCAAAGAAAACTGAATTCAAGAAAAATATTATTGAACCTGTTAAAATTACTGTAAATTTTTATATTTGATAATGTATAACTTTTCTTCTTTAACAATTATCCTAATAATAACTTTTATTATGAGCCTTTATTTTTTATATAAGGTAACCTCAAATGCAAAAAATTGAGAAAAATTCTTACTTTTTTTTATATAATTGGGTCTTCTCTTATTATTAAAACTGTATGGTTATTTAAACCATCTCTAATCCATTCCTTATATTCTTCTATAACGCACTCTTTATCAGAATTATCTAAGAGATTAATTCTTTTTTTTGCATTTTCTAAAGCTATTTGAGTACAAAATTGATAATCTTTCGAATCTTCTGGCATTAGTTTTTATTTAAATTTTAGTAAAAATAATTCCCGTATCTGTATTTAAAATAACAATAATAAGCCTTCGTTCTATAAGCGTAACAAGCACTACGGAAGAAATTTATATATATTTGTGATAATAATATTTTTAATAACACTATGTCATACGAAGCGGGAAGTAAAGAATGTAGACATTTAATTGAAGCTAAAGAAAGTCTTCTATCCGCAATGGATGCTTTAAGTAAGATAAACTCGACTGAACTATTGCAAATTCAAATCAAAGAAATTTATAACCAATTAGAGCAAATGCATGATAATCGCAAAAAAATAGAATCCGCTACTAATTATTTATGATTCTTTTTGACTTTAAAAGTTGCCAAATTGACTTTTAATTTTTTTTTCTTTCTTATCTGATAATAAGTCTAGTAAAGCATCGAGTTGCGCATGTACTTCCTTTGCCTCGTTTAGATCTGGTAATAAATCTTCTTTGATTAGCATTTGATGCATCATCCTAAGTTCTAACCTTATATATCTGAGGTGAGAACTCACTTCCTCTCTCTTAGTTGCACTCATATTTGCTTTTTACTAATCCCATTATACAATATTGTGTTTTTATAACCCCTAAATTAATTTGTTAAAATTTAGGAAAAGTATAAAAAAATTAGCCTATTCAAGATTTATTTAAAGTTTCGATGTAGTAAAGTAATTTCCATGAAAAACAAAAAAACTTATAAAAAAAATCAAACTAAGTCAAATAAAAAACAAGAATTAGGTCAAACAAAGAATTCTGCAAAATTAGTGCTTTTTTTATTTGGAATAGGTCCAATAATAGGTATAACAATATTTTTATTTAGCAAAGGTTTTTTTAATTCGCCAAATATGTAAATAATAAGCATTAAGCTTTAATATTAAATTTCAATAAAAAGATAAAAATAATTATTGAAATTTCTTCAAAGAAAATATCCTAAATTCAGCCATTTTTCTTGCATTTTCTGGATTAGAAACTAAAAAAGGATGGTCGGACAAAAGTTCAAATACTTTATCTATTTTTAGTTTTAAATCATCACAATTTATATTTATCCATTCTTCGTCAAATGCCATAGCAAAGCTGTCAGCATTATCATAAAGTTTATCTTTCATAAGATTTAGATTTAAATTAAAAAGATTTTAAAAATTTTGACCTAATCAAAAAGAATAATTAGAAGAAGCATAAAATTATATTATTCTCTAATTAAGAAAAAGTTTCTATAAAAGTACTAAAAAAATTATACTTTCTTTCTTTTATTAATTAACTTTATATGTAGTACAAATTATTAAGAACCCAGACTATTTGACAGAAGTGTTACAATAACGTC
The DNA here is from genome assembly GCA_902572915.1 of uncultured Prochlorococcus sp. GTDB lineage: Bacteria > Cyanobacteriota > Cyanobacteriia > PCC-6307 > Cyanobiaceae > Prochlorococcus_A. Next base: position 3,953 of record CACGHR010000024.1, read on the forward strand.
ATAAGTATAAAGTATCATGGAAAATAAAGTTAAAAGAATAGGGTATCTTCCTAGAAAAAGAGTACTAGATATCATTGATGAAATATCGAAAAGTGAATCGATAAGCAGATCCAAAGTTGTTGGCATATTAGTTGAGGAAGCTTTAGATGCAAGAGGAATTGCAAATTTTGGATATAGCAATATTAGTAAATCAAATTTATACAACTCTGATAATTACAAAAATATCAAAAATGAGAACTCGCACTTAAATGATTCAGAAGATGAATTTGTTGATGATAGTGGCTACACCGTTTCTTCTCACAAGATATTAGATCGCTCAATATCATCTGCAGATATCGAATTAGCAAATAAAATTAATATTCTTAAAGAATCTGGATTAATATGACTTTCATAGATTAATTTCTTTATTTTTTAATGCACAACATTGGATCATTGCTTATTCTTAGTCAAGGAGAATATTCTTTTTACATAAATTGAATATTAAATACCTACTAAAAATTAATGTTGTAATAAAAAATGAAAGATATTAAATGTCCTTCATGCGGCAAAACCTTCCGAATTGATCCCAGCAGCTTTGAAGAAATACTTCTTCAGATAAAAGACGAAGAATTTAATAAACAAATAAAAGAAAGACTTATCTTGGCTGAAGAAGATAATAAAAAAGCTTTGGAAATTTTAAAACGTGAGTTAAAAATACAGTTAATAGAGCAGAATCGGATTAAAGAGTCTGAGATCCAAACTCTAGAATCTAAATTAAAAATAGCTGAAGAAAAGAAAACAAATGCCCTTAATGATTTAAAAAATCAAGCAACAAATAAAATTAATTCATTGAATAATGAATTAATCAAGTTGAAAGACGAGATTAAAAACCAGTCTTTAATTTCAGAATTATCTTTAAAAAACAAAGTTAGTGAAGCTGTTACTAATTTAGAAAAACAAAACTCATCTTTAACAAATTCCATTGAAAAGATGAAGCTTGAACATTCAATTAATGAAAAATTAATTGAAGAAAAGTTTAAAAGCAAAATTAGTGAAAGGGACCTGACTATTCAGGAGTTAAGAGAAATGAAATCTAGATTATCTACAAAGATGATAGGAGAAACATTAGAAATCCATTGCGAAACTCAATTTAATCTGAATCGTGCCTCTGCATTTAAAAACTCATATTTCGAAAAGGATAATGATGCCACTTCAGGAAGTAAAGGTGACTATATATTTAGAGAATTTGATGAAAATAAAACCGAAGTCGTATCTATAATGTTTGAGATGAAGAATGAAAGTTTAAATGGAACTAATAAAAGAAAAAACGAAGATTTTTTAAAAGAATTAGATAAAGATAGAAGACAAAAATCTTGTGAATATGCAGTTCTCGTATCCCTTCTAGAACCAGATAGTGAACTGTATAATACTGGCATAGTAGATGTTTCTCATAGATTCCCAAAAATGTATGTCATAAGACCTCAATTTTTCTTGCCCATTATTTCTCTGCTAAGAAATGCATCTATGGAAACCTTAAAATACAAATCACAAATTGATTTAATGAAACGTGAGAATTTTGACATAACTAATTTTGAAAGTACTCTTGAGCAATTCAAAAATGCAGTTGGTAAAAATGTTTCACTTGCCCAAGATAGATTTAATGATGCAATTTCAGAAATTGATAAATCAATAACCCATTTACAAAAAACTAAAGAGGCTTTAGTTCTCTCAAAAAAACATCTTTTATCTGCTGACAGCAAATCTCAAGATTTGACAGTAAAGAAATTAACTAGAAATAATCCAACCATGAAGATAAAGTTTAATGATTTAAATAATTTTGATGATGAAGTAGCCTAATTAAAAAAAGTTTTTAAAATTAATAATAATTAAAAATATATTTAATTTCCAAATTATAAATATACTATAAATAATAAATTTCATAGTAAAGAAAATAATGTCTATCAACACTCCTATTTTCAGTATTGCCAAAGATCTTAATATCGAAAGTAATAGAATATTATTAGCTTGCAAGAAACTTGGAATCAATGCAAAAGGTGCAACAAAAAGATTAAATAAAGAAGAATTAGAAAAAATTAAAAGTTATTTTGAAACCGGCAAAAATGTGTCAGATGAAGTGATCAATTTAAATAAAGTTAAAACTAAAAGTAGTTCTAAAAAAATTGTAGAAAAGGTAAAGATAAAATATTTTGCTAACAGACTTATTCGTAAATCTTAAATAAAAATAATTTTTTTTAATTACTTAAAGGAATAAGCCACAGAATAAAAAAATAATAATTTATCATAAGTAAAAATACTTAAATGAGCATAAGCAAAATTTTAAATTCCCTTGAAAAATCCTGGGAAAGAGATCATATTCTTTTAAATATTAAGAAGGGGCTAGGGACAGATGAGATAGTTAATGAATTTCTTATGAAAAACGAAAGACAAATTAAAGAATTAAATTCTTTATTAAGGCCAGAAGATATTGAATTATTAAATCAAGTAGAAAAACTCTCAACTTGCGAATCTAAATTAATAAATGAGATAAAAAATTTAAATTACTTAGAAAATAATGAAAATCATCACATTATGAATAAAAAAGAGATTGTTCCATCTAAAAGAGTTTCTTTCAACAAAATTAGTACATACATGATTAATTGGAGTAACAAATTTGTAGTTATTACCTTACTAACAATTTCAGCCATAGCTTTATCAAAACAAGCGTGGGCATAATTAGCTAAATTAACTTCATTGTAAGAGATGTAGTTTTGAGAACTAAACAAGAATATTTAATTAGATATAAAGATGGAAATCTTTATTGTGAACTAGCTGATATTTGGATTGATCCAAGCAAGCCAGTAAAAAAGGCATTAATAACTCATGCTCATTTTGATCACTTTACATTTGGCTGTGAAGAATATATCTCTACTAAGGAAACTGCGATACTTCTTAAAGAAAGAGTTGGAGATAATATCAAAATTAAGACTTTTGAATATGGAGAAGAATTTAAAATAAACGGCATTAATATTTCTTTTCATCCATCAGGTCACATTCTTGGATCTAGTCAAATAAGGTTTATTTTTGCTGAAGAAAAATGGCTAATTTCAGGTGACTTTAAGCTTCAAAAAGATCAGACTTGCGAACAATATGAAATAGTAAAAACTGATTATTTAATAAGCGAATGTACTTTTGGTTTGCCAATATTTAAATGGGATGAATCAAATAAAATAGCAAATGATATTTCAAAATGGATAACTAATTCACCAGAAAAAACTTCTTTACTTTTCTGCTATTCACTTGGAAAAGCTCAGAGATTGTTAAACGAAATTAGTCAAACAAATTTTAAAGGCAATATTTATTCCCATGGCAGTATTCACAAAATGAACAATATTTATAGGGAACTTGGAATTGATATTAAAGATACTATAAAAATTGAAAATAAAAAAAAGATGGATAAACTTAAAGGAAGTCTAATATTATTACCGCCATCCTTAAGTAAGGTTTCTTATTTAAAAAATTTCAAAAACATTCAAACAGCTTTCGCAAGTGGATGGATGTCAATAAGAGCTCTAAGAAAAAGATCAGGATATGATAAAGGATTCGCAATCTCTGATCATGCGGATTGGGATGGAATTCTGGAAGTAGTAAAAAAGTCTGAAGCTAAAAATGTATTTTTTCATCATGGAGATAGTGAAGCCTTAAGTAAATATTTAGTTGAAAAGGAATCAATAAATGTCCTTTTATTCGGTAAATAAATATGAGCTTAAAAAAGTTTTCAGAATTATTTGGCGATCTAGATTCAATTAATAGTACAAATAATAAAATTGAAGTTTTAAATAATTATTTTTTATCTAATGATCCAATAGATAATTCATGGGCAATATATTTACTAACTGGAAAAAGTAATAAGAGATTTATTAGTGGAAGATATTTAAAAAATCTTTTTTCTCAAATATATGAATATCCTCAATGGTTAATTGATACATGTTATTTAAAAGTTGGTGATTCTGCTGAGGTAATAACGTTATTACTTAAAAATAAAACTAATTCTAGAAAAAAGAAATTATCAAATATAAGTCTCAATGAATTACTAAGCGAAACAATACCTGCATTGTCAAAACTTAATGAGGAGGATAAAAATTTAGAAATTAAAAATATTTGGGAAACATTACCTGAAGATAACCATTTAATTTTTAATAAAATTCTTACAGGAACTTTTAGAGTAGGAGTCTCTATCGGATTAATCACAAAATCAATATCAAAACTAATTAATATTGAGGAAGAGATTATTTCTCATAGGTTGATGGGTGATTTTAAACCTTCAATTGATTCATATGAATTTTTAATTAACAAGAATATCAATCTTCAAGAGTTAAATTCCAAACCATTTCCATTTCTTCTAGCAAATACTATTGAAGATAAAATCTTCAAAAATTCAATAAATGATTTTCAATTTGAATGGAAATACGATGGTATAAGGATGCAATTAATTAAAAGATCAGGCAATGTTTCGTTATGGACAAGAGGGCAAGAATTAGTAAATGAATCTTTCCCAGAATTAGTAGAGAAAATGTCACATATAAAAGATGATTTTGTTCTTGATGGGGAATTATTAGTTTGGAATTTTAAAGAACAAATTGCCTTTGATTTTTCTTTACTTCAAAAAAGAATAAATAGAAAGTCTCCTACTAGATCAATCCAAATAAAATATCCAATTATTTTTATTGCTTATGATCTTTTAGAGATTAATGGAAGAGATATAAGGGAAATTAAATTAGAAAATAGAAGAATTGAGTTAGAAAAATATTTTTCAAAATGGCAAATTAAAACTGAGAATAATTTCTCTGATATTTTCAAAATATGTGATTTAATCTTTCCTAAAGATTGGCCTGAGGCTTTAACTTATAAAGAAAAATCTCGAGAAAATAATACTGAAGGATTAATAATTAAGAAAAAGACTTCTATATACTCCTCTGGTAGAAAGAAAGGTATTTGGTGGAAATATAAAGTTGATCCTATGCAACTTGATGCTGTTTTAATTTACGCTAAGGGAGGTAGTGGTAGAAGAGCTGGTCTGTATACAGATTACAGTTTTGCATTATGGAAAGACAAAGAATTAATTAAATTTGCAAGTGCATATTCTGGTTTAACGAATATTGAGATTAAAGAGCTAGATAAATGGATAAGAAAAAATACAATCGAAAAATTTGGCCCTGTTCGATCGTTAAAACCAGAAATGGTATTCGAAATATCTTTTGAGAAAATACAAATTTCTAAACGTCATAAGTCAGGCATAGCAGTACGATTTCCAAGAATAACAAAATGGAGAAAAGATAAAAAAATCAATGATGCAGATAGCCTAGAGAATGCATATGAACTAATGAAAAAAATATCATGAAAAATATTACGAAAAATAATAAGCAAAATAATTTAATTTCTAAAATTAAACAGTTTTTCTCAACAAATGGATGGGAGCCACTACCCTATCAGGTCAAATCTTGGGAAGCATTTTTAAGTGGAGAGAGTGGCATAATACAAGTTCCTACTGGATGCGGCAAAACTTATGCTGCATTAATGGGACCTCTATCAAAGATAGAAGATCCCAAAAATAATAAAAGTGTGAATATATTATTAATAACCCCATTAAAAGCACTAAGTAGAGATTTAAAAAATTCCATACAATTAGCAGCTTTGCATTTTAATAAAGAAACCACTGTTGAAATTAGGAACGGGGATACAACCCCATACGAAAAGAAAAAGCAACTAGCTAAACCACCTAATATTCTTATTACCACTCCAGAGTCTTTATCTCTTTTACTTTCTAATAAAGAATCTAATAATCTGTTCAAGGAGTTGTCATCAATAATTATTGATGAATGGCATGAATTGATGGGTAGTAAAAGAGGAAACCAGTGCGAGTTATCTTTAAGTTGGCTAAGAGGTAATATAAAAAATTTACAAATTTGGGCAATGTCTGCAACTATTGGAAATATTGAAGAAGCAGCAAGAGCAATAGTTGGGATGACCGCTATTAAACCCAAAATTATAAGTACAAATATTCAAAAAGAGATCGAAATTATAAGTGTTTTACCAGAGGAGGAAACTACCTTTCCATGGAGTGGTCATCTTGGGATTAGAAGTCATTCTTCACTATTAAAAATCCTAGATAAAAATAAAAGCACCTTGTTATTCACCAATACGAGAAATCAATCTGAGAGATGGTATCGATGTCTTAAATTTTTTCTCCCAGAGATGGAAGACAAAATTTCACTTCATCATGGCTCCCTGGATAAAGAAGATAGAAAAAGAGTTGAAGAAGGGGTTAAAGACGGATTAATAAAATGGGTAGTCTGCACCAGCTCCTTAGATTTGGGAGTTGACTTCCAACCTGTAGATCAAATAGTTCAAATTGGTAGTGCAAAGAATGTAGCTAGACTTATCCAAAGAGCGGGAAGAAGTGCTCATAGACCAGGTGGAAAATCAAAAATAATTTTCATGCCAACTAATTCTTTAGAGTTATTAGAGATTAGTGCAATGAGAAGGATAATAAAAAGTGGTATATCTGAGGAAATTAGACTTCCTGAATTATCTTATGATGTGCTTCTACAACATCTAATAACTTTGGCATGTGGAAATGGCTTTGATCCGAAAATTGAGAAAGAAAGAATTAAAAATTGCTGGAGTTATAGAAACTTAAAAGATCAAGATTGGAATTGGTGTCTTGACTTTTTAGAATATGGAGGAAAATGTCTTAAAGCATACCCAAAATATAAAAAGATAGTTAAAGAAGAATCACAAAATAATAATGAAAACTTTAAATATTTTGTAAAAGACAAATCTTTAATAAGAATGCATAAGTTCAATATTGGAACAATTACTAGTAACAAATTTGTGAATGTCAAATATATGAAAGGTAAATCTTTAGGTAATTTAGAGGAGAATTTTGCTTCAAAATTAAATCCCGGGGATACATTTTACTTTGCTGGCAAAATGCTTCAATTTGTAAGAATAAGAGATATGATTTTATACGTTAAAAAATCAACAAAAAAAAGTTCTCTAATTCCTGCATGGGTTGGAGGTCAAATGGCAATTTCTGATCTACTTTGTGAGAGTTTGAGAAAAGAAATAGATATATGCAACGAACTAGAAAATTATAATTGCTTAAATCCTGAACTCAATTCATTACGCCCAATATTGAATAAACAAAAAGTTCTTTCAAATATTCCAAAGAAAGATGAATTCCTTTTAGAAATATATAAAACTAAGGATTTATCAAATCTTTTTGTTTTTACACTTGATGGCAAATTTGTAAATGAAGGAATTGCATTTTTATGGGCTTTGAGATTGGCAAAATTAAAACAATCTACATTTAATATAACTGCTAATGATTTTGGATTCAGCTTAACTACTTCAGAAGATTATGATTTTTCCATAATAAAAAAAGAAGCTGATTACTTTTTGAATAACAAAAAATTAGAAGAAGATCTAGAAAATGCAATTAATTTTTCAGAATTAACAAAACGTAGATTCAAAAATATTGCCCAAATAAGTGGACTAGTAAATCAAAATAATCCAACCAAAACAAAAACTTCTTCCCAACTTCAAATAAGTTCAAGTCTTTTCTACGATGTCTTTACTAAATATGAAGAAGGCCATCTTTTGATAAAACAATCGCATCAAGAAGTTAAAGAATATCAATTAGAAAATAAAAGAATATCTAGATCATTAGAAAGATTAAAAAATTTAAAAATGCTACTAAACGAGATAAAAACTCCAACTCCTTTTGCTTTCCCTTTACTAGTTGAAAGACTTAAAAATACTTTAAGCAATGAACCAATAGAAAAAAGAGTAGAAAAACTTATAAAAAAATATAGTGCTTGAATGAAAAAAAGTTCTTTCAAATTTTGTTGGGAAGATAAATTGTTGGAGATGCTTCCTTCAAGAGCGTTATTTCTACCGGAAACAAAAGAGTTATTAATATGCGATATTCATCTTGGGAAAGCTGAGTATTTTCAGCAAAATGGTATACCTCTTACTAATAATTCAGATAAAGACAATTTCGCAAGAATAAAAAAAATAGTAAAAAAATATAGTCCTGAGAATTTAATAATATTGGGAGATTTATTCCACAGCAAATATTCAATAGATAAAACTCTTAAAAAAAAAGTTGAGGATCTTCCTGAACTACTAAAAACTAATGTTGAACTCGTCCTCGGAAATCACGATGTAGGTTGTGATATTAAAAATATAAAAATTTTTGACATTAAAAAAACTAAAGATATTACTTTTAGCCATGAACCAGTTAATTTAGAAAACAATAAAATCTTGAATATTTGTGGACATTATCATCCAAAAATATTTTTAAAAAACAATGGTGATAAATTATCTTTTAGGTGCTTTGCAATGGATAAGAATAAAAATGTTTTATATCTTCCTGCATTTGGAGACTTAACAGGCGGATATCCCTGCAAAAAATCATTTAAAAAATGGGCAATTGTTTCTGAAGAAGAAATTATCGAAATAAAATCTTAAAAAATTCCATTTGTAGTGACTTAAATTTTTCATTTAGATATACCAATTTATACTTAAAAGTCTCATTTAATTTTTATTTCAATTAACTTTGTAGCCTAATCTATTTTTAACAAGCAAAAATAGAAAATTAAAAATTTATAGATATAGTGCCCCTTCCTTTAGCAGAAAATCCACGTTATAAAAAAAATAAACACAATTTATAGAAATGAAAAAATTAATAACCTTTATTTTATTTCCATTTCTTGTTATTCCATTTGGGGCTGAAGCAAATGAGAATTTTTCAGTTGAGATAGAGGCTCTTACACTTGTTATGGAGAGATATAAAGAAGATAATGAATCAAATATTGAATTAGATATAGAAGATAAAAAGCCAAGTTATATGGCTCTTAAACAAGACGAATGCAATGCAACCGTCGAAGTTACAGAAAAAGCAGGTTTAGAAGTTATAAATACTGAATCTTTTGATGTAAATGTCTGTAAGAAAGAAGTCTTTAAAATTATCAACTAAATAAACAAAGCGCAAAAATTAAATAATCATAAATAAATTAAAGAGGTCTTTTACTTAAAGAAGGTAAGACCTCGAGACCTAACAGAAAACTTTGGAACGGGTTCTGCATACACAATTAATAACTACAATTTGTTTGTAGAGGTGTGATTAATGGTACAAAATTAAAAATTTTTTTTAAATAATTATTTCTTCTTTGATAAAGTTTGTGATTCTTCTCTAGACATTAAAGCTTCGATTTGAGCAAGAACTTTTTGAAGTTCATCCGTTTTTGTAAGAGATGCTTCTGCTACTTCTCTTAATTTTTCTAACTGTTCTTTAGTTTTATCCATGATAAATAAATTAGAAATTAACCACTTTTAAAGATGGTTTTAATACAGATTTTTTACTCCCACACAGATTAATATTCTCTCTTTTTTTTATAAAGTCAAATAAATTCCCCATTATTATGGTTTTATGAGGACTTCCAATTAATTCTTTATTTATTATTGAAAACATAAGATTACCTGAAATAGAAATACTCTTAAATTATGAAGTAAATACAGGCAATCCTATTGTTGCAGTTGTTATTAGAGCCCCTGCAAAAATTAAGAAAGGTAGAAAAGGGTAGTTTTTCAAAGATAAACTTATTAATTCGAAATAACTATATAGGTATTTATACTGTTTGTCTACCCCTAAACTTTCTTAAAAGTAAAAATTATTCTTTTAAAGGTAAAAATTAAACATTAACCAAATTTGCCCGATATGTATTCCTGAGTGGTTTTTTCTTTTGGGGAGTTAAAAATTTTCTTTGTCGAATTAAATTCTGCAAGATAACCAACTTTACCTCCATCACCCTCTTCATATTCAATAGCATTAAAAAATGCAGTCATATCACTTACTCTTAATGCCTGTTGCATGTTATGAGTTACGATTATTATTGTGTAATTCTTCTTAAGTTCATGCATAGTCTCTTCTATTTTCAAAGTAGAGATTGGATCTAAAGCTGAACAGGGCTCATCCATAAGAATTATTTCAGGTTCAATTGCGATGGTTCGAGCAATACATAATCTTTGTTGTTGTCCACCAGATAAAGAGTAACCACTATCATTTAATTTATCCTTACATTCATCCCATAAAGCGGCTTTTGTTAGTGAACTTTCCACTAATTCATCCATATCACCAGTGAATCCATTAATTCTTGCCCCAAATGCAATATTTTCATAGATAGATTTTGGGAAAGGATTAGGTTGTTGAAAAACCATTCCAATTCTTCTTCTTACTTCAACTGGATCTACTCTTTTGTCATAAATATTAGTTCCATCAAACAGGACTGTTCCTTTCAAAAAGCAATTCGGAATTAAATCGTTCATCCTATTTAACGATCTAAGAACAGTAGATTTACCACAACCTGAAGGTCCAATAAGAGAGGTTATATTTCCTTTTTTAAAGTTACAAAAAACATTTCTTACTGCTTCAAAAGTTCCATAGCTAATAGATACGTTCTCAAGAGATAAAATGATATTCTTTGGTATTTTTTTATTAGTTTTAATCATTTATACTCTCTTAGTTTTCTCAGTAAAAGCGGCTAATATTCTTGAAAATATATTTACTGATAGTATCGATAAAACAAGAATAAAGGAAGCTGCCCAGGCTAATTTATTTTGTGCATCATAAGGTTCAAGAGCAAAGTTGTATATCAATACCGCCAAAGAACCCATCTCATAAAACAAGTCTCCAAAGCCTGTTATGTAGTAGTAAGAGAATAAAGCCGTAAATATCAAGGGTGCTGTTTCACCTGCAGCTCTTGCGATTCCAAGAACAACGCCAGTAGCAATAGATCTAAATGCGGAAGGTAATGTAACTTTCAATATAGTGGTATACATACTTGCTCCAACACCAAGAGAAGCATATCTCAATTCATTTGGTACTAACTTTAAACCTTCGTCAGTGGTCTTAATCACAGTAGGTAACATCAATATTGAAAGAGCCATCCCTCCAGCCAAACCGCTGTACATACTCCCAAACAAGATCTTTGTAGAAACAATTAAGGCATAAATAAAGACACCGGCAATTATTGAGGGGACTCCCGCCAGAACATTAACTCCGAATCTAATAAATCTTGAAAAAGCTCCACCTTTAGAGTATTCAGCTAGATATATTCCGCCACCAACACCTACAGGTATCGCAATTATTGAAGCAATGGTAGTTATTATTAATGTTCCGATCAATGCAGGATTAATACCACCTGCATCTAAATCATCTCCAGGGGGGTTTGGTTCTAAAGTAAATAGTTCTGGTGTGATTTGAGATCCACCTTTGATGAGAATATAAGTCACCAGAAAAATCAAAGGGAGTATTGCGATCAATGCACAAATTACTGATAAAGAAGTAAAGAATTTATCTCCTATATTTCTTGATAATCTTTTCTGGTAATAGAGTGAATTCATAATTATCTAATATTTGAGACTAAATTTTTTAACTAGCCACTGCGCAAAGATATTTACTACCAAAGAAAGGATCATAAGTACAAAAGCCGCATAAAACAGTGATGAAACCTGACTTCCATCAGCCTCACCAAACTGGTTTGCGAGCATGGAGGAAATGGTATATCCAGGAGATAATAGAGACCAACTAAATGCATTGGAATTACCAATAATCATTGTTACAGCCATTGTTTCTCCCATTGCCCTGCCTAAAGCTAATAGAACTCCTGCCATAATTCCTGATAATGCTGCCGGCAAAATTACTGAAAATATTGTTTTCCATCTACTTGCTCCAATTCCATAAGCAGCATTTCTAAGCTTTTTAGGAACCTGATTAAGAGAATCTCTAGCTATAGAAGTCACTATTGGCAAAAGCATTACCACTAAAATTAATATCGCTAACAAGGAATTCCTACCTGTGGGTTCTGTACTAAATAAAGGTATCCAACCAAAGAAATTATGTAAAAAGACAAAAAAGTTCCTAAAAAAAGGTTCCATCACAAATATCGCCCAAAGTCCCAATACAACTGATGGAATAGCTGCTAATAATTCAACAAAAGAACCTATTATTTCTCTAAAAACTTTCGGTACAAAGTCTTCGGTAATAAATATTGCGGTTCCAACTCCTAAAGGGATAGTTATTAATAGGGAA
>CACGHR010000025.1 GCA_902572915.1 uncultured Prochlorococcus sp.
TGCTGGAGCTAATCCAGCAATCAAAGCGATCTCAGATAAGGTCAATTCATTTATAAGTTTTCCAAAATAAATTTGAGAAGCCTCATTTACGCCATATGCTCCTGATCCTAAATAGATATTATTTAAATATATTTTTAAAATTTGTTTTTTGTCATATCTAAATTCAAGTATGAGAGATATAAATATTTCTTTGATTTTTCTTTGAAAACTTAAATCATTATTTAAAAAAATCATTCTGGCAACTTGTTGAGTTATCGTGCTGCCTCCCTCTACAACATAACCACTTTTCAAATTTTGCAATAGTGCTCGTGAAATACTAATAAAATCTATCCCATTATGTTTATAAAACCTTTTATCTTCAGAAGATACAAAAGAATTTTTTAAAAAAATTGGAATTTTGTCTTTACTATTATCGATTTCAAATTTATGGCTTAATTTACTTATTACCTTATTTTCTGAGGATAAAATTACATAAGAATATTTTTTTGAATGTGAAGTTTTATTTTTAGAGGCATCATATTTTAATGTAGTAATTATTAGATTAATAATGTAAAAAGATATTCCAGAAAAAAATACTATTGCAACTATTAAGAAAAAATATTTGGACTTTTTCTTTCGCACTTTATGCAACTAGAAAACTATGTCCTATTGCTAGAGCTGTAACTAACATTCCAGTGATAAGAAATGGTTGGGCGCTTGCTTGATACTTGACATCAAACTTCAGAGGATCTCTTAGTAACCACATATCTTGAAATGTAATTTGTGGAATTAACAATAAAACTAAAATTACAGATGCTAAATGTTGACCAATGATGACTAGTACTACAACCATTGCTAATTGAAAAATGTCGATCAGTCCTGCACTGATTCTACTTGCATTTTTAATTCCAAATACTACTGGTAAAGAATTTAATCCTAGTTTTGAGTCTCCTTCAACGCTTTTGAAATCATTAATAACAGCAATACCAAGTCCAGAGAGGCTATAAGCAAGTGTTAGCAATGCAGTGACAATTGTTAATTTACCAAACAAGGCTTGCCCTGCCCACCAAGGTAAAGCTATATATGATGCACCTAATGCATAATTTCCAAGCCAACCATTTTGTTTTAATTTTAGAGGTGGAGCTGAATATATATAACTAACAAATGATCCACCTAATGCTAAGAGTAAGAGGGAGGGAAAGTTGTGTTTAGCATATAAATCTAATAGAAAAGCAACAATTAAACCTGCAATAAGTAATACCCAGATTTGAATTTTTACATCTTTAATTGAAATCTTTCCAGAGGGAATTGGTCTATTAGGTTCGTTAATTGCATCAATTTCTTTATCAAAAAAATCATTTATAGTTTGTGTATAACCTGCCAGAAGTGGCCCACTCATTAACATGCATGCTAGTGAAGCTAAAACATTACTAAATGTCCATTCAAAATTGCCACTTGCAGCTGCTCCACAAATAACTCCCCATATCAAAGGGATCCATGTTATGGGTTTCATTAACTGTATACGAAGTTTCCATATACTTGAAGTTTCAGAGGCACCCTTAATTCCTAATAGTTGTTTTGGATCATTCACTTTAGTCTTTAACCTTTCTCAATTTCTTCTGGGAAAAACCAGTTTTGCTCGCCATTCTGAAACTTTGCGGTGATTCCAATACTCCTGCCGTCTGTCATTTTATAGCCTGTTATCACGGCTTTAGGATTAGAGGATATTTGATCAATTAATTTCGCTGGTAGTCTATCTTTTACTTTATTAATGTTAATTTTGATTTTACTACCGATTTTGAGTAATAAGTTTGTTTCAGCCATAAGAGGTAAAATGGAATCTATTATGCAAGATTAACAGCATTTGGACAATTTTTACTAAAATGGTAGCTCTTCGTTTAATTCCTTGTTTAGATGTCGCCAATGGCAGAGTCGTTAAAGGTGTGAATTTCGTTAACTTAAGAGACTCAGGCGATCCTGTTGAATTGGCTTGTAGGTATTCTGATGAAGGCGCAGATGAATTAGTATTTTTAGATATTAGAGCAAGTGTTGAAAATAGGAGGACATTAGTTGACCTTGTTTCTAGGACAGCAAAATCAGTAAAAATCCCTTTTACAGTTGGTGGAGGAATAGATTCTGTCTTTTCTATTAATGAACTTTTAAGAGCAGGAGCGGATAAAGTTAGTTTGAATTCCTCAGCCGTTAGAAATCCTGATTTAATTTCTGAAAGTTCAAAAGAATTTGGTACTCAATGCATCGTGATAGCAATTGATGCCAGAAGAAAAGTTAATAAGGTTGATGAATGGGAGGTATATGTAAAAGGTGGGCGAGAAAATACTGGAATTGATGTATTAAGTTGGGCAAAGAAAGTTGAGGAGTTAGGCGCAGGGGAAATTTTGCTAACTTCAATGGATGGTGATGGAACGCAGAATGGATATGATTTGCATTTGACAGAATCTGTTGCAAATATTGTTGATATCCCAGTAATCGCATCAGGAGGAGCAGGCTCTCTAGAAGATATCTATGATGTTTTCAAAGAAGGCAGGGCATCAGCTGCACTTTTAGCATCATTACTTCATGATAAGAAACTTACTTTACAAGAAATAAAAACATTCCTCCTCGAAAAAAATCTTCCTATTAGACCATATGAATAAAAATTTAAATTAATCCCAAAAAGAAATTATTTTAAAATTAAAAATGAATTTTACAAAAACTATGGAAGTTAAAAATATATTTAATAAAATTTCCTATAAATATGATTTTTTAAATAATCTATTAAGTTTTGGGCTGCACAAAATATGGAAAAGGAAATTAGTTAATTTATTAGAACCCTTAAATGGCGAAGATTGGGCTGATTTTTGCTGTGGAACTGGAGATTTAGCATTCTTAATTTGTAAGAGAGTAAGTCCAAGGGGCTCAATTACTGGGATTGATAGTGCAGAAGATATCTTAAATATTGCAAAGAAAAAATCAGAACTTAGAAAAAATAAATTTATTAAGTGGGAAATTAAAGATATTTTAGAAATTAATGATTATTCGAAGAATTTCGATGGAATTTGCATGTCCTATGGATTAAGAAACTTGAATAATGCTGAAGAAGGGATAAAAAAAGTTTTTTATCTTTTGAAGGATAAAGGAAGGGCAGGATTTCTAGACTTTAATCACTCAACAAAAAATTCTGTATCCAATATTTTTCAGAAAATTTATTTGAGACTTATTGTAGTGCCCATTTCGCGTCTTTTTAATTTAAGTCCAGAGTACGCATATATTGAAAAAAGTATTAAAAATTTTCCAAAGAAAGATGAGCTTATAAAAATTGCTAAGGAAGTAGGATTTAAAAAAGCTGAATATAGAAGTATTTTTTTAGGGCAAATGGGAATATTAACTCTAGCTAAATAAAGAATTTACTTATTTATTTTTCTCCAACAAAAAGAGCACTTTCCCCATCTTTTGACTTCGCCCTCGGGAGTTGGGGAATTACAGAAAGTACAAATGCAAATATTATTTTGATGGATTCTGCTTGGATGCCTAGCCCAAACCATCTTTGCATTAAAAGATTGAATATTTTTATTTTTAAATTCATAATTTTGTATTATTTTTATTTCATTCAAAGTTATGCCAATTTTCTCGATTCTCTCTTTTAATTTATGCTTGTTGTAGATCAAAGCTTGGCGCCACTGTGGATGATTTACTGCAATAGTAAGTATTCTTTTTTCGATATTTAATGGTTTGCATTCTTGAAATAGTTCCAAACCGATTAAGTCCTTCCAGTTTTCGTTGATTTTAGAAAGTTTATCTAAGTCCCCCCATGATTTTTTGAAATTATCAAGACAATTTTTTAATGGATGTGGATTCCTTTTATTCATTATTGGCAAATACTTTTTGTCCAATTTGTAAAATTTACTTATTAAGATTAAAGTTAATATAATCCTGAAAAAGATGCTCGTTGTTTTAATAAAGAATTTGTGAAAGTTATTGGATCTGCAGCTAAAACAGTTTTTTATTTAAAAAAAATTCAGGGTCAATATCCAAGTTGGAGACTTCAGTACAAAATAAAATGTAAAAGTACAGAAAATGAGCTAACAAACTGGCTTGGATATACTGAAATAAAGAGAAACCAGCCAGTAGCGATAATAGCTAGAGAACAGTTCTCAGGGTTTGGCCAAAACTCAAAAACTTGGGTTTCCCCAAAAGGTGGTATTTGGTTAAGTGCAGCTTACCCAATATTTTCACAAGAATTTGCAAGTCAAACATTTAATTTGTCTATAGGGATTAAGATATGTGAAATTCTTAGACAAGAGAATATAGATGTTTGTCTGAAATGGCCAAATGATATTTTTTTTGGTTCAAAAAAGTTGATTGGATTTTTACCAAAAGTGATAACAAGAGGCAAGGAAATTATCTATGTAAGAATAGGTCTTGGCATGAATGTTTTAAATTACACTCCATCAGAAGGTATTTCATTATCAAAAGTACTTCAAACTAAGAATATTAATCAACATTATTGGACAGCCAAAGTTCTTAAAGCTTTTCATGATTCAATTGAATGTAATAACAAAAAAGAATATGTGATCAAATCGGCAAATAAGTTCCTCACTAAAAGATTTTTACCTAGTGGTTTTTGTCCTAATAAATGGAAAATTAAAGATATTGATTCTAATGGGAATTTAAGAATTGAAAATGAAACTCAACTGAAGGTAATTAGAAGGTTCTGAATTTAATTAACTTTTAAATCAACTATTTTCCCATCCTTAAATTTGGCTATTTTTTTTGCGCGATTTGCAACTTCATCTTCGTGCGTAACTAAAACTATAGTTATTCCAGATTCATGCAGCTTGTCAAAAAGATCTAATACATCTTCAGTGGTTTTTGAATCTAGTGCTCCAGTAGGTTCGTCTGCTAACAATATTGAAGGGTTATTGATAATAGCCCTTGCAATAGCTACTCGTTGTTGTTGACCTCCGGATAATTGATTTGGGCGATTATTCATTCTTTCTGAAAGGCCAACTTTTTTTAAAGCATTCTTGCCTCGCTCTAATCTTTGCTCAGGCTCAATCCCAGCATAAATCATGGGCAAAATTACGTTTTCGAGTGCAGTTGCGTCTGAAAGAAGATGAAATTGTTGAAAAACGAAGCCTAATTTTTGGTTACGTATTTCCGCTAGCTCATCATCAGATAAATTCTCAACAGGGATACCATTTAATTTATAAACACCTTCTGATGGTCTATCTAGACATCCAATAATATTCATAGCTGTACTTTTGCCTGAGCCACTAGCTCCCATTACAGCTAAATAATCACCTTTATAAATTTCTAAGTTTATGCTGTCTAAGGCTCTAACAGTTAGATCATCTTTGCCATATGTTTTGGATATGCTTTCTAAACTTGCGACTTTCTTAGGCATTTATTGAGAAATTCTTCTAGGAAATATTGTTTGCTGTAGCAATAACATCTTTTAAGAAAGGAGTTTCTGAAACTGCTGTGTTAGCTAATTTAAAAAGAGGATTAGATAAGATTCCTCCAAGAGCAGTTACCGCTACGCAAGTATAAAGTGCAACTCTCAAGGGAGGCAATCCTACAATTCCCCAATTAATTTCGGGATATGATTTGACTATTTCAGAGGCTTCTTGTGGTTCTTTAACTACCATCATTTTTATCACTGAAATGTAGTAATAAATAGATATAACTGAAGTTACTAATCCAACGATTACTAATAAATATTGATGATTTGCCCAACCTGCAAAGAACAAATATATTTTCCCAAAAAATCCTAACATTGGAGGTAAACCGCCTAGTGATAAAAGACAAAGGCTCAAGCCTAATGTAATAAGAGGATCTTTTTGGTAAAGTCCTGAGTAATCAAGAATTCTGTCAGAACCGGTTCTTAGTGAGAAAAGTATTACACATGAAAATGCCCCTAAATTCATAAATAAATACGCAGCCAAATATAGAACAGCTGCTGACAAACCATCCTGTGTCCCGGATACTATTCCAATCATTACAAATCCGGCTTGTCCAATAGAACTGTAAGCTAGCATCCTTTTCATTGAGGTTTGAGCTAGAGCTACAACATTTCCTAGAGCCATGCTCAAGATAGCTAAAATAGTAAATAAAAGTTTCCACTCCTCATCGAAAGAGGAGAAAGTGGTACTTAATATTCTTATTGCAAATGCAAACCCTGCTGTTTTTGAACCAACAGATAAAAAAGCTACTACTGGTGTAGGTGACCCCTCATATACATCAGGCGTCCATTGATGAAAGGGGACTGCAGCTATTTTAAATGCAACAGTTGATAAGACAAATACAAGTGCTAAAGAAGTGATGAATGATGGCTTGTTGATAATCTCTAAACCAATAGTCCCTAAGTTCGTTGAACCACTTAATCCATAAAGAAAAGAGGAACCATACAAATAGACTGCAGCGGCAGCTGACCCAACAAGCAAGTATTTTAAAGCTGCTTCTGAACTCCTTGGATCTCTCTTCAGATAACCAGAAAGTAAATAGCTCGCCACCGATAAAGTCTCAAGAGATATAAATACACTAATAAGGTCAGTAGATCCACACAAAAGCATTGCCCCGAGAGTTGCTGAAAGAACTATCGCTGCGAACTCACCAATAGGGCTTCCACTTTGTTCTGTATAACGCCAGCTTATAAGTAAAGAAACTAAAGTTGATAAAGCTATTATTGCCCTAAATGCGATTGCCAAATTATCTGAATTAAAGGAACCAAGAAATGCACTATTTACTGGATTACTCCATTGCAATGCTAAACTTAAGAGAGAGCTGCCAATTGATAAATAGCAAATTATTGGTGCCCATTTTGATGCAGTTTTTTCTCCTGCTAAATCTACAAGAAGAGTTCCAACAATACCTAGTAAGATAAAAGCCTCTGGAACAATGGCTTGAGCATTTAAATTAA
The DNA here is from genome assembly GCA_902572915.1 of uncultured Prochlorococcus sp. GTDB lineage: Bacteria > Cyanobacteriota > Cyanobacteriia > PCC-6307 > Cyanobiaceae > Prochlorococcus_A. Next base: position 6,899 of record CACGHR010000025.1, read on the forward strand.
TTGTAAAGATTTCGTTGGGCACTTTATTAAATAGGATTAAATTAGATGATTGATTGTAATGGTCAAAGAGTTAATCTTAACTTGATTATAATTTGTGGGTATGATTTTTGAAATTTTCAAGAGATATTACTTGAAAAAGTTTCAAATAATAATAATATGCCCTAACTAAACAAAAACACCAATTTTTGAAATAAACCTTGGATCACACACTTGTTATTGTTGAAAGTCCCACCAAAGCAAAAACTATAAGAAAGTTTTTGCCTTCTAATTATGAAGTTCTTGCTTCAATGGGACACGTAAGAGATCTTCCAAAAGGGGCGGCTGAAATCCCTGCTGCAGTCAAAAAAGAAAAATGGTCAAGGATAGGAGTAAATACAACGGAAGATTTTGAACCACTTTATATTGTTCCAAAAGACAAGAAAAAGGTTGTTAAAGATTTAAAGAATGCATTAAAAGGAGCCACCCAACTATTACTGGCAACTGATGAAGATAGGGAGGGAGAGAGTATTAGCTGGCATCTTCTGCAAATACTGAAGCCTAAAATACCTACTAAGAGAATGGTTTTTCATGAGATTACGAAAAAGGCAATTAATAAAGCTTTAGATCAAACAAGAGAAATTGATATGGAACTTGTTCAAGCTCAAGAAACTAGAAGAATCTTGGACAGGCTTTTTGGATATGAATTATCTCCTTTACTTTGGAAGAAGGTAGCCCCAAGATTATCTGCAGGTCGTGTTCAATCAGTATCTGTAAGACTTCTTGTTAGAAGAGAGAGAGAGAGAAGATCTTTTAAAAAAGCCTCTTATTGGGGAATTAAAGCTTCTTTAGTAAAAGACAATATTACCTTCGAAACTAAATTATTTAGTTTAAGGGGTCAAAGAATTTCTAATGGTTCCGATTTCGATGAACAGACCGGCAAATTAAAACAAGGAAATAAATCTTTAATAATTGGAGAAGATAAAGTAAATGATTTATTGAAGACTTTTTCCTCCGAGGATTGGATAGTCTCAAAAATCGAAAAAAAACCATCTACGCGTAAGCCAGTTCCTCCATTTACAACAAGTACATTGCAACAAGAAGCAAATAGAAAGCTTCGTTTGTCTGCAAGGGAAACTATGAGATGTGCGCAAGGGCTGTATGAGAGAGGTTTCATAACATATATGAGGACTGATTCAGTTCATCTTTCCGAACAAGCCACAAGAGCTGCTAGAGAATGTGTTAGCTCTATGTACGGAAAAGAATATTTATCTAATTCACCAAGACAATTTAATTCAACTGCAAGAAATGCTCAAGAAGCACACGAAGCTATCAGGCCAGCAGGTGAGTTATTTAAAACACCTAAGGAAACTAACCTAACTGGCAGAGACTTATCTCTTTACGATTTAATTTGGAAAAGAACTGTTGCTAGTCAAATGGCAGAGGCTAGGCTAACGATGATAAATGCTGAAATTAGTGTTGGGGATGGATTATTTAAATCAAGCGGTAAAAGTATTGATTTCCCAGGATTTTTTAGGGCCTATGTCGAGGGAAGTGATGACCCAAGTTCATCCCTTGAACAACAAGAAATTATTCTCCCAAACTTAAAAACTGGAATATCTCTTGAAGTTACTAATAAGGAATCTACTTTTCATGAAACTAAACCGCCTGCAAGATATACGGAGGCCGCATTAGTGAAAGTCCTTGAGAAAGAGGGGATTGGAAGACCTTCTACTTATGCAAGTATTATTGGAACAATTGTGGATAGAGGTTATGCAAATATATCCTCCAATACTTTGTCTCCAACGTTTACAGCTTTTGCTGTTACGGCTCTGTTAGAAGAACATTTTCCTGATTTAGTTGATACAACTTTTACTTCAAAAATGGAATCTTCATTAGATGAAATTTCTTCAGGTAATCTTGAGTGGCTACCATACCTTGAGACTTTCTATAAAGGTAAAAATGGTCTTGAGGGTAAAGTACAAAAAACAGAGGGTAATATTGATGGTAAGGCTTATAGACAAGTTGACTTTGAAGACCTCCCTTGTGTAGTTAGGATAGGCTCTAACGGACCTTGGTTAGAGGGAATTAAAGTTGATGAATTTGGTAATGAAATTCAGGCGAAAGGAAATCTTCCAATGGATATTACTCCAGGAGATTTAGATAAAAAGAAAGTTAATCAAATTTTAAGCGGCCCATCAGATCTTGGAACTGATCCAAAAACTGGCGAAAAAGTTTTTTTACGATTCGGACCTTATGGTCCTTATGTTCAGTTAGGAAATAATGATCAAGATAAAGCTAAACCGAGAAGAGCTTCGTTACCCAAAGAGTTGAAAACTGATGATTTGACTTTAGATGAGGCTTTAGAACTTTTAAGCCTGCCTAAATTGCTAGGAGTTCATCCTAAAGGTGGAGTAGTTGAGGCTGATAGAGGAAGATTTGGACCTTACATTAAATGGACAAAAAATGAAAATGAGTCTGAAAATAGATCACTAAAAAAAGAGGATGATGTTTTTACTGTTGATCTTAAACGAGCATTAGAAATCCTTGCGATGCCCAAAATGGGTAGAGGTGGTCAGGAGGTTCTAAAAGACTTTGGGAAACCAAAAGATTTTAAGGATAAAATTCAAATTTTAAATGGAAGATATGGAGTTTATATAAAATGTGGTAAAACTAATGTTTCGCTGGCTAAAGATACTGATTTAGAAAAGTTCTCGATTGATGATGCAGTAGTTCTTTTGGAAGAAAAGCTAAAAGATAAAAAAGGATCTATTTCTAAGAAAACAAAAATAGCTAATAAAAAAAATTTAAGGAAAAAGAAAAGTTAAAAAAGATATGACTTTAATAAAAAAGGAATTTTTTTTAATAATTTTTTTAATTTTATTACAATCATGCTCTGGAGGAAGAATTGGAAATTTTCTTGAAAATAGTTTTGATGATTTAGAAGAAACAAGTCAAGATGAGGATACTAAAAATAATTCACAGAATAAAAAATTTGAGGTTAAAGAAAATAAAGTGGGTAATGATAAAAAAAATGAAAAAGGAAAAAAAGTAGAAAAGCCAAAAATTATTCTAGAAAATACTAAAGATATGAATTCAGAAAAAATGCAAAAACAAGAAAAAGGCGAAATTAAGAATTCCTCAAAAAAAAGAAAAGTTGAACTTGAGTCTTATAAGATTATATTCATATTGAAAGATGTAGATCCAAAGGATCCCATTGAAGGTTTAAGCACCATATTAAGGAACTCTGAGGTGAATTTTGAAATAGAAAAGATTGAACGTATTTTAGATTCTGAAAATAAAAGTATTAATAAAAATTAATTAAAAATATTAGATTAAAAATGAAAATAACAACAAAAACAGAAGCATTAAATATTGTTGAGACCTCATATCTAGCCTCTCTTTCGTCATTATTATGGGTTGCTTTATATTACTTGCCGATTGGGGGAGCTTTATTAAGATTGATTTTACCCCTCCCAATGATCTTGTTGCACTTGAGAAGAGGAACTAAAATTGCATTGGAAGGGCTCCTTATACAATTTTTACTGCTATTCATAATTATGGGTCCTATTAGAGGAACCTTATTTTTATTTCCTTATGGGATCTTGGCTTTTTGGTTAGGCAGGTGTTGGCTTAAAGAAAAGAGTTGGACAATTAGTTTAACCATAGGGGTTATAATTGGAACTCTAGCATTCTTCATACGAGTAATAGCATTATCAACTTTGGTTGGCGATAATCTTTGGGTGTTAATTACTAGAGCAAGTTATGGTCTAATAGAAAAGTTTATTGAATTATTTAATTTACCTTTTTCTCCCTCAATTTTTGATATCCAATTAGGTGCAATTTTTTTAATAATTTTTCAAGAAATAGTTTATGTTTTGACGATACATGTAATTGCCTACTCTCTTTTCCCGAGATTTAAATTAACCATCCCAGATCCTCCAAGATTTTTAAATAGTCTTATTGATTAAAATCATTTATAAAAAATAAGCATGTATAGTACAGAATTAGGGTTAAAAATTTTTGGTAGTGAATTCAATAAAAAAGTACATATTAATAGGATAAAAGTACTAAAAAAAAATATAAATAATTTCAAAATATTTCTTGTAATTGCAGGTACTAATACCTCTCAGATTCCTGGAATTTCTGCAGCAGGTATTAGTGCAAAATCTAGAAGAACAACTGCACTTGCGGATGCCGAATTTTTGCTTAATGGTGCTTCAAAAGATCATAAATATAAATTACCTTTCCTTAATGCAGGAGTAACTCCAGCGCTAATAAGTTATGTTTGCGCAAAGCTTATAAATGTTTATCCAGTAATTATTCCTTTGGGCATTGGAGTCAAGCCTTACTTTAATCATTTGGTTGTAGAGGATAAGGATTTGGGACCATCAAATTGTCTTACAAGTGGCGAATCTATGCCTAAAGAGAGAGTTTTAAATCTCTATGAGAGAGGTCTTGCAATGGGAAAATCTTCAAAAAATCCCGTCTTAATTTCAGAATCTGTACCAGGGGGCACGACAACTGCTCAGGCAGTAATGGAAGCCTTTGGTTTGCATGTATCTAATTTAGTAGGAAGTAGTTTATTTAAAGCTCCAAGAGCTCTTAGAAGAGAAGTAGTACAAAGGGGACTTTTAAAAGCAAATCTCAAAACAGATTTTGACCCTTTTGATGTTGTTGCATCAGTTGGTGATCCTTTCCAAGCTTTCTCAATGGGTTTAATAGTTGGTGCTAGGTCAGCAAAACAACCTGTTATGTTGTCTGGTGGGAGTCAAATGTTAGCTGTTATTTTGCTTGTATTAGAATTGTTAGGAGTAAATAATAAGGATGTCTTTATTGAGGATGTTTTTATCGCGACAACTGGTTGGCTTGTAAAAGATAATTCTCTAAATGATCTGTTAAATTTAATTAATGAGAAATATAATGTTAATTTATTAGGCTTAGCAAGTCCTTTAAATTTTAAATCGTCAAAATACAAAGAATTGAAAGATTATGAATTAGGACATGTAAAAGAGGGTGTTGGAGCAGGTGGAATATCAATACTTGCTTTCTTAAATGGATTTACTAATGATGAAATAGTTTCATTGTGTCAACAAAATCTGGTAAAGATGAAGCATTTAGGTCAAATTTCTTTAAATAAGGATTAAAAATGTCTGAAAAATATTTTACTAGAAGGCAGTTTTTACAATTTGGGGGCGGTGGCTTATCGTTTTTTTTTCTTTTTAGATTGATTTTTAATTTTTCGAAAAAAGTAAAAATTTCTTTTCAAAGTTCTTTTTTACCAATTTCTTTTAAAAAAACCCTGCCTAAAAAATGGAAAAAGCAGAAAATTAATTTTTCTGAATTTAAATCTGAAGGAAATAATAGCAAACTTCTAGATTCTGATTTTACCGTTATTAACGATGGATGGATTGATATTATTAATTTCGACAATTACCAAAATATAAATTATTTATCATTATTAGATAAGTTAGATGACAGATCATCAAATTTTCTGAATACTTTTGATGAAGATAAAAGAAACAAATTATTCCCCATTGGAGTGGTACCATATGCAGTTCTGATAAAAAATAATAAAGATTTAATTGATTCTGCTAATGAATCATGGGACTTTCTTTTATCTAGAACTTTAACGGGGAAAATTATCTTTCCTCAAAGTCCAAGAATTGTAATGTCCATAGCAGATCAAATTGATGATAAAAATTCTCTCGGAAAACTTAAAAGTCAAGCAATGATGTTTGAAGATAAGAATTCTCTAAATTGGTTTATTAATTCTGAAGATTCTTTGGCTATTGTTCCATATAGTCTTTGTTATAGATATCCGAAAATTGATTCAAGAATATCAATAGTTTTTCCTAAACAAGGTGTACCTTTAATGTGGAATTTTATTCTTACTAGATCAACAAATAACAAGGACATATTAATTGATTGGATTAATTCTTTAGAAAAAAAGAGAACTATTGATAAATTATCAAATCAAGGATGGTACCTGCCATTCAATAGTGATTATTTACAAAGTAAATATAAATCTGAGAGGTTCCCCATCTCAGGGCCTTCTGAGGAATGTTGGGAAAAGAGTTGGCCTTTACCTGTCCTAACAAATGAAGAAAAAATTAATCTTCAAAATTTCTGGAATAAATCTTTAACCCCATAATCTTTTTGTCGGAGTTTCAATTAATAAGTTATGGGTTTGCTTTAATAAATTTGGTATATCTAATTTACTAGGACATTTAGGAACACATTCATTGCATTCTTGACAAAATGAGGAATTTTTTTCTTCCCACCAGTGGCCAGCTTTTCCTATTAAATTGTATCTTTCTTTTGAGAATTCTAATTGGCCATAACCAATAGATATATTCCTTAAACGAAGTATTTCTGGAATAGGTATTTCATTTGGGCATGGAAGACAACATCTGCATTGTTCACATTTTGTTGAGTTTAATTTTTCATTAGCAACTTCCTCAATTTTATTCAGGGCGCTTTTTTCAAGTTTTGTAAGCTTCTCGAAGGAATTTCTAAGTGTATGCGCAAATTCAAAATCTTTTTTGTTTGTCGCCCCCAAGGACAAAGTTGTAATTCCTTTTGCCAGTAAAAATCTATATGCTAGTTCTAATGGATGAAAAGGCTTAGAGGCCTCTAACAAAATATCACTTGGAGAATATAATCTACCGCCTTTATCCGCAGGTGATATTGCTAATACTCCCATGCCTTTTTTTATAGCTTCCTCTGCCAAAGTAATTTTAGATTGATCTAAATAATGTAAATGTAGACTACAAAAACTAAAAACTTCACAGTTAATTGCATCTTTAATTAGTGAATAACTTCCGTGTGAACTAAAACCAACTTGATCAACTAAATCCTTTTCAAGTATCCATGATATAAATTTCTTACCCTCTCCAGCTAGAACCCAATCTAGATGTTGTTTTAAGTTGAGTCCATGAATTGCAAGATTATTAATTCTCTCGCGATTTAAATTTTTAAGAGAATTTTTAAAATTATTTTTTAAAAATTTAAAATCTCCCTTTGGTAAAATTTTGGTAGTAATCACCCAATTTTTTTCTTTTATATTCTCTTCTATTTCTAGTTTTTTTATTGAATTTCCAATAAGTGATTCAGCATTACCATAAGAAGGTGCTGTTTCTATGTGGTTAATTCCTGCATAATATGCATTTTTTATTATGCCATGCATTTTTTCGAGACTTTCAGTTGCTCGCATTGTCCCTAAAGTGAATAAGCTCACTTTCGCCCCTCTACCAAATGATCTTTTTTGTGAATTAATAATCATATAAATATGATCAATTTCTTTTTATTTACTCTTTAATTTATTTATAGTTGATAATGATTTAAAGTAAATTAAAGTAAATACAAAATTTTGTAAAAATATTTTTCTTAAATCTATGTTCACAGGAATTATACAATCAATTGGAAAACTAAAACAGAAAAAAAATATTTTAGAAATTGAAATTCTTGATAACTTATTTGATATGGCTATCGGTGATAGCATAGCTGTTGATGGAATTTGTTTGACAGTTAAAGAGATTTTTCAAAATAAATTTACTGTTGATGTAAGTGAGGAAACATTAAAAAAAACAACTTTAGGGGTAAAGTCGAACCTTAATCAGATTGTTAATTTGGAGCCCGCTCTTAGGGTGTCTGACCGTCTAGGAGGTCATATAGTCAGTGGACATGTTGATGGCCTTGGAACAGTTGAGAATATAGAAAAATTAGAGAAATCCTGGCTTTTATCTATAAAGTGGAAAAATAATAATTTTGCGAAATATGTAGTTAATAAAGGCAGTATTTGTGTAAATGGTATAAGTCTTACAATTGCAAAATATGAGCAGGAAGGAGAAATATTTACTATTGCGATAATTCCTCATACTTGGCATAACACTAATTTGAATAAATTAAATGTCGGTGACAGCGTAAACCTTGAGGCAGATGCACTAATTAAATATGTAGAGAAATTACTTTTATTTAATAAAAATAGTAATCAAGATTTATCTTCAAATAATATTTCTTCGGAGTGGCTTAAGGAAAACGGTTGGTAAAATATATTTTTTAATTTAATGGAATCAGATAAATTGTTTTTGACTCTTTTTTAAGATCAATCTTAAATTCCTGACCAGGTTTTAGACCTAATTTTTTGGTGTAGGCATGACCAATTAATAGGTTCCCATTGCCATGAACTTTAGTTTTGAATTCTGTCTGTCTGCCTCTTGAAGCTCTATTACCATTTTTCCCCTGACGACCATTTCCTATTTTGTAACCCTTAGCTTCGATAAGCGCCCTGTAAAAACTTTTTCTTAAGATTCTTCCGCTAGGACCTACGTACCCACAACCTTTTGCTATTTCATCTTCAGATTTTTTACTTAATAATTTTGCTTTTTCAAGAAGTTCTTTTCCTTCTAGCATTATCTGACAAATTTCTAATTATATATTCTTACTAAAAAGGAGAACTGTGGCAATATAAATTAATAAAAAATATATTTAATTTTTTAAATTTAGTTTTTTTATAAAAGATACAAGATAATAAATAAAATAACCCATATTCCATCTACAAAATGCCAGTACAATTCAACAGCTTCCAATGGGAAAATATTTTGACTAGTTAATCTTCCGCCATTGA
>CACGHR010000026.1 GCA_902572915.1 uncultured Prochlorococcus sp.
GAGTCCCTACTAGTAATAATTTCTCCTCATTTGATGACTCCATTAATGGAATTAAAGCTTTTAAGGCCCCATCTTCTCCTTGGGTAAAAGTTGTTTCTATCCCACTCCCAGAGTAATTAACGAATCTTACTTTACCCAAAAATTTTTTATTTAATTTCTCTGCGACAGTTGCAAGATCTAGTTTGATTACTTCACTCGGACAAGATCCAACTAGAAAAAGAGTTTTTATTTCTGGTCTTCTTGCGATAAGATCATTAACCACTCTATCTAATTCTTCATGAGCGTCTGCAAGACCAGCAAGATCTTTTTCTTCAAGAATAGCGGTCCCAAATCTTGGCTCAGCAAAAATCATAACTCCAGCAGCGCTTTGAATTAAGTGAGCACAAGTCCTTGATCCTACTACCAGAAAAAAAGCATCTGGCATTCTTCTGTGGAGCCAAACTATTGAAGTTAAACCGCAAAAAACTTCCCTGGGCCCAGTTTCCTTATTAAATTCAACTTTACTCATTAAAAATTTTCAAGAGCTTATATCTCAAGCTTGCATAAACTTTTTAATTTAAGAAAGTAATTAATAAGTTCTCTTACAAAATGTACACATTTAAAAAACTTATATGAATGTTTAAATACTTAAATGAGAGTTATGAAAATTATTTTTAGGCTATATTTCTAATTTCTGTAGAAGGAATTTCCTTGACTTGTTTTTGAAATCTTCCATACATTTCTAGCTATTTTTGTTGCTAATAATCCTGCTCTTTCTAACTTAGATTTACCAGGCTTTGCTCCAATTAAAGCTGTCACTTCTGAAGTGGTTAAAGGGGCTCCAGTATCTATAGCTAATTGTGTTAACTCCAATCTATCTCTAAGGTTCTTAAAATTTACTTTCTCAGCATTATCTTCTTCTAACCAACTAAAAGATGGGTCTTTTTGAGATAGTTTTTGCATCAAGCTTAGGCTAACTAATCCAAGAGTTTGATCAGGAGTTAATTCTTTTTCAGTACCAGAAACATTTGGTTCTTTTTTTTGAGAAGTTCCCATAAAAATGAATATCTTTTACTTGAAGTTATCGTTTTGTGGGAAGCATGCAAGTAAATTTAATAGAAAAAATGAACCATTATCCGTTATAGTCGCGTGAATGGAACCAACTTCTAGTTTAAACAGAGGGGAACGAAAAAAAGGCAGTTCTCTTGTAACAGGATCTGAGGTGCAATCTCAGGCCAGTGGTGCAAGCTGTTTTATTACAACTGATTCAGAAAAGTCTTTGGTGTCCAGACAAGCAAGTCAAGTTGAGCAAATTGAGTTGAGAACATATGTTTTTTTGGATTCTCTTCAACCTCAATTAGCTGCATATATGGGGACGGTTAGTAGAGGTTTTTTACCTATACCCGGAGATTCATGCCTTTGGATGGAAGTTTCACCTGGGATGGCCGTGCATAGAGTTACTGATATTGCCTTAAAAGCAAGTAATGTAAGACTTGGTCAGATGATTGTTGAAAGAGCATTTGGCTCTCTTGCTCTTTATCACAAAGATCAAAGTACTGTTTTACATTCTGGGGATGTTGTTCTAGATGCTATTGGAAGTGAAGTTAGAAAAAGAACCAAACCTTCAACAAGTTGGACAGAAGTTATTCGAGCTATTACTCCAGATCATGCTGTTTTAATAAATAGACAAAACAGAAGTGGTTCAATGATTCAATCTGGAATGAGCATGTTTATATTAGAAACTGAACCGGCTGGGTATGTCTTGAAAGCAGCAAATGAAGCAGAAAAAGCATCAAATATAACTGTTGTTGATGTAAAGGCAGTTGGCGCTTTTGGTAGATTAACTCTTGCAGGGAAAGAAGGAGATGTAGAAGAAGCAGCAGCTGCTGCTATAAGAGCAATTGATGAAATTTCAAATTATTGAGAATTTTTTAATTTAAACCAATTTCTTTTTTGAGGTAAGGTGACATAATTTTGGCAGCTTTACCCCTGCTTCCTAACTTACTTAGTTGTGATTTTGAGAGCTCTCCATAAACAGAGTTAGCTCCTTTAACCCAAAAAATAGATTCGAACTCCCCATTTGGATATTTTGGGGTCTTAAGAATTTCTCCCCAGCATATTCCAGTTGTATCCTTCACTAAGTTTCCTGAGGGATCACATAAAACCATACAACTTATAAATCTTGCGCTCCTGTAAGGACTATCAGAAAGTTCATTAATTAATTTTTTAATTTTTTCAACGTTGTTTTTGGCATATCGAGCAGAATATATGCCTGGACGTCCATCTAAGATATCCACTTCAAGGCCTGAATCATCAGCTAATGCCCAAGTTTTTGTCTCTAAAGCAGCTGCTTTTGCTTTTAAAAGTGCATTCTCAAAATATGTGTTTCCAGTCTCTTCGACATTTAAATATTCTGGTTGCTTCTGAACCCTTAAAGACAAAACATCCAACATTTCTGAAATTTCAGAAACTTTACTTTTGTTGCCACTCGCAATAGTTAGGACTGGAACGTTCAAAATAACGAATAAATTTACTGAGAGTATTATCTTACTTCAAAGCTAGATACGGAGACAGGAAAGGTTGAACATTCCACACCTGTGTAGACAGGGCCCGCCTCGTACGGAAATAACATAATGTAAATTTTTTCTTAACACAACAGTATGTTTTGATGCACTAACTAATTTGCATAAGTATTGACATATCAATAGTACCAAGGGTGATAAGTTTAACTTATGAATGATAGAAAAAACATTAATGGAGATTTTATCGAAAACGCTTGACTTATAAGTACTTAATGAAGCATTCTTCGAATTGAACATTCCACATTTAGTAATTAGTAGACAATGGCTACAGAAACAATGGGTATCGCTCTCGGCATGATCGAGACACGCGGACTTGTACCTGCTATCGAAGCAGCAGATGCAATGACAAAGGCTGCAGAAGTTCGCCTTATTGGTCGTGAATTCGTAGGTGGCGGTTATGTCACAGTATTAGTTAGAGGCGAAACAGGCGCAGTTAACGCGGCTGTAAGAGCTGGTGCTGATGCTTGTGAAAGAGTTGGTGACGGTTTAGTTGCAGCTCACATTATTGCTCGTCCTCATAGAGAAGTTGAACCTGCTCTTGGTAACGGTGAATTTCTTGGTCAAAAGGACTAATTAAGTAAAGCAAAATTTTTAAATTTTGCACAATAATTATTTTCCCTACACAGACCTAAATTTATCCTTATGAGTAAGAAGTATGATGCAGGGGTAAAGGAGTACAGAGATACCTACTGGACTCCTGAATATGTACCCCTAGACACCGATTTACTAGCCTGTTTCAAATGTACAGGTCAAGAAGGTGTTCCCAGAGAAGAAGTTGCAGCAGCTGTTGCCGCTGAATCTTCAACAGGTACTTGGTCAACAGTTTGGTCCGAGTTACTTACAGATTTAGAATTTTATAAAGGACGTTGTTATCGAATCGAAGACGTTCCTGGAGATCCTGAAGCTTTTTATGCTTTTATTGCATATCCTTTAGATCTTTTTGAAGAAGGTTCTATTACAAACGTATTAACATCTCTAGTAGGAAACGTTTTTGGATTTAAAGCTTTAAGACATCTACGTCTAGAAGATATTAGATTCCCAATCGCTTTCATCAAAACTTGCGGTGGTCCACCAAATGGAATCGTAGTTGAAAGAGATCGTTTAAACAAATATGGAAGACCTCTTCTTGGTTGTACCATTAAACCTAAATTAGGATTATCTGGTAAAAACTATGGTCGAGTTGTATATGAGTGCCTTAGAGGTGGTCTTGATTTAACAAAGGATGACGAGAATATAAACTCTCAGCCATTCCAACGTTGGAGAGAGAGATTTGAGTTTGTTGCAGAAGCAGTTAAGCTTGCTCAGCAAGAAACTGGAGAAGTTAAAGGTCACTACCTAAACTGTACTGCCAACACTCCTGAAGAACTTTACGAAAGAGCTGAATTTGCAAAAGAGCTAGATATGCCAATCATCATGCATGATTATATAACTGGCGGTTTTACTGCAAATACTGGACTAGCAAACTGGTGTCGTAAAAATGGCATGCTTCTACATATTCATAGAGCAATGCATGCTGTTATTGATAGACATCCAAAACACGGTATCCATTTCAGGGTTCTAGCAAAATGTTTGAGACTCTCCGGAGGAGATCAATTACATACTGGAACTGTTGTAGGAAAACTAGAGGGTGATCGTCAAACAACTCTTGGTTACATTGACAACTTAAGAGAGTCATTTGTTCCCGAAGATAGATCAAGAGGTAACTTCTTTGATCAAGATTGGGGTTCAATGCCAGGGGTATTTGCCGTCGCATCAGGTGGTATTCATGTATGGCATATGCCTGCACTCTTAGCGATTTTTGGAGATGATTCTTGTCTTCAGTTCGGTGGAGGAACACATGGTCATCCATGGGGTTCAGCTGCTGGAGCTGCAGCCAACAGAGTTGCTTTAGAAGCTTGTGTGAAAGCACGTAATGCTGGTCGCGAAATCGAAAAAGAGAGTAGAGACATTCTTATGGAAGCTGCTAAACACAGTCCTGAATTAGCTATTGCTCTTGAAACTTGGAAGGAAATTAAGTTTGAATTTGATACCGTCGACAAACTAGACGTTCAAGGTTAAACCAGATTTCAAAATTGAGGAGATTCTTCTTCTCCTCAAACTTCTACAAACCTCGTTTTATTACGAGTAATTTTATCCACTTTTTAATTTAATTATGCCTTTCCAGAGCACAGTAGGCGACTATCAAACAGTTGCAACCCTGGAAACATTCGGTTTCTTACCACCGATGACCCAGGAAGAAATATACGATCAAATTGCATACATAATTGCTCAAGGCTGGAGTCCTGTTATTGAGCATGTTCATCCTAGTGGAAGTATGCAAACTTATTGGTCTTATTGGAAGCTCCCATTCTTTGGGGAAAAAGATCTCAACTTGGTTGTAAGTGAATTAGAGGCATGTCATAGAGCATACCCCGATCACCATGTAAGAATCATCGGATACGATGCTTACACTCAAAGCCAAGGAACAGCTTTTGTAGTTTTCCAAGGACGTTAAATCTACTTTATGTAGTAAATATTTTTCTCCAGAAAAATTTTCTGGAGAAATTTTTTCAAAAGAGTTTCACATTTGAAGATTATGTCAAAAAAAACCAGTAGAGAGATTGCACTAGAAAGAAGAAAGGCGATGAGTGATGGCGGTAAAAAAGCTGCGGCTTATTCTTCAACTACAAAAGATAGAGTTCGATCTTCTCAAGATATACAGATTTCTGGGACTCAATCTTCTCCTAATAATCAAAATTTTTCTAAACCAGCTACAAAACATATTCCAAAAACTCAGGTAAATAGAAGGTCTTCTCCTACAAATTTATCTAGTAAAGAGTTAGTAATAGAGAGAAGAAAAGCAATGTCTACCCATGGGAAATCAGCTATAACTTCATCCGATAGAACTCGTACTGATGTTAAAAAAGAAAGTCCTGCAAACACAGTTAAAACGACCATAAGCAAAAATCAAGAAGTTCAAAATTCACATAATACAGAAATTAAAACATCAAAACCAAATGTTAAAAGAAGAATTAATAAGAAGAGAAAGCCTATTACTAATACAAGTAGAGATATTGTTTTAGCGAGAAGAGAAGCTCAATCTAAGCATGGTAAATCAGCCACTAAACAAAATACCAGTGCAGCTTCTTTAGCTAGAAGGGGAGACCCAGATTTAAGTAGTAGAGAGATTTCTCAGAGAGTGAGAGAGCTAAGAAGTAAAACTGGTGCCACAGGCAAAAAAGGTAATGGTAAATGTAGACCATGTGGTCCAAATAAAAATGGAGCCAAACACAATATTGCTGATGCTAGCTGGAAAGTTGGTAAAAGTGAAACTGACTCAGGTCAAATAGTGACTGGAACACAAGCTAATAGATCTGTAAAAACTACAGGTAATGAAGCAAGTACATGCAGAACTGTTACTGGTACTCAATATATGGGAGCAGAAGTAGTTGGCCAATTTTGTCAAGATAGACCAAGTTATAAACAACCACTTAGATCTACTGTTACCTCTACAACATCAGGTAATAAAGTAACTGGAAATGAAGTCGGCAGATCTGAGAGGGTCACAGGCGATGAGCCTGGTACTTGTAAAAACCTTACAGGTACTGAATATATATCTGCTAATCAATCACAGAAGTATTGTGGTGATGTTCCAAAAAATCCTTCAAAGGTTAAACATAGTACTACAACTGATGGATTGAAAGTATCTGGATCACTTCCCGGTAGATCAACTCTGGTTACTGGAGATGAATCAGGTTCTGGACATCAGTTAACTGGAGATCAATATCTTGGCTCAGAGCCAAATCCAAAAGGCAAAGCATTTGAAAAAGTAGGCAGTTACAACACTCTTAATGGGAATAATGTAACTGGTACAGGTGTAGGAAGATCAGACCATATGACAGGTAATGAACATGGGAGTTGCAAGAATGTAACTGGTGATGAGTACATAGGATCTCAACAATATGAAAAGTTTTGCGATTCAAAACCAAAACCAGAAGCTAGAAAAGTAGGTTTAAGCCTTTCTCCAAAGTCAAATTTAATAAGCGGGACTATGACAGGAAGATCAAAAATAGTAACTGGAGATGAACCAGGTTCATGCAAAGTGTTAACAGGAACACCATACGCAGGCTTAGATCAGATTAATGATAATTGTAGTACCGAGATTTCTGAAGATATGAAATCCCGATCAACAGTTAATTCTGGAAATAATTCAAATGCCAGACTTACAGGACAACAACCAGGAATTGGCGGAGTAATGACAGGTGCTAAGAAAGGTGCTTGTAAAAACCTAACAGGGACTCCTTATGTTGGTGGAGATCAGTTCTCACAAGCTTGTGATAATCCTCCTCATGATACTGCTTATGCGAATCCGGAAAAGTCAGCAAGTAACTCTTGGAATGACTTCTCTGTTAAATCACCATCAAGAGACAAATATTATGAAAAAAATACACAAGGTGTTACAGGTAATGAATATGAAAATGAATCAAAGGTAACAGGACCTTTTGATATGGCAGTTGATAAGGTCACTGGCACTGAAAAATTTAGATTTGAACCGAATAAAAATATTACTTATAAACAAAAAATGGAAATTGAAGAAGCAGACCGTGCTGCAAAGACGCCAGAAAAAAGAGTCGCATCAAGGATTACTGGTGAAGGACAATCAGTTGGAAACGTAACTGGTGATGATTGGGATCGCGGTGATAAGGTAACAGGTACAGAGGGAGCTTCTTCTAGAAAGCGAAATCCATCAAGAGCAGGATTCATGAGCGCAATGCCCCCTATGGAAGTTAAAAGAAACGAGGAAACAGAAAAACCAGATTTCTTGATAACTGGATCTAGTGGTAATACTCGTGAAGGACAACTTGTTACCTTTTCAGGTGGTGCAAGAGGTTAAGTAAATAATGCCTTTAAGAGGACTGGCTAAAGCCAAGAACTTCACATTGGGGCCAACAGCTCCAATGAAAACTTTTACTGAAAATATCCATGTACAAACTGAAGAATCAAATAATTTCCGAAATTCTGGAAAGTCTCATAAATTAACCAATAATATCCAAAATGAAAATCTATTTAGTTATGAAAGCAAAATAAAAAGTGATTTTGACGAAATTGTTCCAACTCTCAAGGAAATTGCTCGAATACAACATCATGAAGATTTTATAAGTAAAGCTCAGACAATATCAAGAAAAAATTTGGGAATAGATCTACCCCTTCATGTATTAGATAAATCTTGGGTTAAACCTCTCGATATGAGAGCTCTATATGCATGGTGTGCTTTTAAACAACATGAAAAACTTAGTGACAATTTTTTTAAAAATGATCCTCTTGAAGGAGCTTCTGGAGGTAAGGATGCGGAATACTTTGAAAAATTTCTTTTAGATTGTGGAATACATTTACTTGATATAACTCCTTGTTCAGATGGTCGACTAGCTCATTCAGTTGCTTATGTAATGAGAATACCTTTTAGTTCAGTAAGAAGAAGATCTCACGCTGGTGCACTTTTTGATATTGAAAATACAGTAAATAGATGGGTGAAAACTGAACATAAAAGATATAGAGAGAATATCCCTAATGAAGCACATAAAGATACCAGGTACTTAAAAGTTGTAACTTATCATTTTAGTTCTGTAGATCCTTTGCATCAGGGATGCGCAGCTCATGGGAGTAATGACGAGTTAGCTGCAGAAGAAGGTAGAAGTAAACTATATGCTTTCAAAGAGGCTGTGGAGAATAGTTTTTGCTGTGGCGCTTCTGTGGATTTAATGTTAATAGGACTTGATACAGACACTGATTCATTAAAAATACATTTGCCAAATATCGATGGAGGGATTGATTTAGAGAAAACTATTTCTACTTTAGAAATTTATAATTCAACAGTAAACTTTTCACAAGAGGATGCAGAGAGAGAAATTTGTCAGACAATTTCTAAGAAATCTTCAAAAGATAAACTCAGAGGACTGGAAAAATTTATGTATAAATTAATTGTCAATAATATTTCTCAAATTGATTATGTTAAGAGTTTTCATAATGGTTCTTATGAAGACATTGGACATGCAGAGAGGTTTATTGGAGTAGGTATAGGTTTTAAAGAAGTACATCTCAGAAATTTAACTTATTTTGCTCACTTAGATACAGTCGAAGAAGGGGCTCCAGATTTAGATGTAGGAGTTAAGATATTTACTGGATTAAATGTTTCTCAAGATCTACCTATACCAGTAGTAATAAGATTTGATTACTCTGGCAAAGTACCCGGAGCAAAAGAGAGGGCAATCAAAGATTGTGAAAGAGTTAATAATGCGATATCAATTAGATATAAAAATTTAGTGGATCAAGGTTTGTTACATACTTGCTCTACTATTAGAGATAGGGACAACATTCATTCCGCACAAATTATTGGAATGTCTTTAGATAAAAAAACAGAGGAGGCTCACTAGTTATGTTAATTTGCAAGGTTGTAAAACCACTTGTTTCTACCAATAGGATTCCTGGTTTTGAACATAAACATCTGCAGGTTGTTTTAGATGGTTCTTCTAATAAAGTTGCAGTTGATGCTGTTGGCTGCAAGCCAGGGGATTGGGTTATTTGTGTTGGAAGTTCTGCTGCTAGGGAAGCAGCGGGAAGCAAATCTTATCCAAGCGATTTAACTATTGTTGGAATAATTGATCATTGGGATCCTGACAAGTCATAAAAAAAGGAGGATATAAATTGTGGAAATTATGAAGGTATTAGGAAGAATGGTATGCACTCAAAGAGTCGCTGGCTTAGGTCATATGAATTTACGAATTTTAGAAAATAACAAAGGAAAGAAATTAGTTGCTGTTGATCCTGTTGGAGCTAGAGAAGGTAACTGGGTTTTTACTTCTAGTGGATCTGCCGCTAGATTTGCATGCCCTAATCCAGAAGTTCAAACTGATTTAACAATTGGCGGTATTATTGATTATTGGGAGAGTGATTAAATATTTAAACTTCAAAAGTTTATTGAGAAACTTTGCTAAATGTATAGTGTAATTAGTCTTTATAAAGAATTTAATGTGGAATGAAAGAGAATCTCCTTTAAGGATTGAAAAAAGATTTGAATTTGAGGAATACTCAAAAACTAGTAAATTTATGGAGAAAATTGAGAAATTATTTAAAGAAAAGGATATCTATCCAAATATTAGCTTTGGTAAGAATTTTGTTAGTCTCTCAATTTTTTTGGATAATAAAAAAATTTCTGATAAGGAAAAAGACTTATCAAAGGATATAGATAAATTTTATTTAGAAGATTAATCCCTTTTAATAATTGTTAGGCTTGGCAATATCTCTTTTAATTAAAGCCATTAAATATGTAGGAGCTTTATATCTTGATGGCAGGCATCTATTTAAAGTTTCGAGATGCCCCCAACATACTGTTTTTTCTATATCTTTTACTGAGTTACCTTTTAAAATTAATAATCTAAGAGCTTTACAAAATAAGGGATAGCCTGCTTCTAATTCATCTATATTTAGCTTTGCTGCTGACATAGAACTTAGAGGAATTACCATCTAATAATCTATACAAATATGGTGCATATATGGATCATATTTCAAATATCTCAATAATTAGAAATTAATCTAGAAATGCAATGCAATCTATCTCTACTAAAACTCCCTTGGGGAGAGATGAAACTTCCACACACGCCCTTGCTGGAGGATTTTCTACGTTGAAAAAATCACTATATATCTTATTGACAATTTGGAAATTACTTAGGTCGGTTAAGAAAATAGTTGTTTTCACTACATCCTCTAACTTCGCTCCACCAGCTCTAAGTACTGCTGCGAGATTATTTAAAACTTGAATAGTCTCCTTCTCAATATCCCCCAAACAGGTTATTTCATTTAAAGCTGGATCTATAGCAATTTGGCCAGAACAATAAATAAAATTCCCAGCTTTAATTGCTTGATTATAAGGTCCGACTGGATCTGGAGCATTTGATGTTTTGATTACTTGCTTTAGAGACATTTGTTTAGGATGATATCTATCTATTTAAACCCATAAATCTTTATTTGTTCTTAAAAAAATAAATTCTTCTAAATTTTTTGCTCTTAAAAAAAGATTTATTTTCATTTCTTCATCTAGTAAAAATGGAATTGTGAGTTCGTCAAGAGAGAGTTTTTTTTCAACTTCCAAAAATTTATTTTTTATATCTCGATCCATAGGCTTGAGATTTAATGCCCAAAGTAGATTTGCTTTGGTGTATTCATGAGCACAATAAATTAGGGTTTTTTTAGGTAGTAACTTTATCTTTTTTAGAGAGGAATACATTTGTTGAAAAGTCCCTTCAAAAATTCTTCCACAGCCTCCTGAAAATAATGTGTCACCGATAAAAAGGACAGGTGTTTTACTATTTAAAAAGAATGCTATATGTGAGCTTGTATGTCCTAATACTTCAATTATTTTTACTTTTTCACCTAAAATATTTAAAGTCTCTCCATCCTTTACAGATATATTTTGAAAAGGTATGCGCTTTTTTTCTTTGGAAGAAGCAATTACCTTAACATTAGGCCATCTTTCCATTAGATATTTTGTGCCTCCAATATGATCTGAATGATGGTGAGTTTGTAAAATAGCTTTTAATTGAAGATTATTTTCCTCTATGTATCTCACTACTGGTTCGTGTAGAGATGGATCAATAACTACAACTGATTTATCTTTTTCCCATAACCAAATGACATTATCACTTAAAACTCTAAGTCCTATTATGTTATGAGCTTTATTAAAATTCATTGCTAACTTAGAATGAAGGATCCTTTTAAGAAATTAATCTATGATTACTATAGCTTTACCAAAAGGAGCTCTGTTAGAAGATTCAATTTCAATTTTTAAAAGAACTGGGTTAGATTTCTCTGATGCTTTAAATGAAAATAATAGATCATTAACGTTTGAATCAAATTGCAAAAGGGCTAAAGCTTTATTAGTAAGAAATGGAGATGTACCTGTTTATGTAAGTTATGGACAGGCTGATTTGGGTATTGTTGGTTATGACGTTTTACGAGAATCGGAATTAAAAGTCGCAAAGTTACTAGATTTAGGATTTGGTGGTTGTCATATGTCATTGGCGGTTAAGAAAAATAGCAATTACTCTAAACCAACTGATCTACCTGCAAATTGTAAAGTAGCAAGTAAATTTACAAAAACAGCAAGATCTTATTTTGAAGAATTAAATATACCTGTAGAAATAGTTCATTTGTCAGGGTCTGTCGAGCTTGGTCCCCTTACAGGTATGGCAGAGGCAATAGTTGATTTGGTGGCGACTGGAAAGACTCTTCAAGAGAATGGTTTAATCAAGATAGATGATCTTTTTTACTCAACTGCAAGACTAATTGGAAACCCCTTATCTATGAGGTTAGATGATAATCATCTCAAAGAAACAATTTTATCAATAGAATCAAATAATGCTTTATAGAAGATTAGCTAAATGTTTTTTAATGATTTTAGAAGGATTAAAAAGTTAGGTAGATATTTAACTAAAGATAAAAAAACAATCTATTTAATCTTAATAGTTTTGCTACCTGTATCTTTCTCTGGCGCTATTCAACCATTATTGGTAGGTCAAGCAATTACTATCCTTAAAGAAGAAAGTACTGATGTTTGGCTAAGTAAAACTTTTTTTGGACAGTCAATAAATGCCATAATCTTAACTTTATTTATAACAGTTATTTTTAGATTGGTTCTGCAGGGATACCAAACCTATAATATCCAAGCAGTGGGTCAGAGATTAACAGCAAGAATAAGAAGAGAACTTTTTGATCATTCAATATCTTTATCACTTAAGTATCACGATAAAATGCCGGTGGGTAAATTATTAACGAGATTAACCAATGATGTTGATGCTTTAGCCGAGGTATTTGGCAGTGGGGCAGTGGGAGTAATTGCTGACTTCGTCAGTCTGATAGTAATCTCTTTGACAATGCTTTCAATTGATCGAGGGCTTGCCATTTTATTGTTATTAACTCAGATCCCAGTTTCATATTTCATTATTTGGCTTCAAAAACGCTATAGGAAAGCGAATTATCAAGTAAGGGAAGAATTGTCTCAACTCAACTCTGATTTTCAAGAGAATCTCCAAGGTTTAGAGGTCGTTCAGATGTTCAGAAGAGAGACTTTCAATAGCAAGAAATTTTCTAATACTGGATTAGCTTACAAGAAAGCAGTAAATGGAACAATATTTTATGACAGTAGTATTTCGGCATTTATAGAGTGGATTTCGCTCGCTGCAGTCTCATTGGTTTTGGCCGTTGGAGGGTATCTTGTTACCTCTGGAAATATTGGTTTAGGAACTTTAACAACTTTTATTTTATATGCCCAAAGACTTTTTGAACCATTAAGACAGCTTGCAGAAAGATTTACTCAGATTCAAGGAGGCCTTACAGCTGTCGAAAGAATAAATGAATTATTGGATGAAGAAATTCAAATTAAAGACTCTATTTCCGCAAAGCATTTTTCAGAAGATTCTCAAAATGCTAATAAGCAATTTAAGGGTAAAATTGAATTCAAGAATGTTAATTTCTTTTATAAAGAGGGAGAACATATTTTAAAGGATTTATCTTTCTTAATTAATCCAGGAGAGCATGTAGCTTTCGTAGGCCCAACTGGTTCAGGTAAAACAACCATAATTAGATTGTTATGTAGATTGTATGAACCTCAATCAGGCCAAATTTTAATCGATGATATAGATATAAAAGATATTCCTATTGCAACTCTTAGAAATATGTTGGGCGTAGTTCTACAAGATACCTTTATCTTTAGTGGAAACGTTGCAGATAATTTGAAACTAAATTCGAATATAGACAATGTTCAATTAGAGAATCTTTGTAAAGAATTAGGATTAAACAGTTTGTTAAAAAAATTACCAGAAGGATTGAATACTTTTCTTAGAGAAAGAGGCGGGAATCTCTCTTCTGGAGAGAGACAATTACTTTCAGTAGCTAGAGTAGCGATTAGAAATCCTGTCGTTTTGATAATGGACGAGGCTACAGCGTTTATGGATCCTTCTACAGAAGCTACTCTGCAGAAAGACCTTGAAAGAATTCTTACAAAAAGAACTGCATTAGTAATAGCTCACAGATTAGCAACTATTGAAAGTTCTGATAAGATTTTAGTTTTAAAGGGGGGATCATTAGTTGAAGAGGGTACTCATAATGAATTGAGAATGAATAAGGGCTTATATTTTCAGCTATCTGAGCTTCAACAAAAAGGATTTGCAAATTTTTAATGATTTTTAGAAAACAAGATTCATCAATTAAAAAATCGAATAGTATATCTAAAGATGAACTTTTTGATATTTATGGTTTGAATTCTTATGAATTCACTCAAAAGAATAAAGAAGAAATTTTTGTATGCAGTAAAAGTAAAGTGTTAGATCTAATAGAGCTAGATCAACTTTTGCAGACAGTTGGTTGGAGTAGACGACCAATAAGGAGGGTTAAAAGAGCTTTGGAATTTAGTATTTTGGTGGTTGGTTTATGGCGTCATGACGATAAATTTCCTAGATTAGTAGGATTTGCAAGATGTACTGGAGATGGAGTTATAGAGGCAACAGTGTGGGATGTGGCCGTTAACCCTGTCTATCAGGGACTGGGATTGGGTAAAGAGTTAATGAAATATATCCTAAAAGAATTAAAAAATATTGGCATTTCAAAAGTTACCCTTTTTGCTGACGCTGAGGTAGTTTCATTTTACAAAAGACAAGGTTGGATATTAGAACCAAAAGGCTCTAAATGCGCCTTTTGGTATGCAAATTAATTATTTTTTGTAGTACTCGGAATATATAGCCTTTGTTGATTCGCCTTTTAACCACCTTCTTCTAAAGTTCCAGTTCTTGAAAGCCTGGAGAAAGATATTAGTTCTTTCCCATTTTCTTGAACTTATAAAAATAGATAAATTTAACTGCTTTAAATCTTTTTTATTTTTTAATCTTCTTAAAAAATCTAAATCTTCCATTAAAGGAATCTTTTTAAAACCATTATTCTTAAGATAAATTGATCTGTGAATTATTAAACCCTGATCCCCATATGGTTGTTTAAAAAATTGGCTTCTAAAATTAACAATAATCTCGAGGACTCTGTAAATTATCTTTTGGTCATTAATTTGAAATTTGAAATAGTATATAAATTTTTTGTCTCTCTTTAAAACTGAGTTTATTTTTGCAAACCAGTCATGAGTTAATCTGGTGTCAGCATGTAAAAATATTAGCCATTCTCCTGTTGACTTTTCCGCACCT
>CACGHR010000027.1 GCA_902572915.1 uncultured Prochlorococcus sp.
TATATCAGAAAAGTTTTTATATTCGTTAGATGATTTTTATGATTTTACAAGAGATTTAGTTATTTTTTATAAAAATAATAATATCACTCCTGTTATTGAAACTGATTTTTCATCATCAGAAAAACTAAATTCTGTTTATAGTTTTTTAGGAAATGAAAGATAATAACTTTCAACATAAGACTTATGAAAAGTAATTATGTATATGATTTATTAATAATTGGTGGAGGAATATCTGCATGTGTTTTTGCTTCAAAGTATCTTCAAAGTAACATTACAAAGAAAGTAGCATTAATTGAGGTTGGTCGTGGACTTGGAGGGAGATCAAGTACAAGAATAAGCAAAAGATTTAAAGGATGGAAGCTAAACCATGGTTCTCCAAATTTTAATATATGCAATAGTAAAAATAACCTTTTATTAAAAAGTTTTATTGATGATTTATTGGAAAATAACCTTATTAAAAAAGACGATTCAGATTTGGTTTTCTTATATGAAGAATCTAATTTAGAAAATGGTAAAGAATTTGATTTTTCTAATGGGGATAATTATCTTTCTTTATCTTCTATGACTCAATTATCTCAAAAGATAATTGAACTTAATAATTTAAGGGGAGAAATTGATTTTTATTTCGAGTCTTTGATAATTGATTTGAAGTTTAATAATGATGAATGGACATTAACATCTATAAATGGAGATAAATTTAAATCAAAATATCTTATTTGCTCAACTACTTTGTTATTACACAAAAGATCATTAGAAATATTAAACATAAATCAAATTCCATTAAGAAAAGCTATTCCTAAAAATAAAGATAAAAGAATAGATTTACTTTTGAATTCATTAGAAAAACAATCATTTATTCCAAGGTTAACTTTTTTAATTTATACAAATGAAGATTATAGTTATAAAGATTTTTATTCTAAAAAATATAGGTATTTTTATTTAGAAAAAGAGTTAGAGAATAAATATAAGTTTGAAAGAGTTGTTTTCCAGCTACAAGAGAACAACAGATTAGGAATTGTTGTATATTCAAAAAATATAGACTTTGTTAATTCTTATACAAAGGCGAAAGATGATGAATTTTATAAACAAAAAGTATTAAATAATTTTAATGAACTTTTTGAGGGTAATTCTTCCATAAATCAATTAACTTGTAATGAGAAAATATCTATTATGAGATGGAGAGCTTCTCAACCCTCTGGACTTGCAGTGCCTTTATCTTTACAAATTAATAGAAAATTTAGGATTGGATTTTGTGGGGATTGGTTTGAAGGAGAAGGCTTTGGCAGGATTGAAGGGTCTATTTTAAGTGCTTTAATATTAGAGAGAAAATTAAAGACTTAATTAAATATTTTTTTAAGTATGTAACTAATACTAGTATCTTTTTTAATAATGATTACATTCGCATTTTTTTTAATACTTTTATTTTTGAATCTTTCGTAATAAATATCCCATGATTTTAAGAAATCATTTTCGGCTTGTTTCTGTGTCTTCCCCCTGTCTTTAAAATCTCTTTGGATAACCCTTTTCATACAATCATCTTTATCAACTTTTAATTCTAAAAAAAAAAATTTTTTTATTTTTTAAAGTATTTGAGAATTCTTTAGCAAAAATTCCCTCAACAATTAAAAAATTAATATTACTTGTCTCTTTTAAATAATTATTTATTGATTTCCTATCGAAATTATATGAACGTTCAATGTTTGAAATTCCATTCTTGATAATAAAATTAAAATCTTTTTTAAATAGTTTGTAATTAAAACTAATGCTTTTATCGAAATAACCTTCTACAAATATTGAGAGTAATCTGCTTATCAGCCCAGTTTTATAGTAATTGTCTGTACTTAAAACAATACCATTTTTAACTTTTTCTTTAATTTTGTTTGATAAAGTTGTTTTACCGCTACCAGAAGGACCACTTATAAATACAAGCTTCATTTTTTATGATCTCTTCTCTATTAACACTTTAATTTTACAATTAGAAAATACTTTAAATTTTGAAAATTACATTTTTTCTTTTCTTGAAATTTTTAGGCAATTCTAAAAATGCATTGCGATGGCTACTGAGCTTGCATAAATATTAAATATGTGTCTTTATATAAATGTAAATAAATTAATTTCATTCAATAAAATATATTTTTATTATTAATTCCATTTAGGAATCTCATAATAGATATAAATTGAAGATTTAATTTTATTACTTATATATATATTGCAATGATTTCTAAATTCTTAAGAAAACTAAAATCGATTCTATTTAAAAGTGCAGTATCCTCCGAGACTCCTTTAAAGAAAGAAGAAAAAACAACTAAGTCTGAAAAATCTTTAAAAACAAAAACAAAAACAAAAGCAAAAGCAAAAGTAAAAGCAAAAGTAAAAGTAAAAGGTAAAGTAAAAGCAAAAGCTGTTAATTCAAAGAAAAATATTGAAACCTTAACTACACTGCCTGGTGTTGGAGCTAAAAGTGCTAAGGCATTGTATGAAGCTGGATTTAAAACAACAAAGGCAGTTATTGCTGCGGATGAAAAAGATCTTCTTGCCGTATCAGGAGTTGGAATAAATCTTGTTAAAAAACTTAAAAGTTTAAAGTCTTAAATATTTCAGAATATTTTTAAACTTATTAAAGATGTTAATAATAAATACTTTGTATTAATTTAAATTATGTACTACAAATTATCTTCTTCTTGCCTTTCTTCTTTGCTGTAACTTTCTTTTGTATTTTTCAATAGGAGTTTCATGATGTCTAAGCCTTTTTAAATCTGCAAAGATGCCCGATTTAGATACTTGCCTTTTAAATCTTCTAAGGGCAGATTCAATTCCCTCATTCTCTCCAACAGTAACTTGTGTCAAAATTTTATAAATAAACTTTATTCTAACATCTTATCAGAGTTGAACTTAATTTAAAACTTTAACTAAAGGATTTGTGGTTTATTTTTTGTTGTTTTTAGCCCAATCGACAAATCCTTTTTTATTACTTTTTATATCTTGTAATGATTCAAAATAATATTTTTTCCAATTATCTCTAGGAAGTCCAAGAAATATCATTAGATTTAATGGGTATTGATTGCTATCAGAACAATTTCTGAAATCATCCCTGAATAAAAAGATTTCCTTTTTTAGTGCAATTGCAATACCCAATTCAATCATTACGCCCTCGTCTGGAGGTGTTCCATTAACAATGGCAAAAATGCAATCACATTTTTTTAAATCATGAAAATTACTTCTTGCCAGTTCATATGCCCATCCACCCTCTTTTTGTATTATTTGTTTAGTCCTCTCGAAAGGTTCATATACTTCTATATTTAAATCATTGAAGATGTAAATAAATTCACTTAAGAGTTTTTTTGATTGTTTTGAAAATCCATAAGGATTTGCTAAATATAATTTTTTCTTCAACTTAAATCTCTTTTTTTGATGTACTCGATACGGTCATTTTGTAAATTTAATTTGTTTTCCCAAGGGAAAGCGATCCATTCCTTTTTCTCAGACATATATACAGTACTCCACCATGTAGGTTTTACTTTACTAAATAATACAAAAAACATAGCTCCCTCTATATTTTTGAAGTTATTTAATGTAATACCAGTTTCATAAACATCATCTACAATAAGTGAATTTTTTATGGGTTCTGAAATTAAATTTATTTTTAATTTATGACTTAGTGCTACAGCAAGACATAAGCCACCACGAGGTACACCATATATGCCAGAAAACTTTAAGAACTTACATCTATTAGCTATGTGTTCTACACTCTTATCAAATTCATTCCATGTAAAATAAATTGTCATCTTAGTATTAGCTTTTTTCTGTTGGAGTAGTTGCGAAATTTGATGCGATTACACTCAAAAGTGCTAATACCTGCTCATTTGGGCAATTAGTATTTTTTTTTAAATTTTCACATTCTTTTATTATGTTGGCGTAAGTATCCTCGACAATTCCGTTCATTTGATCAGCATTAAAAGAATACGGCTTATTCATTTTTAATTAATAAATAATCTTATTTTTACTTAAATATCCTACTAAGTAAATATATCGATTAATTAAAGGTAGAATTTATTTCCACATAGGGTCATTTAGCTTCTCAATCCTAAGTGATTTAGGTACATAAGTATGTAAATTTTCAACTTTTATAGCCCATTTTTTAGTGTCCCCTTTTAAGCTATCGCTTTCAATTAGGTTTGTTAGAGAAATTCTTTTTCTCACTTTAAGTAGACCTAGACAAGTTTCCCAGACTTCTTGTTTTTTATAAATATCTAACCAAAAATCAAAAATAGTTTCCAATAGATCGAGTGGGATATTAAATGAAATTCCCATTGAAGGTTTTTCAATTAAATAATTTTTATTTCTTAGCTCATTGAATAAATTATTTATATTTAAATTGATAGCAAAAAGAATTTCCTTAGCTGATTTATTTCCTATTAATTCTTTTCTATGGCAATCTAATAGGTTTTTATCCTCAAGAATATTTTCATCACAATTTTTTGCTCCCACAATCCAAAAACCTTCTCCATTCTTAGCTCCACTAGCCAGAAAAAGATATTGAGGTGAACTCTCCACTAATTCGAATCATTTCTTCTTTTTTAACACTTTTTATTAGTAATAGAAATATTTTTTGCCTTATAAATAACAATATTAAGTTTCTCGTAAAGAATTTTAAAATGTTAGGATTAATTTTTATCAAATGATGTTTGATCTCAGAGAACTGAAAATTATGTTGTTAGATCCCACCGATCTAGTAATTACCAGGATAAATAAATTACTAAATAGTAATAAAATAATTAAAACTATTTTTTCTTAGGAAAGAGTTTTCCTATTTTTTCTTGTTGCAAAGATTCTTTTTTGGTTCTTATTTTTTTATCATCTAAGGATTCTTTATTAGTGCTAACGGCATAAATAATATAAAAAATTAAAGTAGAGAATATTAACCCTAAAACAAGAATAAATATACCCAAAGGTTCACTAGGACTAAAAATTTTGAGATTCAAGGTTGAATTCAGGAAGATTTCCATCAAATAATTGATTCATTAAATAACTTTTATTGAAATCTAATTGATTTCTTCGTATCCAAAGAATGTTGTATTGTCTGAATTTTTGTAGCCATTGGCTGCTTCTTGTGGATTCTGACTATCAATTTTTCTTGCTTTGGCATGAATCATGTTAAAGGGGAAAATAATAGCTCCAATGAAAAAATGCAGTATTAAAAAGTCCGATGGAAGTCCATTTGTCCAATCAGGAAAAAATAACAATGTCATCAAATAATCGTACATATCAAGTTGTTCAAGTAAACTTCTGATATTATTGCTGAACTTGCTGCAATACTATTAATTTTTAATAAATTGAAATTTTTTCTTTCAAGAATTACTAGATTAATTGAAAAGTCAGCAAAAAAAAAATACTATTGTTATTGTTGTGTATAAATATAAATTTTTTAGATATTGATAAAGTTCTTTTTGGTTTTAATTTTCTTGATAGTTAATTTATTAAACCCTGCAATGGGTTTGGCTTTTGAAGCATCAGACCCAAGTGTTAGCTTACTCCAAAATAGGATCTCAAATAATTTTTCCAGAATATATTGTAAAGCTATTCAAAATGGTTTTTCTAAAGATGAAGCGATGAAATCAGCCATTGTAAAAACTGAAAATATCATCTCTTTTTCTTACAATCCACAAAAGAAATGGATAGAGAAAGATGACTTGGCAAATCAAATTTCATTAAAAGTAGTAAATGATTGTGGATGGTCATTTGGCTTAATTGGAGAGGAGGGTGTTAATTATTTTAAATCATATTTTCTAGAAATTTACGAAAAAACAACTCCAGACAAAAACTTTTCAAATAGATAAAACTAATGAATAATTTTTCAGACAAATTAGTATTGACCATAATATTATTCACTATTCTTTTTGTGTTTGGCTTGATTTTTTCAGTAAAATCACCTGAAAGTAAAGTTATAGATTCACCAATAATGTGGAAAGACGATTATCGCAATATCTCTATTTTTAGAGGCTATAAAAGAAATTACGAAGAAAATAGAATAATATTAATATAATGATTTAATACACATTAATTAAACAAAAAGTATTTAATCTTTGTACCAAAAAAATTTAAAATATTTTGTTTTTTTAATTAACGTAGTTCAAAAGAATTGATGCTAACTTTAAATCATTATTAAACCATGCTCTTATTGCCATAGACCTTCTAGGGTCATAAAATTTTTGTTTTCTATACCAACTGAGAACTTCTGAATCTGATTTCTTGCCATTACATGATAAACAACAAGGCACGCAATTACTTGTACTGCTCTTACCGCCTTTTGACTTTGGATGAAGGTGATCCAATGACTCTGATGGTTTCCCGCAATAAATGCATTTATACCTTGTAAGTTTATGAAGTGTCTCTCTCCAATTTTTATTACTTATTTTGGGACATAACTGATCAAGGTAAATTGCATCTTGTATATGCATAATATTCTTGACATGCTTATCGATGATAACAGTTTTTGTAAATGTATGACTAAAAAAGAGACAACAAAATTAATAAATTTTTTTTGCCTTTAAGTAAAATTGCACTTATTTATTAAAATATTTTAATTTAAATTTAATGCTTTATTTGGTAACAACATTAGTAAATAGTATTGATCATTCTTTATTTAAATATATATATATTTTTTTGATATCATTCTTTTCTAATACTTTCTCAGCAATTTCTGGAGGTGGAGCAGGCTTACTACAATTGCCAGTCTTAATATTATTTGGGATTCCTTATCATCAAGCTTTGGCTAGTCATAAGTTTGCAACAGTAGCTTTAGGAATAGGAGGTTCATTTAGAAATTACAAGTCTCTAAATAATGATATTAATGTTGCTTTGCAAATTTTAATTTTTGGATTACCTGGAGTTGTTTTTGGAACTACTATCGTAGATTTTGTATCAGAACAATATTTATACCTGTTTTTAGGGATTTTCTCAATATTATTGGCGGTTTATTCATTTCTTAAGTCAAATTTGGGTTTATCTTCTGATAATAGGAAACTTAATTTAATTATTAAAATTAGATTTTCAATTTTTATTTTTCTAATAGGTATTTTGAATGGTTCTATTTCTTCAGGGACTGGATTGCTCGTAACAATTCTTTTAATAAAGACCTTTGGGATTGATTTTCTTCGGGCTATAAGTTTAACTTTCTTTACTGTAGGAATATTTTGGAATCTAACTGGAGCAATTTTCTTGAGTAAATTAGGAACAGTACCAATAAGTTTATTAATAGTATTAATTTTAGGTTCTTTTGCTGGAGGTTATGTTGGAGCTCATTTATCTAAAATAAAAGGAAATGTATTAGTCAAAAAAACTTTTACAATAATTTGTCTTTCTGTTGGTATTAGTTTGTTAGTAAGATCATTAAAGATTATTTTTTGATTAACTAATCCTTTTATTAGAAAATACTTTTAAATGAAAACTGAATTTAACAAAAAAAAAGACCTTACATAAGGAAAGGTCAGGTGATGGGGAACCTTATTTTTAAACCAATTTCTTAAAAATTGCAACCCCCTATCTGTAGTGCAAACGATGACTTATTTATACACTACAGGTAGTGCTTTAATAATAATTATCTAAA
Source organism: uncultured Prochlorococcus sp. (assembly GCA_902572915.1). Taxonomy (GTDB): domain Bacteria; phylum Cyanobacteriota; class Cyanobacteriia; order PCC-6307; family Cyanobiaceae; genus Prochlorococcus_A. The sequence goes on from CACGHR010000027.1 coordinate 7,607, forward strand.
TCAAGCATTAAATCCTGAAATAATAAGGTGTTTTAAACTTAATGGTTTAAATTCTTAATTCATTATTTTGAATGTTTTATAAAATTAAACTTGTTAAAAAGATCATGCATTGTATTATTCGTAAGAAGTTTGATAATTTAAAAAGCTTTAATGATTGAATTAACCTTGGTAACTCTTTTGAACTATGTAGGAGATAATTTCTGTGAATATAGAAATTTAGGACATGATAATTACAAATCTTTACTTCTTTCTTATAGTGATGCAAGTTATAAATTTGGACCATTAAATGTTAAAAAGGTTATTGAGAATTCTGAAAACTTTAAAGTTACGGCAGTTGCGATTGCTGCAATTAAATGCCCTCAACATATAGTCAAATAATGAAGTTTGAAGTAAAAACTGATAATAAAAATTATTCAAATTCTTTTTTAAATGTTTTTAAGGTTGCTTCTATACTCGGACTAATATTCATTTTTAGTGATGTCGCAATCAAATTAGGTTTAGTATCTAGAAATTACCAAATTCAGTACAACTGTAGGCTTTTAGCTGTTAGTAAATCAAAATCTGATTTCAAGAAATTATCAAGGCTCTCAAATTTAAAGAGTAAACAAGAAATTTGGGAATTGTGTAAAGAATTTATTAAATAAAACCTAGCTAGATGCTGAAGAATAATACCTTAGTGCAAATAACCAGAACTTTCTAGAAGTAAAAAGAAATACTAATGCAACAATGACTTCAAGCAAGATTTTCCATATTTGAGAAATACCTAGGAACACTTCAGATGGGACTGTAGTTATAAATGCAATTGGTATGAACACACTAAAAAATATTCTTAGAGAAAATGAAAATGAATTCAAAGGAAATCTTCCAATGTAAAGGAACGATCTTAATACTTCGGTAGCATTCCATGTCTTGACGAACCAAATAGTTGTAGTTGAAATAAAAAACCATAAACTATATAAAATACAAATTGAACAAATAATCGTAATCAAACATAAAGTCAGAAAGTTGAAATTTAAATTTATTTGATTTATTTTGGTGCAATATAACAATAAGCAAATTCCAAGCATTATTTCTAAAAAGCCAGATGGGGTCATTTTTTTTAAGGAGATAAAAAATTGACTATCGATAGGTTTCAATAGTACGAAATCTAAAGTTCCTTCTCTTACGTGTTTGACTATTTCTGTAAGATTTGGATTGAACCATGTATTAGTTATTCCATTCAAAATTGTATAAATTCCTTGAATTATTAGTGCCTGTTGAAATTCCCAGCCTCCAATAGTGGCATTGTTTTGAAAGAAAATAGTTAATAAAAAAATACTCCCTATTAAACTTAAAATTGCCGTTAACAAATCAATTAAAATATTTACTTTATACTCCAATTCAGAAGCAAGAGAAGTGTATAGGAATTTTGTATAAACTTTAGAGTATTTATATAGATTCATGATCCCATAGCAGTATATTTTTTTGTCCCTTCAGACCATATTTTTTTAAATACAGGGAAAAGCAAAATAATCCATAAAATTTGCATACTAAAGCCAATGCTAATATTTGTTGCATTGCCTGAAAGTAAGTTCGCAGGGAAATCAATTAGATATGGAAAAGGAGTTAAATAAATCCATGATTTTACATTTTCGGGAAATGAAACAACTGGAGCTAAAAGACCTGAGAGAAATAAAGTCGGTATAAATAATAATCTTTCAATTGATGATGCTTTTTCTGTCCAGAAACAAAGACAAGCAACTATTGACTGAATTAAAAATTGTATTAGGAAAGATAAAAAAGTCGATATTGTCCCCAAGAATAAAATACCAAAATTTGGAATCCATATACTTTCTGGATTAACTAAAAAAAAGAAGAATGCGATTATTAGTGCGAAAGGAAATCTTGTTATTTGTTCCGCGAGGTGTTGTGCAAAATATCTGAAAAATGGATTTAAGGGTTGGATTAGATATGGAGATACTTTCCCCATTAGGGAATCTTCTTCAAAGCTAAATACAACCCAAACTACTGAAAACTGTCTTACAAAAAAAGCACACAAGAAATATCTAGAAAGCATTATATCACTAATGTTTAATGATTCATTAAGGTCATTGTTTGTCCAAATGTTTAACATAAAAAAAGGTATAATCCCTGAAATCGCCCACAATGCTATCTCTACCCTATATTCCAACATATTTGAATATTGGACCTTTAATAAGGTGAAAAATTTTGGACTAATCAAATTAGATATCATGATCCTTTTTAATTAATATTTTCCCAATTATTTCATCTATAGGCGGCTCATTTATATAAAGGTCTTCAATATCAAAATTATTTAGGATAGTTTTCAGAGCTGAAGTTATAGAGTTATTTTCAACTTTTATTGTGATTTCTTTCTTTGTTTTATTTTTAACCTTGAAACCTGAATTTTTTAAATGATTTGCATCTTCTTCAGAACGACAAAATATTGATATTTCTTTGATGGGTGAAAGTTTTTTTAATAAAAGATCTAGTTCTCCATCATATGAGATAGATCCGTTGTGAACGCATATAACCCTCTTACATAAAGATGTAATATCTTTCATGTAATGACTCGTTAGGCAGATCGTTGCATTAGTTTCCTTATTATATTTTTGAAGAAAATTTCTTAAATTTCTTTGTGCATTAATATCTAAACCAAGCGTAGGCTCGTCTAAAAAAAGAATTTTGGGTTTATGAATCAAAGCTGCTATTAATTCTGATTTCATTCGCTGTCCGAGAGATAGTTTTCTAACAGGGATGAAAAGCTCATGGTCAATTTCAAGCATATCGGATAAATTTTTTATCCTTCTTTTTGCTTCGAACTTATCTATGTCATATATTGATGCATTCAAATAAAATGATTCAATTGGAGGAAGATCCCAAATAAGTTGTTGTTTTTGACCCATTATTAGGGTTATATTCTTTAGGAAATTGTCTCTTCTTTTATACGGAAAATAACCTGAGACTATAATTGAACCTTCACTTGGATAAATTAATCCACAAAGTATTTTTAAAATTGTTGTTTTACCTGCTCCATTGGCACCTAGAAAACCTACTATTTCCCCTTCTTTGATTTCAAAACTTATTTCTTTTATAACCTTTAAACTTTTTGTTTGTCTTTTAAAAAAATGTTTAATTGTTCCTTTTAAGCCTGGTTCTTTGGATGAGATATCAAATGACTTAGATAAATTTCTTACATCAATAATATTTTTTGCCATTACTTGAAATTTCTTAAATTTTTATTTAATATTTTATTTAGTTATCCTAATTTTAATGAGATTTTTTAAATATTTAAAAAATATCTCTAAAAGATACTACTAGCCAGAGAAAAAAGTTAATGGGATTAAGTAGCTGGCTAACTTTATTTTTATTTTCATACTTTAAATTTTTTAAAATATCAAATATCAAACTATTTTCCTCATTTATTTTTTTGATTTTTTTTATTACATTACCATTTTCGTCGAGGAGATCAATTTCATCTTCAAAAAACCATTGTTCTTTTCCATTCGATAATTTCAATATGACTCCAATACCTTTACCATCAGTTATGCGAAAACCACTAATTTTGCACACTGAAGAAACATTTATAGCATCAATAATTTCTTTCGTAAGTCTATCCTTTGATAGTTCTAGGTTGATTTTAACGGAATTACCTATTTGAGTCTTATCTAAAATTGACATTTTTTAGGTCATTATACTTAGTGATAGAGTTATTTTGTGAAAAAATCGAAATAATTGATTTATTTCATTAATCAAGATTTCTTGAATATTGATTCAAGGATTCTTTTTATAGAAATCGTTAATATTCTCAAAAAAACAAAAAACAAACCTAACCAACCTAAAATTATTGCCATTGACAGTAAGCTTGAACCTAGATCACGCTGTAGTAAATTATCCATGAATTTCTTTATTATTAAATGTAACTCTACTGTATTAACTCAATAATTTTAATTGAGAAAAAGGTCAAATTTTTATGTTTTTAGAAAATCTCTTTGTTATGAGTATATTTTAAAGATATAATTAATAAGCTAAAATTAAGTTAGAAACTCAATTAAATATTTTGGAACTATCATTGAACTCTTATATTGGAATATTGCTCATCATGATTGGTTTAATAGTGAGAATTGATTTTAAACTCTCAATACAAAAAGATATTTAATAATTCTAATTCTATATAAGCTGTTTTTAATAGGATAAAATCCCATCTTTTTCGAATTTCTTTATTATGTTCAGAAGTTAAATTGAAAAACAAAAAAGCAGCCTTGAAGCTGCTTTGAAATGGTGGCGGGGGGGAGATTTGAACTTCCGACCTTCGGGTTATGAGCCCGACGAGCTACCAGACTGCTCTACCCCGCGTTATATACATAGCATACATCTGAAAGGGTTATTTTTTCTATTTTTTTAGGATTCTTGGAATTTTAATTGACCTTTAACTTCAATTCGCACTCCTTCTGGAAAATTAAACACCTTCTCTTCAATGTCTTGAATTCTTAAATCGGATATCCACTCAAGTTGTTTTAGTAGGTGAAGGCTAACAGCATGCTTAGCTCTTTTTGAGCCATCTTCTACTTTTAAAGCTAGCCCTATCCCTTCATTTACCTTAGAAAGGCACTGTATTCCTTCAGCACCGCCTTTACCTATAACTTGTCCATGAGAAGCCTTAATTATTTCTGTATCAAATTTATTGTTATCACTTATCATTATTGGGTTAGTTGTCATAGCTCTACTGATTTGCTCTAATTCTGCATTGTCGGAACTGCTAAGAAGTGAATATAATTTTGACATTTCAATTAATTTTAAATAAAGAGTTGGAGCACCACAATCATCACGTTCTGCATTAATTTCAGAAATCGGAATTTCAAGTAATTCAGAAACAATTCTGAATATTTCTATTTGAAGTGGATGATCCCCCTTTAAATAATTTTCTAATGGCCAATTCATTTTTTTGCATGTAGCTAGAAAAGCAGCATGTTTGCCTGAACAATTATGTTCTAATGGGCTTGTCTTTGAAAATGGACATTTCAGATTATTAATATCAATGTCGTATTCCCATAAAATTTTAAAGGCTTCCCTTGAATGAATTCTTGATCCGGTATGTGAACCACATGCTAATGCAATTGATTTTGAATCATTATTCATTTTTGATGCAGCTCCACTGCTAACAAAAGGTATTGACTGAAAGGGTTTTAATGCTGATCTTATAAAACTTTTATATTCTGGATTTCCTGCGCACATTAAAACCCTCCCTTTTTTGTCGCTAATAACAGCATGAATTTTATGAATCGACTCAATGTTTGAACCTCTTATTAATGTTGCTTGTAGAGGAGGGTTGTTTGATGTATAGAGGTTCTTGAAGTTTGAGGTCATTTAAAAATTGTAATATTGAAAGAGCAACATTCCTGATAAGACTAATATTGAAATAATAGACAAACTTTGAATTAGATTTTTTAAAATTGGCTTTACTTCAATTGAAGCAATAAGTGATTCTTTTTCTTTTAAAGGTAATGGCTTTATCCATATTTGACCGTCATACCAGCCTGATTCTTCGTACTCAACTCTTTCAGATGTCAATCTCTTAAATATATGACTCCATCCCAGATATAACCTTATGGAAATCAAAAGAGGTATTGATAAACTACTAAAAAAACTTAATAATACGTATTTTAAAAGGGATGTTTTGAAATATGCACTTCCAGAAGAAATAATAAGAAATAGAATAAATGCACCGACCCAGAATTTAATTAATACAAAAATTAGTGATTTTTTTGTTTTTGGCCAAGAAAAAATGGTCGATTTTGATAATTCAATAAATTCATTTGTGGGTTGTTGCTCTCTGGGCACAGGACATTTAAAATCGTTCATAAATAAAAATAATAATTATGGAAATGAAAGATTATCACCATTACTCCAGAATGATTCAAGGTCATAAAATTTTCTTATTTCTGGTTGAAAAATATTTATGATTAAATCTCCATAATCAAGTAAAGCCCATTTTGCATCGTTAATTCCTTCTTTTCTTATTGGTTCAATATTAGCCTTATCTCTTAATTCTCCTTCTACAGAGTTGGTTATTGATCTAACTTGTACATCAGATAATCCCTCTGCAATTACTATCCATTCGCTTATGTATGAAACCTTGTCAATTTTTATAAGTTTTATATCTTTAGCCTTTTTCTCATCACAAGCTTTAGCTGCTATTAAAACTAAACTTTTATTGTCCATAAACATTTTCGCTTGAGACTGATTTATCTGAACCTTCTTGTTGAGATAATTCTGATCTAGCTTTTTCTGCACTTTTTCTTAAGGCATCTAATCTATCTT